>DASWYF010000013.1 GCA_036405135.1 Verrucomicrobiia bacterium | reverse complement strand
GGCGATTTCCTCGCGGGTCCCTTCGTCCTGATCATAAGAAACCAGAATCCGTTGCCGTAAATCCAGCGAAATGGGCCGTTTCATCCCCCAACTCTGCCAAACTTCCCGCAGAACGGCTATAACTTTATTTAAAACGCTCTAATTCTCGGTGCCTTGTGCCTCATATACATAGGCATTTTCAAAAGATGACTCTCAATAAAAACGCCGCCCTGAAATCTCAGAGCGGCGCTCGTAATTCGTAAATCCCAAATCGTAAATCAATACTCCCCGCCCGCCCACTTCGGCTGCTTTTTCAGGTGATAAAGCATCTCGCCCGCCTTCGGCACATATAGGATGCCTTCATCCTCGCGGTTCGCGAAATCTTCCTTGTTGATCGTCTTCGGATCGCGATAACCCATGTTGATCTTCTTGCAGATCTCCTCCGGAATGCCCGTCGCCAGCGTCACCTTCACGCGGCAATGTTCCACACCATTCTCGAACTTACCAATGCCGCGCACATGCGTGGAGTGCGCGATGACGCCCCACGGATAATCTTTGAACTTGTCCCACTGCTTCAGGAAGTAATCGCGGCAATGATAACCAATCTCGATGATCGTCTTCCCGTGCGCGATGCAGACCTCATGGATGTGCGGCGCGTAGATGATGAGCTCGCCGCCATCGGCGACCACCGGTTCCAGCTTGTACATACACTTGCCACCCGTCCACAGCTCGTCATACATCGCCGGGGCGCAGGAGAGCACTGTGTGAAACGGCTTATCCTTGTAGCAGATGTGATGCAGCTTCGAGACTTCGCTCGCCGCATCCCAAGCCGTCTCCGGCGTGCCCGCATACAGGCCCACCAGATCCTTGTTCGGCGCCACCACCATGCAAAAACATTTCTTCGGAATAGTGACCAAAGCACCTGCGCGATCCACCACCTTGCGCACCGGCGTCCACTTGTTACCGATGATCATCGGGTTCGTGACGACTGCGCCGAGCCAATGGAAGAAGTTCAAAATCTCCGGTCCACCCACACCGGGGAACAGATACTTGTTACCTCCGGAGAAACCAACGACCTCATGCGGGAACACTGGCCCCACGATGATGATCTGGTCGTATTCGAAGACGAGCTTGTTCACGTCCACGCCTACTTCCATCTCGAACAGACCGCTGGACAGCTCGCGGATATCTTCCTTGCTGATGGTGCCCACGCGCCGCAATGCCGCCGGATTATCCCACTCGTGGTTGAAGAATTTAACCTTGCGATACTTTCCCTGATGCTCGGCTTCGGTGATGTCGAGCCGCTCGCAGATGGCCGCTTCGCTCATCGGCTGATGCGTGCCCAGCGCCGTGAGGATGTCCATGGACTTCGTCACTTCACCGATCTGGTTGAAGAGCGTCTTGAAGAGCAAACCCACCGGGGCCGTGCGTGTGGCATCCGGCACGATGAGCAGCACTTTCTTGTCGCGATACTCTTTGGCCGGACAGGCTTGCGCGACGATCTCCACCACTTGCTGCGGCGAGATGCTGGAACCCGACGGAACGGATTGGCCGATGGCTTGCATAGATATTAAAATTTAGAAATAACAGTGAGCGGCATTCCCAGTTCCGCTCGGACTTCCAGACAAAGCGCGATCGCTTCTTTCAAATTCGTCAATGCCGCTGTTTTTGTTTGCCCCTGACTGACACAGCCAGGAATCGACAAACACTCCGCGACCCAAACTCCATCTTCGTCACATTCAACTTTGATACGATGCTGTAACACGACTTTAAAATACTCGGTCAGTAACGATTCTTCAAACCCGCTATAAATAACCCGCCGGCTCTCCTCCTTCTCCCCTCGGAGGGGAGAAGGATTGAGGATGAGGGGTGCCCCCTCGGGTTATCGACTGCTTATATCGTCTGCGACAAAAATCCACCATCCACCGTGATGTCCGTGCCCGTCACAAAGCTGCTCGCCTTGTGCGATGCGAGAAAGATGGTCGCACCGATCAATTCCTGTGATTCACCGAAACGGTTCATCGGTGTGTGGCCCCAAATGGCCTTCGTGCGTGCCGTCGGCGTGCCGTCGTCATTGAAAAGCAGCTTGCGGTTCTGCTCCGCCGGGAAGAAGCCGGGCGTCAACGTGTTCACGCGCACACCCTTCGTCGCCCATTCGCGCGCGAGGAACTTCGTGAGGCTGATCACCGCCGCCTTGGATGCCGAGTATGACACCACGCGCGAGAGTGGCAGATGCGCCGAGACGCTCGCGATGTTTATGATGCTGCCCTTGCCGCGCTTCGCCATCGCCGGGCCGAACTCCTGGCACGGCAAGAGGACACCACCAACCAGGTTCATGTCGAAATTCGCCTGCCAATCTTCCAACTTGATGGACTCGAACGGATGATCCGCCGTCACCGTCACCTTCGGGTCATTGCCACCCGCGGCATTGATCAGGATCGTCGGCGCACCGAGCTTCGCTTCGATCTGTTCATGCGCTTCACCGAGGCTGCAACGGCTGATGGCATCCGCCGTGAAGAACGCCGCCTGACCACCATTCGCTTGAATGGATTTCACCCGCGCCTCACCACGTTCCTGATTGCGGCCCAGCACGGCCACCTTGGCCCCTGCTGCGGCCAAGCCTTCAGCCAGAGATCCACCCAGGACACCGGTCGCGCCGATGACCACTGCCACATCACCTGAAAGATCGAAAAGATTGTTTGCCATTGCTGTATCTCGTTTTGCCGCCGGGTTCAGGCAAGGGACTTTCCCTGCGCTCTGAGCCATCGGACACCGCTATACTGCGTTCCCTACCGAAACCGGAAAGCAAAAAATCGCGAAGGCTTTCACCTTCGCGATTCGGTTGGAAACCAAAGAATCAGTCACGCCCGCCGAGGCGGATGCGTTTCGTGGCCTGATCAATGAAATAGATTTTGCCCGGAGGCGGAGTGGGCAATGATTGGATGGCGCCTGAAGAAACCAGTTCATCCACGTGCAAGGGCATGCGCTTGTTCTGGGCTTGAAAAGTTTCGATCGCGTTCTGGATCGGCTTCAGCTCCGGCTCTACATCGCCTGCTGGAGCCGCAGCCGGACTGGCCACTGCAGGCGCAGGACCCGTGGGTGCCACGGGACTGCTGGCAACCGGGTCCACAGTCGCGGCAGGTGCGGGAGCGGGCACAGCGGGCACTTCCGGTTCGGAATCAGAACATCCGATTGCCGCCAGCATCCCCAAGCTCAATATATATGCAGAAAACTTCATAGTTTATCTCCGTTTAAGTTTCAGCATCAGTCTTTGGCCTTGATCGTCCATTCACCTTTCGGAGCGGCCAGCGTGCCGTTCACACCGACAGTAGCTGCGGGATTCTTCGTCTCCGCATGTCCGTCCGCATACAGGTAGTTGAACATGTTGTTATGGTAAGCACTCTGCACGATGCCCGGATACGCCTTGGATCTGTTGGTGTCCGATGTCTGCAAATGCATGTCCGCGCGATGGATGGCGGAGAAAACCCGGCTGCCCGCCAGGTTTTCAAAGTTCGCCTGTTCAGTGATCCAGATGGTGTCGGTGGGGGCTTGCAAGGTAGCCGTTCTGACCGACGCCTGGGCATCAAAATTGAATTTGAAACGCCCATCATTTGTCATCGTGGAAAAAGACGGCACTACCACACCCCACGCCGCCACCTGCGCATTCCAGTTCGGATAGAAATCCGTAAAATCCCAATACAGCCCCATGCCCGTGTCACTGCTGGGGTTCGGCGGCCAGTTGGTTTGCTGCATGTTGAACAGCGTGGTGGCATAAGTCCGCCGTTGAGAATTATCCCAGCCGCCATCCGCACCGTTCTTCAGCGGGATGGTGTCGGACGGGCACAAAAGCATTTTCGGCGTTTTCCCCGATACGGCCGCACCCTGCTGCATATCCGTCCCATACATCGGCAATTGTCCACCCAGGCCTTTGTCCAACATTTCATCCCAGCTATACTGCCGGTCGGCGCCGGACCAATTGAACTTGGCGACCGATTGAGGGAATCTTTCCGACCAGGTCCCAGTGTAGATCGCGGTGGCATTCCCGATCGACTTCATATTATTCAAACACTTGGTGATCAAGGCCTTCTGCTTTGCCTTGGCCAACGCAGGCAACAACATGCCGGCCAAAATTGCGATGATGGCGATGACCACCAACAACTCGATCAATGTGAACGCTTTGCTCCTCTGCTTGTCAGACCTGAAATAACGCATACGGGTAAAAAGATGGTTCTTCAGCCCAATACGGCGGCTGCATGCTGTGTGATGCTCAAGTAACGCTATCGGCAAGCCATCGTCAAGCCTTGCTAATATAGGCAAAAAAACCCTGTCCAAAACTTATCATAAAGGACTACTGGGCCCGAATTACGCTGTCTGCCTCCATCTTTCCTCGCCAAAACCGCCCAGCCACGCTACATCCCCTCCGTAATGGCGATCGATTTGCCCAAACCTGAGGTCATCCTCACCCATGAAAGTGATCTGGACGGATTCACCTCCGGCCTGATCCTCCGTCGTTTGGCCGAAAAACTCTTCGGCGAAAACATCAAACTCGAGGCTCACCACAACAACTACTGGAAGCAGCGCAGCATGTCAGAGAAGGCAGCTTGGGTGAGCGATTTCACCTTTGAAGCCCGCTTCGACAAGCCCAACTGGCTCGTCCTGGATCACCACATCACTGATGTCACTGCCAAGCATGCCAAGCTCATCCACGACAAGGCTAAATCCGCCGGTCTCCTCTGTTATGAACTGGCCTGTGAACACGGTCTCGGTTCCCCTGCCTTGGAACGCCTCGTCTACCTGAACAACATCGCCGACCTCTTCCTCGAAGACGCCCCCGATTTCGCCCTCGCCCAAGATTACGCGAACTTGGTGAAAACCTACGGCTTCTGGAATCTCTACGAGATCATTGATGGTCGCTTGGAAAACCTGCTCGACCATCCACTGCTCGAAGTGATTGCCGTGAAGCGCCGCGTAGAAGACCCCATCGGTTTCGATTGGAGCCGCAATAACGTCAAACCGCTAAGCGATAAAGTCGGTTGGGTGAACACTGTAGTGGGGAATGTGAACCTCATCGTCCACCGCCTGCTCGATGAGCAAGCCACCCCTTACCCCGTCCTCGCCACCATATTCCGCCGCTCGGCCAATACCGTGATGGTCAGCTTCCGCAGCAAGAACGGCGAAGCCCTGCCCATCGCCCAACTCTTCCAAGGCGGTGGCCATCCCAATGCCGCCGGAGCCACCCTGCCCAAATCCGTCACCAACGTGGCCGATGCCGCAGAATACATGAAACGGATGCTCACGCCTGCCCCTCAACCTAAGGTCACGGGTGGCGGCGATTTGAACAGCCTTGCCTCCGTTTTGGATGGGTTGAAGCTTTAGAACGGTCTCTGCCCATCCGGTGGCCCACCACCCGGCGGACGTCCACCTCCAGGTCCACCGCCCGGAGGCCCAAATCCCGGCCCGCCTTGCCCGCCTGGACCTCCCGGTCCACGCCCTCCGGGACCACCCTGTCCACCGGGACCTTTGCCGCCTCCGGGTCCACCACCCGGCGGTCCTTTACGGAAACCCGCATCCGGGGTTCCACGCCAGTACCGCCCGAGCTGCGGAAACTCTTCCGTGATGTAGTAATGATAGATCCCCTCTGGATACTCCGGCGTCTTGCCGAAGCGCCCGTTGGATTCATCCAAGTCTCCACCGCCCCTCACGAATTCATAATCCACCGTAAATGTACCGTCATACTTGCCGCCAGGACTGTCCGTAGGACGTGTGCCTTGCTTCACCCGCCAGCTCGATTTCACCTTCTTGATCGCGCTGTTCGTATCCATCGCATCCGTGTGACCAAGGTTGGTGTAGATGGGAAAACCATCCGCCGCATATCCCACCAGCGTCATCTTGTTTGTCGCGCCTCCCAGCTTGTTGATCAGGCCCATCGGTAAGCCGTGATAATGATACGCCCCCGTCGGCTGCACATGCGCATTGTGCTGGTCGATGCCCAGATTGATCTTGCCGGACATCGCTTCATAATTCCACCGGCGATCACCATTCCAAAATTCACCCGTGCCCGGCTCAAACGGCACACCATTCAACGCCACGCCGAAGAATGCACCGTGATTGGGACTGAGATTGCCCGCTGCTTTGGGATTCGCCGGAACCTTGAAAGAATAACTCTGCGGACGCAGCGTGTTCGGATTGCCACGATTTGGAAATTGACCCGGCGTATGATCCGGCCAGCCGTTCGAGCGGATCACGCGGTTCGTTCCTTCCACCTTGATGCTCACCATGTTCGTGCCTGGAGCCACCGTCGCCAGCACCGTATCCCGCCCCGGTCTTTGCTGGTTCACCGGCCCGCGATCTGCCTGCGCGAAAACCGTACCGGTCAAACAAAGAGATAATCCTACCGTTAAAAATGCTTTGCTCATAGGCTTGAACACAGGAGACGAAGCCTATGTTAAGACCTCATGAGGCTAAGGGCGAGATATTGTTAAGGAACTGTAAAAAGAGCCGGTTTAGCCAGCAAAGTTCTTACAAAAATTGCGCTATGAAAAAAGCTCCGCTCAAGGATTGCGCGGCCCTTTGTTCTTGAATCCCTCCGACCCGATTGACGGTGGGGGAAAGTCACTACGTATCTTCTCTTGTAAGTAAAGGTCCGTCTTTTCACCGCGCAAATCCTCGGGAAATTTGTTCCATTCTGCCATTCCCTCCCGATGCCCTTGTTCAGTCATGACCCGGCGCACACTGTTGGAGAATGTAAGATACTCTTTCTGCGTCGCTGCCATCTGGCGTTCAGACCACACCCGATACGCATCTCCCACTTCAGGTCGGAACGGTGTTCCCCCCGTCATATCATAAAGCTGGTCATAGCGGGCAAGGATGTTGCGATACTTAGTGGGATTCGCCTCCGCATAGGCCTTGGCTTCCGCCACCATCGCTTTCAGCGGTGCCTGTTGCAGCGGATTTTGGATCGGCTCCAACTGCGGCAGCGGGTCGGGATGATCTTTGCCCATATTGGGCATGTTATTATAGCGCTTGCCCTTACCTTGGACTTGGCTTTGCGGCCCCATCATCTCCTGCAGTGTCCTGAGGTCCTCCGGCGTCAGATCTTTGCCCTTAGCATCGTTGGCCGTCTGCTGTCCGTCATTGACCGGAACCACCGTCACCGGTTGCTGATTCTCCGGCTGATTTTTCTTCAAGCTATGCATCAAAGCCACAAGCGAGATCACTGCCGTGCATAGAATCCCCACACCTGTCGCGATCTGCCAGAAGCGCGATTCACCGCTCTGCACCACTGTGGGTGTTTGCGGTACATGTAATGTGGCGGTGATATCCAGCGGCTTGGGTTGTGTTTTCGGCTTGGGATCCCCATGTGCATGGTGATGGGCCGGGACAAGCGGCTGGGTAGACGTGTTATCGTCGAGCTTGCCAGCAGGCATCTCACCGCGCTGCACGCGTCTGATATCTGCGATCAGCGTTGCATAATCACTATAACGGTCAGCCGGATTTTTTGCCGCCATCTTCTGCAGCAAAGCCTCCACATAGGGCGGCAATTCCGTGCCCAGCTCAAGACCGCTCGGAAGCGGCTCCGTGGAATGCGCCAGCACGATGCTGTAAGAAGACTTCCCTTCATACGGCCGCTTGCCTGTCAGCAAATATAACAATGCGATCCCCAGCGAGTAGATATCTGCCCGATGATCTACGTGATGCGCATCCCGGGCCTGTTCGGGAGACATGAAATGCGGTGTGCCGATGCCTGCTCCCGTCGCCGTCAGATCGGAGTCATCATCCAATCTCCTTGCCAGACCAAGGTCCAACACCTTCACGATCCCCTTGCTCGTGAGTAAAATATTCGCCGGCTTGATATCCCTATGGATGATGCCTTTTCCATGCGCCTCCTGCAGCGCACTGGCGACATCGGCGACGATGCGCAGGCCATCCTTCAACGGCATCTTGCCATTCAAGCTGACGACCTTCGCCAGATCCTGCCCTTCGATCAGCTCCATCACCAGATACGCCTTGCTGTCCTCCTGGCCGAAATCATAAACGTGAACAACATTCGGGTGATTCAACGCCGCTGCCGCCTTGGCCTCACGCTCAAACCGTGCGATGAACTGCTCATCATTGGCAAGCTGACGATTGAGTACCTTGAGTGCGACTGAACGGCCCAAGCGCAATTGCGTGGCCTCAAACACTTCGCCCATGCCGCCTTTTGCGATCGGACGGATGATTTTGTAATCACCCAGCTGGCCCAAAGACTTTTCTTCCTTGGCGGCGAAAGCGGAGGTGGACTTGCCACATTGCGGGCACATCACAATCCGTCCCGCATCAGCATCTGGACGCGGAAACTTTGTCCCACACGATGGATTGGTACACTGGACCAACATGGTCAGTTCAGTTCAGAAAATGTCTTTGTTTGGCGCGACTGCGAATCGAAATTGATGCCGTACCACTCACAACCTGTCCGGCCATCAATGTTCACTGCGCAAATAATGGTCATTGCCAGTGAATTTGAAAGCTCTTTCCGTACGCATCCTCCGCCATAAAAGCGGACGGGCCCGGGATGCACACGTTTTAGCCCGAGCCCGTCTCTCCGCCACGGGGCGGAAACCGTTGTAGGACCAGTTTTCACTGGTTTGAGAGGAGTTGCTGACGTTACGCCACCACGAATGCTCCAACCCCTGGAACGAAAATCACCTTTTTGTTTTTCATATGCCCACAACATCCTCCCATTGTGTTAAGCAAATGTGTTAACCCAAAACAAAAATTGTAAAGCCAGTGTAAATGTTTGCCCCTTACTCCAGCCCCCTAAATTTAAAACTTAAAACTCAACACTTAGAATTCCCTATTTCCCCGTCACCTGCTTCGGCTGAAATTCATCATCCGTCAGCGTCTTCATGAATGCCACCAGGGCCTTCTTGTCCGCCTCACTCAACGGCACTCCACCCTTCGGATGCTTCGCCAGATTCGGGTCCAATGACGCAGACGACTTCACTCCCGTCGAGTAATGCTCCACCACATCCTCCAGCGTCTTGAAGCGCCCGTCATGCATGTAAGGCGCCGTCACCGCCACATTACGCAGTGAAGGCACCGCGAAACGGCCCAGATCGAATTCACGCCGCGTCACCTTGCCGCGACCGAGATCAATCGCTGTCTCCTCCAGACCATTGTTCGCAAATCCATGATTCGTGAAGAACGGCCCGCCATGACAATGGAAACAATCTGCACCGTAAAATCCGCGACGCGGATCATACTCTGTGACAAACAACTCGAAGCCGCGTTTCTCTTGCTCCGTCATTTCTTCCCGGCCCTGCATCGCGCGGTCGAACTTGGAGCGATAGGAGACGATCGTCAGGAGGAACTGTTCCAATGCACGTGCCACACGATCCGCATCGATCTCCTTCGTCCCGAACGCCCGCTCGAACAGGGCCGGATAAGGTTCCAAAGCCGTGATCTTGCCCACCATCTCCGGCAAAGTCTGATGCATTTCAATGGGGTCCTGTATCGGCATCAACACCTGCTCACGCAAGGTCGGCGCGCGTCCATCCCAAAAGAAAGTTTGCTTCCACGCGAGATTGAAGAGCGGCATCGAATTGCGCTGCCCTTCCTTGCCTTCCGCACCCAGGCTGAACTGGCGCGATTCGGCGAATGCCAAGGTGTTCTGGTGGCATGAAGCACAGGATTGCGTGCCATTGCCTGAAAGCCGCTTTTCATGGAACAAACGGCGGCCGAGTTCCACACCTTCATTCGTCAAAGGATTATCCATCGGCAAGCTCGGCGGGGGGAATTGCCGTGCGAAAACAAACTTATACGGAGTGGCGTTTGTCGCGATCAAACGTTTGCCCACCGGACGATTCTGCGCCAGATCAGACAGCTTGTTCGGCGGCATCTCAAACGTGAACGCGTTCTGTAACTGGTTGCGCAACCGCCCTGCCAGCGGGTCGCCTTCACGCGAATGCGTCACTGCGTTCTCGTCATCGAAAGCAAACGCCGGTCTTCCTCCAAACAGCCGGTTCAGGTGCAACCCCGCATTGAGCCGCTGGTCTTGCGTGAGGTCCAGAGGCAGCGCGAGCTCCACTGTGGTGAGCATCGAGTCATTGCCGATGTGGAAAGAGTAACCACCCAAGTCTCCCGACGCCTTCCTCCAACGCCCTTCCAACGCGAGAAACACATAACCGCCCTGCCAGCCCCAATGCAGTTGGTTCAAGTTAGGATTCAGCGGATGATCAGGGCCATACTTGGCCGGGTCTGAGTGATTGATGCCCGGCTCCACTCCCACTTTGAAACGGATGCGGTCATACTTGTCTGCCGGGATTTGCGGGACCTCGAAGCGCAGACGCTGCGCGCTGAGACTGATAAAAGCCTGCCAGTTCGTACGCTCCACCCACGTGCCGTCCGTGCGGCGCACGGCAAAATCCGACAGTAGAAAATCCGCCCGTGTGACCGAGAAGACCTGATCCGCGACATTGGTATTCACCAACTGGTCCAGCTTCACCGGCGTGCCGCCGAACTGGATTGACATATCCACCGTCAGCTTTCTCACCGGCACCTCCGCGCCCGTAGCGGCATAGACCAGCAGCCAGCCCAGCATCAACCACAGCCAGACAAGGATGCCTGGACTTTCGCGATGTTGGGCACTGTTCTTCATGTGATGAACGACACTCAAGCTTTTCACATGTCTGGCTGCCCGCCATAGGTAGTTCGCCTACCTTTGGCAGACCCTGCCCCCTTTCGCGTCGCCACGCAAGGGGACAGGCACCGCCATACATCAGTTCTTGGTATACTGGTTCGAGGAGGTCAACGTCTGCTGGCTCTGGCTCGGCGGCGTGAACTTCATCGTCGCGCTATGATTACCCGTCGCCAAAGTGCTGTTATTAAACTGAAAGGTCACCGCACCCGTCGCTTGGTTGTAGCTCGTGATAGTCGCCGTAGCGGTGCCGACAGCGGAAGCCTGGATCTGATCTTGCGGCGGCAACGGCGGATTGGTCGGGAACGTGGCAGTGAATGTCACCACCCCACCACCGCCTCCGCCTGCGGTCGTGACCGTGAAGCCATTCGTCAATGTGTAGCTGACCGTCGAAGAATCCATCGGATTCGTGAACGTCACGGTCACAGTATTCGTGCTGGCCGCCGCTCCGAAGGTGAACGACGCCGTCACAGTATTCGTGCTGGTGCGCTGGATACTGATGCCGCTCACACCACCGATCGTCACCGCGCTGGGCACCGCTTGTGTCGGCGGCAAGGCTGGATTTGCGTTCGCGTCCAGTGTGATTGTGACCGTAACGGTTGAACTCGCTGCCGCACTCGTCGGCGAGACCGACGTGATGCCACCGCTGCCACCCGTTCCGCCACCCGTCGTGCCGGAGCCTGCATTATCGTAGGCGGCCAGGTCCGTGCGTTTGATCCGGAAGAACGTGTTATCCGGACCAAACTCAGTCGCGTAATCCCATACGACAGGGCCATCCGAAACCCCTTCAACAACGGTTTCATCCACCGTCGTCCAATTCGTCAGGTTGAAGCTGGATTCAATCTGATAGGTTCCACCTTCCACCGCCGTCCAAACCAGGTAAACTCCTTCGGCATCGATCTCAGGAGGATAGACTGTGAGCGTCCGGCTTGCTCCACCTGCCCAGTTCGTCACCACGGTCTCGCTCACAGTAGAGACGGAGCCGCCCGTCGGACTGCCGTAGTATTGCCGTCCGACATTATATGGATAAGCCGGAGCGCCCGTGCTGCTCAAGCAGGAGAAGTAAGCATAGGTGCCATTCGGGAATTCCGGGGTCTTGCAGAACCGCCCGTTGTATTCGTCCAGGTCAAAGTGCGTACCCTGTGTCCTGCCCAGATCACCGAGGTAGTCGTTATCTTCCGCATACCGGCCAAGCGGAAATGAAGTGCTCACCGCCGGGCCATACTGGCCCGAAGTGAGGGTAGTGCGATTCTGCGAACGTTGTGCCCAGAGCGGCAACGTATTCCGGCCGGTCGAACTCAGGTTCGCCGTGCCATTCTGTCCATCTCGCAGGACAAAGCCGGACACCATGCGACGCACTCCACTGTTTGTATCTGTCGCTGTAGAATAACCATACGGTCCGTAAATCGGATGGCCATCCTTGGCCCAGGCTATGATGGGTGAATGCTTGGAGGGCGAACCCGATTTTTCCGTATAGATCTTCGTGCTTTCGTTGAAGTCCACATGATCGCCTAACATGTAGCGCAAGCCGATCGGGCTGGCGTGATAGTGGTAGACACCGGTGTTCTGCTGATGTGCGTAAGCCGGATCAAATGTGATGCTTTCGTTCACGTAGGCATCGCGATTCCAGATGCCATCACCGGTCACGCCATTCGGAGAGCCCGGAGCGTCACCATCACGTGAATTGCTGTTTGAGTAAGAAACGGCATCCCTCGCATCGAAAAGGTTCACACCATCCACCATGTACCCGATCTCACCACCCGTAGTCACCTTGGTGCCCGGCACCGTGGGCACTCGGGGAAACCGATAAATGGCGTTCTGGTTCTTCGGCATGTTCACAAAGATCGTGGAACGGGCAGCATTGTCATACCAGGGTCCCATCGTATGCATGCCCAAACCCGTCGTCCGGATATACACCCAGTTCGACGACGAGAACACTTCTTGAACACCGGCGTATGCAGGTGATGTCTGGTTCTGTGCGCCGTTACCCCACGTTGTCACGGTCTCGCCGTCCAAACGGGTGGCGTCAGTCTCATAGATGCGCGCATATCGCCCCGTCAAATTGGTGAACCAGGAAGTTAACAATGCGTCACTGCTGGAGGCAGAGATGACCGTCAGCACCGCACCCGCGCTGATATCAGAACCAGTACCGTTCGAGACCGTCACCGTGTAAGTGCCCGCATTCGTCGAATAGACCGGATTGATCGTGTAGCTGCTGCTCGTGGCACCGCCGATCGGGTTGTTATTCTGCTTCCACTGATACGTGAACGGGCTCGTGCCTGTGGCTGCGACGGTGAACGTCACACTGCCGCCTTCCGCCACCGCTTGCGAAACCGGCTCCGTCGTGATTGTGGGCGCAGTGTTCACCGGCGCCGTCACCGTAAGAGTCGCGCTCCCACTCGTGACAGAGCTCACGATATTCGTCACCACCACGGAGTAAGTTCCAGCACTGGCCGTAGTCGCATTTGTGATCGTGTAGCTGCTGTTGGTCGCGTTGTTGATCACCGATGAACCTTTCTTCCACTGATAGCTGAGTGGCGACGTGCCGCTTGCTGTGACCGTAAACGTGGCATTGTTCCCCTCGCTGATCGTCAACGATTGCGGATCTTGCGTGATGCTGGGAGCCGTGTTCACGGAAAGAACGGCATTACCGCTCGTCACAGACACAGCTCCCTTTGTGACTACCACTTTGTAAGTGCCCGCATTTGCTGATGTCACACCATTGATCGTATAGCTGCTGCTCGTCGCAGTCGGAATGGAATCGACGCCCTTATACCAGAGGTAAGTGAACGGCCCCGTGCCGCTCACCGTCACCGAGAAGGTCACATTCGCATTCGGGTTCACCGTCTGGGATTGCGGGTCTGCCGAGATGGAGAATGCGCCGATGGTATAGCTCTCCGTATCCGTCTGCGTGCTCGTGAAGGTTCCCGTCGTGGCGCTGTCATAAGAAGCAAGGGCGGTGCGTGTCACCCGTGCATAACCCGTTCCCGTCGTGCCGGTATAGCTGCTCTGCGTCGACGTGCCGCCCGAGGAAACACTCGCGGATTGCGTCGTCCATGTGGATTGATTGGGCGAAGATTCCACCTGGTAAGTACCGCCTTCGACTGAGCTCCAAGTCAACGTCACCAAACTGGTGTCGTCATTGACCGAAGGTGTGTTCAGCACAAGGGCAGTATTCGGGCCACCGACAAACTGCGTGGTCACCGATTCTGAAATGTTTGCCACCGACGCTCCCGTGGCATCACCGTAGAATTCGAACGCGAGCAGATAAGGATACGAGGAATTGCTGCTGGAATCGATCGCGGTGAAGTAAGCATACGTTCCGTTTGGATACTCCGGCGTATAGCACAGACGGCCGTTATATTCATCCAGATCGAAATCCACACCCTTTGTCTTGCCCAAGTCACCCAAGTAAGCCCAGTCCTGGGCAAATGTTCCCACCGGATAAGTGGAAGTGTCCGAGGGCCGTGAAGCACCTGCCGCCGTGGAATAACCGCCACCAAAGTGTGCCTGCCGATAACGCGCATACCACGCGGGGATCACCGAGCGGTTACTGGTCACCGCATCCGAGCCATTACTGCCATCCCGCTTCACATATCCCGGCACCATGCGCCGGATGCCGCCTGCGGAATTCGAAGCGCTGCTGTAACCATAAGGGCCATAGATCGGATACCCATCATGCGCCCAACCGATGATTGGTGAGTGTTTCGTCATCGCCGTGACACTCTCCGTGTAATCCTTCGTGCTGGAGCTATAATCCACGTGATCCCCGAGCTGATAACGCAACGCCAAAGGATTTTGGTGCGTGTGATATACAGCGGAAGGGGGTTGATGGCCCAAGGCCGCATCAAAGTTGAACGCCTCGGCCACCGGCGCATTGCGATGCCAGTAGTAGGTGGATTGCGTGTGCGGCGCCTGGCCTTGAATCTGACTGCCATCCCAAGCCTGGCCATCCAGGGAGTTGAAGATCGCCACACCATTCACGAACAAGCCGGAATAACCGCCGGAGGTGGAATCCTTCGTGCCGGATTGCACCACCGGATTTCGCGGAAAGCGGCGGATGCCATGCTGGTTCGTAGGCCAGAATTGAAACTGGCCGCCTTGCGGATTCAACCACGGGCCCATCATGTGACTGGAGAGACCGCTGTATTGCACATACACCCAGTTGGCGGAGTATTGAACCACCTGGATATCCGAGTAAACGGGAGAGTCCTGCCCCGTCCACGTGGTGCTCTTTGTTCCGTTGCTTTCTGCGGTGGTTGTCTTGTAGACCCGCGCATAAGCACCTGAATTGGTCGTCATCCAATTCGTGAGCATCTGGCTGTCCGCCGCCAGCACGTTCGAGAGCGAAGCACCCAGCAGCGTCGCCACCGACAAAATCATCTTGGTTACCAGTTTCATTACGTCTGCCCTTTCTTGTTGGGCCATAGTCAACAAAACCGGCGTTAAGCAATTGTGAGTCGCTTAAACCATTAGTGTTAAGGAAGTGTAAAACTCAGCAAATCCACTGATATTCAAGGTTTTCGGCCAAATCCGGCAATTCATGAGTTTTATTGTTAAGCGGGAGTAAAAGCCCTGTCCGCACACCCTGAATCCTGCTTTACCGGTATCGTGCTTCCAAATCCGGACAATTATGCCATGCTTGCCGACGAGACACTCATGGCTATGCCTACGACGAATCAAAGCGCGGATAAGGCCAGCGGAACGATCCGCCTGCTCATCATCGACGACGACAAGAAGCTCGCCCGCCTGATCGGCGATTATCTCACCCCGCTCGGCTACGAAGTGGAAGCCGTACACACCGGACCGGAAGGCGTGGAGAAAGCCACCAGCGCCAAGTGGAATGCAGTCCTGCTCGATGTGATGCTCCCCGGAATGGATGGTTTCGAAGTTCTCAAACGCATCCGCGCCAAATCCACTGTGCCCATCCTCATGCTCACGGCCCGTGGTGAGGAAGCCGATCGCATCGTGGGCCTCGAGATCGGTGCGGACGATTATCTGCCCAAGACTTTTTCCACCCGCGAACTGCTCGCCCGCATCCGTGCGGTGATGCGTCGCTCCCAAGTGACGAGTGAATCGCACACCGAGATCGAACCCGAAGCCGTCGTAGGTCCTCTGCGCGTGAACCCGAACAGCCGTCATGCCGCGATGGGGGATCAACCGCTCGTGCTTACTCCTGTGGAGTTCGATCTGCTCTACTGCCTCGCCCGCGCAAAGGGCCGTGTGAAAACCCGCGAGGCATTGCTCGATGAGATCCGCGATCGCAACTACGAAGTCTTCGACCGCTCCATCGATGTGCACATCTCCGCCCTGCGCCGCAAACTCGGTGATGATGCGAAAGAGCCGCGCTACATCCGCACCGTACGCGCGGCAGGTTACATGATGATGAGCCCTGAAGAACAATGACGAATGCCCAAATCCGAATGACGAAGGAACTCCACAATTTCAAAGCCCAAATTCCGGCGAACAATCTAATCACTGGGATTTCGCTCATTCCTTCGTCATTCGTGCTTCGTCATTAGACATTTCCCATGAAGCCCCGCTTCCCACTTTACGCCAAGATCCTCACCTGGTTCTTCCTGAACATCATTGTTCTGGTCGTGATCGGCTCGATTATCTTGCGTGCACAAGTGCGGAGCGGTTTGGACTCTTTCATCTCCGGCTATGTCACCCAGCGCGCCGAACCTTTGGCACGTGAAGTCATCAGCGAATTGACCGAGGCCACCAAAAACGAATGGAGCGAGATCCTCGAAAAACGCAGTGAAAAGCACGGTGTCGTGTTTTGTGTGGTATTGGAGGGATCGCAGGAGCCTTACGGTCCGGTAAACGACCTGCCCGATGAACTGCGCCGTCGCCTGCCGAAAGGGCCAGGCCGCGGCATGCGCGGTCCAGGTGGTGGCGGCGGCCCACCACGCCGTCAGTTCAATGAAGACAGCCAGGACAACTCCGGCGGACAGGATGGCCCGCCACAAGGAGGCCCCATGCGTGATATGCGTCCAGGTCCACCGAGCGGCCCCTACCCCATTCATCAGCGCTTCATGATGCGCACTACCGGACCTGAATTTTACTGGGTGGGATTGCAAACGCGTTTTGTGAGCACCGACAATGACGGCGGTGCACCCGGCGTCATTTTCATGCGCTCAGAAACCTTCAGCGCTGGCGGTATCTTCTTTGATTATAAACCGTGGATCTTTGGCGCGAGCAGCATCGTGTTCGTCTCTGCTCTATTCTGGTTGCCTCTTGTGCGCAGCATGACCGGCTCCGTCTCGCGCGTGACCAAAGCCGCCGAGCAGATCGCCGAAGGTCAGTTCGAAGTGCAGGTGGATACGAAACGCCGCGATGAGATCGGTCGCCTCAGCGATGCCATTAACCGTATGTCCGGCCGCCTTGCTGGATTCGTCCACGGCCAGAAACGCTTTCTCGGTGATACCGCGCACGAACTCTGCGCTCCTATCGCCCGCATGCAGCTCGCCCTGGGCATCCTCGAACAGCGTGCGGATGAGAAACAGAAACCTTATGTGGAGGATGTGCGTGAGGAATTGCAGCACATGTCTGCCCTGGTGAACGAGCTGCTCTCCTTTTCCAAAGCAGGATTGCGCCCAGCCGCACTCAAACTCAAACCGGTATCCGTGCTGGATATAGCACAAAAGGTCGTCGCCCGGGAAGCTAAGGACATGGCCGAAGTAGAGATCAATGTTCCTGAGAACATGCAAGTGATGGGTGAGAAGGACTTGCTCATCCGTGCTATCGGCAACGTCGTACGCAACGCCATCCGCTACGCATCGAAAGGCGGTCCCATCCAGATCGCTGCACGCACTGTGGATTCCGAGGTGGAGATCATCGTCTCTGATCACGGTCCCGGTGTCCCCGCAGAAGATGTGACCAAACTTTTCGACCCCTTCTTCCGTGTAGATGTTTCCCGCAATCGCGAAACTGGGGGTGTAGGCCTAGGCCTCACCATCGTGAAGACCTGCATCGAATCGTGCGGTGGTTCCGTCTCTGCACGCAATCGCAAGAGTGGCGGCCTCCGTGTCATCATGAGACTGAAACGCCCGTTAGATATGGATACGGAGTGAGAATCAAAGACTCGCGCTCCAAGATTGACGCCCTTCCCCTTCTGCCCTGAAATCCGCGCATGAATCGCGTGGATAGATTGCTGGGCATGATCCTCTTCCTCCAAGGACGCCGTGTCGTCCGTGCGGAGGATATGGCCGCGCATTTCGAGATCAGCGTGCGCACCGTTTATCGCGATTTGGCTGCCTTGAGTGAAGTCGGGGTTCCCATCATGGCGGAGGCAGGCGTCGGTTACAGCCTCGTGCGCGGTTATCATCTGCCGCCCGTCATGTTCACCGCACAAGAAGCCGGTGCCATCGCCACCGGCAGCGTGCTCGTGAATCAACTTACTGATGCCTCTCTACGGGCCCCCATGCAATCCGCTCTGATGAAAATCCGCGCGGTCTTGCCATCCGAGCAGCAACGGCATCTGGAGAACGTCGAGCGCAGCATCTCCTTCCCGCGCAGTAAGGCACCAGATGACGCGAACCTCATCGAACTCCAACAGGCACTCGCACAACGCCGCGTGATCCAGATCGCCTACAAAGGCGTCAAGGATGAGCAAGCCAAGAAGCGCGATATCGAACCAGTCTTCCTGCTGTATTATCTCGACCGCTGGCATCTCATCGCCTGGTGCCGCTTGCGTAATGAAGCCCGCGATTTCCGCACGGACCGCATCCAAAGTTTCACCGTTTTGAAAGAGACGTTTCCTCCGCGCGAAGATGTCACTTACGAGAAGCTTCACGAATTATGGCAGAAGGAAACAACGAGCATTACCGTGACTGTTCATTTCCAACCGCTCTCTGCGGAACGCGCGCGTCGCGAATGGTCTTGGGGCGTGAAGAGCGAGAAACCCGTGAAAGATGGTGTCATCCTCGCGCTATCCACCGGCTCACTTGATTGGATGGGTGGCTGGTTGCTTTCCTTCGGTACGAATGCCCGCATCATCGACCCGCCGGAGATGCAGCAGAAGCTGGTTACATTGGCGGAGCAGACTCTGGCGCATCATCGAAAACCATCCTGACATAAGGTTGTCAGTCTCCTCTGCCATAGTGTCTGCATGATAACGGACACTATTCACACCGCCCCCGCTGAGCAACGAGATATACGCTCGCAGCACGATCCTCTGCCGGATACCACGCGCCCATTGAAAGGCCATATCGCCATCGTGACCGGTGCCAGCCGCGGTGCCGGGAAAGGTATCGCGTTAACCCTCGGCTCTGCGGGTGCAACGGTTTACGTTCTCGCCCGCACAAGTCGTCATCATCCACGCCAAGATGATATTCCCGGCACCATCGAAGACACTGCCGAAGCCGTGACCGCGCGTGGTGGTAAAGGCATTGCACTTAAGTGCGATTGCTCCGATCAATGGCAGCTCGAAGCCGCCATCAACCGCATCGGCGCCGAGGGCGGCCACATCGATCTGCTGGTGAATTGCGCTTGGGCAGGCAATGAACTCCCCATTGATCTCAAGCCGTTTTGGGAGCAATCCAAGGAACACTGGAAGAACATGTTCGAACTAGGGGTGAAGACTTACTTGCTCGCGAGCGCCGCTGTCGTGCCTTGGATGTTGCCGCATCAAAATGGATTGATCGTGAACATCTCCTTCTGGGACCGCGATAAATACACCGGACAATTTTTCTACGATCTCGCCAAGAGCGCAATGAACCGCATGGCCTTCTCCATGGCCACGGAACTAAAACCACACAGCATCACAGCCATAGCCTTATCACCGGGATTCATGCGCACGGAACGCGTCCTAAAAGTTTTCGCAGAGGACCCAAGTCATGCAGAACTCGCGGGGTTTCCGACTGAGACAACGGAATACGTGGGACGCGCTGTGACCGCACTCGCCGCCGATCGCAATGTATTACGCCACACTGGCAAAGCGCTCTGCGTCGGCGATCTCGCAAAGGAATACGGCTTCACCGACGTGGATGGCACACAGCCGTTGCCATTCCGCATGCCGGACTGATGCGCCTTATTTCTTCCGCAAAGACTTCCACGGCTCTTCGCCACTCACATCCACTGCAAAGGGTCCTTTCGCCGCTGCTGGCGAAAGGATCGCGAGAAAGGTCACATCCTTCTTCGTCGGATTGAACGAAGCATGCACCACACCCGCCGGGATCACCGCCAACTCACCAGGGTTGAGCACTTTCATCTCTTTCTCCACCCACTGCTCTAACTGTCCTTCCAACACATAGAGCACTTCCTCCAGTTCCGGATGCGTATGAAAATCATGTCCCTCACCCGGTGGCAACGTCGCGCGGCAGATCTGCAGGTCCTTGCAGTTCGCGATCTCAGGGCGGCACAGCCAATGATTCGTGCGCCCCTTGAACTCTTCTGTCATCGCCTGCGCCGCACTGATGAAAACATGCTTTTGCATAATATTAATTAACCACGGAGACACTGAGAACACAGAGTCAAAGCACCCGACGCACTATGCCATCTCTTAATAGCGGGACGTTAAAATTAATCAACAGCCCCACTTTGTATCCACCCAACTTCATGTAAGTCAGCAATTGCGCTTCATGAACTGGCTCCAGTTTTTCGACGGCCTTTATCTCAACCACCACAGATCCGGCAACCACCATATCGAGCCGATAACCACAATCCAGTTTGATGCTTTTGTAAGCAACCGGCAGCGCAACTTGAGTCTGAAAAGCCAGCCGTCTCAAACTCAATTCATGACAAAGACTGGCTTCATAGGCCGACTCTAAAAGCCCCGGCCCTAGCGCCCGATGCACTTCGATTGCGGCACCGATCACTTGCTCCGTAATCTCTTTGGAAACCAGTTCCATGTCTCCAAACTCCGCGCTCTCCGTGCCTCCGTGGTGAAAAGAAGCTACTTCTTCTTCCCAAACTTCTTCGCTGCCGGAGCTTTCAACGCCTTAAATTCCTTCGTCAAATTCGTCAATGAAGCCTCCACGCCCATGCGCTCCAGCGAGCTTGCACCCACGAAACCCACGGCATCCGTGTTCTTCATCACGCGATCCGCATCTTGCGGCGTGTTGATTGGTCCGCCATGGCACAGGAAGAAGATGTCCTTCCGCACACGGCTCGCGGCATCAATGATCTCTTGCGTGCGCTTGATCGTGAAATCCCATGACACCACGGACTTAGTCACACCGATCGAACCACCCACCGTCGTGCCTACATGCGCGATGATCGCATCCGCACCCGCCTTTGCCATCTCGACAGCCTCTTCCGGAGAACCCACGTAAACCACCGAGAACAAATCCATACGGCGAGCCAGCGCGACCATCTCATACTCCTTCTTCACACTCATGCCTGTTTCTTCCAGCACGCCGCGGAAATGACCGTCCACGATCGTGTGCGTCGGGAAATTGTTTACCCCGCTGAAGCCCATTTCCTTGATGCGCCCCAACCAGTGCCACATGCGGCGGCGCGGATCCGTCGCGTGCACACCGCAGATCACCGGCACCTCTTCCACCACCGGCAGCACTTCGTATTCGCCGATCTCCATCGCGATCGCGTTTGCGTCGCCATACGCCATCATGCCGCACGTCGAACCATGGCCCATCATGCGGAAACGGCCGGAGTTATAGATGATCACGAGGTCCGCGCCACCCTTCTCGATGAACTTCGCGCTGATGCCCGTACCCGCACCCGCTGCGATGATGGCGTCACCCTTCTTCACCACGGCCCGCAGGCGTTCCACCACTTCTTTGCGCGTGTAAGGATTTCCTTTTCCAGTCCATGGATTCGGCATAAAGCAAAAGTCAGATGTTGTTTAATCGTGCAATCCGGTTCAGTGACTGTAGTATAGGCACACACTAAGCACCAGCCATGAGTGGGAAGCACGAAAAGCTATCGGAAACGCACATCATCGGCGACGACACACATCAATGCGTCGTCCGCGCTGACACTCACGACCCCCGCCAGTGGCTGCAAGAAGCTCGCGTCTGCAACACCCTCGGCCTGCACCAGATCGCTCACGTCGGCATCGCGAATGCGAAGGTCCCTTACCGCGTCGTGCGTAAGGATCAGAGCGGCACCTATCTCCTCGCCTGCTTCGGTGGACGCGGCAAAGTCCTCATCGATGGCCACTGGCAAGTCTGCGCTCCCGGCACCGCCTGTCTCTTGCCGCCGCACACCATGAACGCCTTCTACGCCACCTCCGAATGTCGTTGGCAATTCTGCTGGGTGCGCTACGCCGAACCGCCGGAAAAGAAACCCATCATCTCCGCCACCTCCCCAGTGATCGCGAAGTTCGACAGCTTGCCACTACGTCACGCCGTCGAAGGTCTCTATCACGAATGCGGTGCGGGCAACTCACCAAGCGCGCTCCATCATTGGGTGGAACTCATCCAATCTTACGTCCTGCAATTCGCGCAACCCTGGCAGGGCGATGACCGCCTCTGGCGCCTCTGGCATCAAGTCATCAACGAACTCGATCAAGAGTGGACCCTCGACCGCCTCGCCTCCATCAGCCACGTCAGCAGCGAACACCTGCGCCGCCTCTGCCGCCGCCAACTCGGCCGCAGCCCCATGCAGCAAGTGACCTTCCTGCGCATGCAACGCGCCGCCGAACTCCTCAGCGTGAACAACGACAAAATCGAAGTCATCGCTGCGTCCGTCGGTTACCAGAACCCCTTCGTCTTCTCCACCACGTTCAAGAAGTGGATCGGCTGGCGCCCCAGCGAATTCCGCGCGAAGCAGAACGCCTCCGCGAAACGCCACTAAGCAACGTAGCCGCCGAAGTGATGAGGCGGAACTGACCTTCTCCTAATCTGTAGCCGTCCCGCATGCGGGATGAGACGGCGCTAACTAAACAAGGTAAGGACCGGTTCCACCCGGTCCCTAACTTTCCCTTGAGGCTCTCGCCCACCAAGAGCAAGAACCTGGAAACACGAACGACTCGTAAATCGTCCTTCCCAAATCGTAAATTAATTCATTCCCCCGAAGTCGCCTTCCCATCTCGTCCGTTCAGTGTATCACTCACACGATTGCATCCTGTTCATGCGGCACTTTAGCAACCAGTCTACACCTCTCGAATCCGACCCTCGCCAGCCACTCCAAAAGAAACGCAGCAACCCAATCATGGTAGGGCATTGCTGCCGCGATGCCCTGACTCTTTTCGCCAAAGCACCGCGATAACTACGACCCACCATCGCCGAAGCACAACGCTCCCATCCCCCTCTCCTCCAACGATAGTTGGAGGAGAGGGCCGGGGAGAGGAGGCACTTAACCTCCCCATTCTTCCTTCCCCTAATAAAGGGAAGCCGACCTTCGGCCTGCATTTCCTTAAAAGGAAACTATGTCAAAGAGCAATGAAACCATCCGACCCCTGTTGATGTATCTCGCCTATGGCTCCTCCTAATAGGGAGGCCAGACTCTAATGCTGTTCCTGACCCGGCTGGTTCCGCAATGGCTACTGAGGATTCCCCGAGCGGACATAAAATCCTACGCCGCCCGACGTCCCGTTCCCCCTCCAGCTTACGCGCCCTGATCCAGCGCCCGATACACCCACAGATCCTGACATGGTAGGGCGAGGCTCCCGACGAGCCCTGACTCTTTTCGCCAAGGCACTCACGTAAACCCAACCCCACCACCGCCGAAGCACTTCTCCCCTATTGGGAAGCCGAACTTCGGCTGATTCCATAAGGCTGTCACCTCCCCACCAACGCAGGACACACCAATGCAATAAAATCACATCGCTATGCTTGATGACTTTGGGATTCTCCAGAAGCTGCCTACCGCTCCGATTCGAGCGCCAACCTCCAGTCTCACCCGCCTTTACCGACAACGAGTTGTCAGCACTGAAAACATTATCAAAAACCCTCAAGAAAACCACCTCTTTTCGCTAAAATTTGCAGCTAAAACGCAACCTTTTCTCTCTCAAGAACATCCAAAAATCCCAATCTGTGTAACTCGCATTCCGTTTCCCCTCGTCAGCCCCCTGCCCCTCTATTATCTTTCTCCCATCACCTGAACTCAATGCGCCTAGGAGCCCATGACCACTGAACGAAAAGTCGCCCTCATCACCATTGCGTTCCTGATCGTCATCGCCGTTGTCTCTCGCTACTGGTCCCCTTTCGACAAATCAGAAGAATTCACCATCGAGCGCGATGTCATCACCGAGGAAACCTCGCGTCCACCGCTATTGGTCGATGATAAACTCAGCGACAAGAAACCCGTCTTCGATCCCGCCCTCGTTGATTCTCGCTCTCTCCAGACCGAGCAAACCTTTTGGGTCATCAACAGCAGCGATGCCATCATCAACCTGGACATCGGCAACACTCTAAAGACTGAGGAACCGCTCAATCGCCTCTACCCTCACTACCGCGCCGCTGCCGAGGCACTCCAAGATCAAAGCCGTATCACGCCTCTCCTGCCCTCCGTCAATCTCCTCTCTGCCAAGGCCAAGCAGTTCGATGACGGCCTCATGGCCGCTCTCATGGTTGCTTTAAATTCCGCCACCGCACCTCCACCTGATTCCCCACTTGCCGTGCTGCTTGTTCTTCACCAGACCTTGCCCCAAGGCTCCGAGGCTCACGCGTGGGTTTCAGCCGCCTTACACCTCGCGGAAACACCCAAAATCACCCTGAACCCTATCGCACAAAAACTCCGCGACAACTTCCTCGCCTCTCCAGAAGCCGAACCGCTGAGCTTCTACGCGTGGTCAAAAGATCTCCAACGCATCTGGCGCGCCACCCGCTTCATCCAGCAACGGCTATCCTCCACGGTCATTACCGACCTTCGCAAAAACCTCGCAGCATCACCTTCCCTCCTCGCCAGCTATCAGCGCATGCTGTCCGCTCAAGCCGGGCTTAATAATCCTGCATGGCTCGACACCTTGGATAAACCTGACGGCCGCTACTTCCTTAGCCCCATGCAAGCCAAGGAAACCGTGCTCTTCACCAAACTCTTCGGAACCTCGGGATTGCCCGCCGGTGTCGATCTAATGGAAGAATTCATCAAAGCCATCCGCAGCGGTCGCGTCGATCTCGCCCCTCGCGCCGATAGCGGTTGGTATGATTATCAAGTATTCGCTCTCGAGACCTTCCTTCTCCCCGAGCGCGGCCCGGAAAATCAAAAACTGCTCCTCACCCGCAAATACAAAGAACGCCTCGTCGAAGCCTTCCGCGCCATCCTCACCAAACAACGTGAAACACATGAAGTAAACATGCCCGTTGCTGCAACCGCATTAGAAGTTTACGAGATCCCCCGCATATCTCCCCGCCTTCGTCTCGAGCCAAATCCCACCAGCTACCTGCGCTTGGCTCGCAGCTACGCCTTCCTCGAAAATCTCCTGCCCACTCTGCTGCCGGAAGCCCAGCTCAAATCTTTAAAAGGCCTCAAGGAAAACGGCCCCCGCGCGCTACCGCTCATGGAAGAACTCGCCACCATGAAAAACCTTTTCTACGGCTTCCACCTCCTCGCCTGCGAAGACATCGGCCTAAAACCCTCGCTCCTTCCCGGTGAAGCTGCAGACCCGCGCACCCTGATGGACCTCGCCAGCAATTATCTGACAAGCTGGCAAAAAGACTCCGACCTCGCCGTGGATACCCGCATCGCCACCCCCGTCTTTGAGGGAGAAAAACACTACCGTCATTGGTGCGTGCTCGGCGTGCGTCCCGTGAAACTGGAAGCCCGCTACGCCACCAATCCAAAAGGCCAACCCTCCAATGAGGCTGGCCCCGACAAACCTTGGATCACACTGGCGTATGGCAGCACCGTCACCTACCTCCTGCTCGTCGATGAATTCAGTGAAGCCAACTCCCCCACTACCCTGACCCGCGCCACCCTCCGCAAAATCTGCGATCAACACAAAGACAAAGCCGCCATTCTAAAAGGCCTCGCCAAAGCAAAATGAAACATCACTCAGCCCGCTCCCGAAGCGCCAACGGCGCGATGTCATACCAGCCCAGGCCAACGGCCTGGGCAAGCATCCGCCAAGAAGATCAAGGGCTGAAAGCCCGCTTCATTTTCATCATTGAATCACCTTAGCTACATCACTAAACAACATCTCCACCGAATTCAAAGAAACTCATATGAGCTTTGATGTCTTCACCCAGGCATTTCGTAATGGAGATAGCGCCCCAGCTAACGCCGAAGCGGCTCGCGCCATCTTGTCTCAGGTCCGCCATATCCATGAGCCTGAGCATGATTTCTACGGAGTGGAATTCCCAGACGGCTCCCACTTGGAGATATATGCTGCTGGACTTGATGGCCGGGAATCATTCACCGGTGTGATGTTCGCTCTCAGAGGCACCAGCGAGCCCATCGGCAACTTCATCTTTGAATTCACCCGCGCAAGCGGCTGCGTCTTATTACCCGCCATGGACCCACCCTGCATCCTGCTTACCGATGAAGCTCAGGAACGGCACTTGCCCCCAAATCTGCTGGAAAACTTCCAAATCATCCCCATCTCCAACGGCTCGGAACTCTTGGCCGCACTGGAAGGCGGCCTCGATACCTGGCGCGCCTACCGTGACCGTGTCATCGGCGGATCAAGCGACACCTCATCAGACATCACCTGATCCATGCAGCCCATTCGCTTGACCCCATTCGGTTGATAACTGCCCCGTTTTCGCGTATTTCGCGTCGTTCGCGGTAAAAACAA
This sequence comes from Verrucomicrobiia bacterium, assembly GCA_036405135.1. Classification (NCBI taxonomy): domain Bacteria; kingdom Pseudomonadati; phylum Verrucomicrobiota; class Verrucomicrobiia; species Verrucomicrobiia bacterium. The sequence goes on along the minus strand of DASWYF010000013.1, from coordinate 331,240 downwards.
AATGGACGAATCCTCTTCCATGTTGGAACTTTGCCTCATGAGCGAAATGTTCGACTCCTCCGGACTTGAATTCGTCCACCTCGAGCATGTCTCTTTCACCCCTGAATTCCTTAATCGAATCCCCGCCCGTATAGCCCACCAATTTCAAATCCTCCCCATCGACATCTACCCTCGCGGACTCAAAATCGTCATCAGCGCCCCCTGCACTCACGACACACTCGACACCCTCTGTTCCGAACTCTGCAACGAGATGCCCCGCGAACTCCAGATCTGCATAGCCGATGCCACCCAACTCCGCCAATTCATCAACAAACTTTACCCCCTCTGAAAACCGATCACAGCCTTATCCCCCGTTCGCGTAGCGAACACCCGATGGTAGCCGTGGGTGAAACCCACGGTATCAACCAAAAGAAAACCCTCGTCACGTAGTGACGACTGAAATCCCCCCTCACGCCCTACCCGCGCGAATGGAATTCGTCCCGATCACCGTGATCGGCTTACCTTGCCTCCCGGAGTCGGGATGAAGCCTGTCGCCTCACCCGTCGGGTGAATATGTATTGCGCTCTCCATACTATTTAAAAGGCAAAGACGTCTGCTGTGGCGTTTCCAAGTTACGTTTGACAACCTCTTCTATGCGTGAATAAAGCCGATCGGCATCGGGAACGACATGTGTTCGGTTGATAATTTCGTCAAACCCATCACGGGTTACCACGAAAATGCCGAGTTTATAGGCTTGATCCAACTCTGCCTTAACCTCTTCGCGTGTCTTGGTTGTAATCAGAATAGGACAAACTTTTAGATGTTGATTCCCGGATGCAGATAAGCTTCGCCTGACTTTCTCCGTTCTCTCTATCAGGTGCGGCAGTTTGTTATTCTCCTTCAGAATTCCAGTCGTACATTCAACGACCAAGAAATTTCCTGCTGGGGTCGCGGCTATCAAATCTGGTCCATCTGATGTCCTAGGTGTCCCCCCTATGTGAGTTGCGCTGAACCCTAGAAGCCACAAAAGCCAAGCAACCGCCAACTCCAAATCTCTTGCATTGGCACCTTTGCTCTCAGCCTTCGCGATTAGTTCCTGTAGAATATCGAGCTTACTATCAAAAGCTTGATGAACCGCTCGAAAAGGATTCTGTGCGTTGTCCAAATCAGCTACCCAGTAATGACTTTGAGCCATCCCATTATAGCAAGACACACAATTCAACACCGCGCCCACTGGAACCTCCAGCTTGCCGATGCCTTGTTGAAACTTTTCCGTGGTGCTCCATTCCATTGAACTGCCAGATATGGTCGCCCGTTTTACGACGTTTTTCCCTAGAAAAAGTCGGTATCCTATCGACGCTTTCGCAGGTTCTAAGCCGTGGGCCAAATTCAAGATGAGATGCGCTTGAGATCCGTTGATTCTGCTTTGCGTATCAATTCCCGCCACGTTGTAAGCTATAATTTCGACGCTGATTATATCCCCATTCAGAGCACCAAGGCCAAACTCACCACACAGTTCCTGCACGGTATCGTAAGGCGTATTCGAAGCTCTCAATTCCCAATCGAATTTTGGAGGCCATACTGTTTCACGACGGCCTCCATAAACATTAAGTTGGATTTGACGGTGCTGAAGCACTGTTCCGCCAGAGAAAAAGGGACTGAAATAGACTGAATGAGGTCGCGACTCCTCCGGTGGAAAGCTCAAATCCCCAGACGGCAGCTTCAGTTCACCAGTTAGCAGGGCATCAATTATTGATGTAGGAGTCTGCCCAATCTCATCAAGTCGGTAAAGGCCTGCTTCAATATTCTCTGATCTGAAGTGTTTTGATGGAACACCCAGAGAAACTCCCTGCAACTGCAATATACCTTTGGCGAGTTCGAAATGTTGCCCTTTTTTAAAGGCCACATAGCTGAAAACTGCGTGATTGTATCCCGATGCAATCGATTTGATTGCCTCAAAGAACTCGCTAATTGGTTTTCGATCAACATCGTTCATATTGTGACACCCTCTTCATTGGCTCCTAAATTGAAAGACGTAAGCACCTATCACATCTTCATTCTTTAAACGTTTTGGCTTCAGCCCTGAATGCTAAAACGTGCAAAAGCCTTTGTATAGCACTTCTGCCCTCATCCCCTCCGGCAACGCCGAAACCCCGCCATCACCCGTCTCGATCACAATCCAGCTTCCATCCATCTGCCGCGCCACATCCAACGTGATGAAGCGATTACTGAACCGCCGCGCCAGTTTCGTCCACCGCGCTAACTCCACTAACGGCCCTTCATCCGTCGCCGCCAACAACTCGCCATCCCAAAAGAACAGCCGCACCTCCTCATGCTTCGGCCGACCGCAGGAGTGCGCGCCTGTCGTGACCAGCGAGTGCGCCCGCCGGAACACGAACCCTTTCTCGAATGCATCCCCGCGCACATACAAGAACGTCAGCAAGATGTCCTTGAACCGTGCGTAAGGCGTCTGTGCCGGAATGAAACACGCATCCTGCCACCGATGCTTCGCGGACTTCACAAAGTCCTTCACGATCACATCGGCCGCCGCCAATTCTTCATACACCGACCACGCCGCCCGCACATCGTTCCCCGCCAGCCACCGGCTCTCCGGCGTATGCCCCGCCAGCAGCGGATACGCATTCGGCAGATAATGCGCCTCCGCATACTCCTGCGGCGACACCACCGGCCGATACCCCAACCCAATTAACTCCCGATGCAGCGAGCCATACGCCCAACACCGCAACATCCACCCGCGATGCAATATCGCCTCACCCGCTGACGTGGCCGGTGCGCAACACTTCAACGCCTCCGGCGCATTCCCTTCCCGCAACCGGTCCACGTCATACAACTCACACGCGAACCCCGCCGCTCTCGCCGCCCGCCACTCCCCCGCATACTCCGGATCCGCCTGCCGCCTATGTAAAGGATGACTCGGAAACAATATTCTCACAGATAAACCTTTCTATGCTTTCGCTCATTTCACTCATGTTCATACGACTTAAAAATTGGTAGGGCGCGGTGTCCTCACCGCGCCGCCGCCGAAACACACAACCGTCCAAATTACCAACCGCGTCCGCACACCGTAAGCGCCCGCCATCACCCTCTCCCCTTATAGGGAGGCCGAACTTCGGCGGAGAGGGCGGGGGTGAGGGGTGAGCGCGCCTAACGCTTCACCCCCCTCTTCACTCACTCATTCAAAAACAGCTTCCACTCCGGGATGCTGTGCGAATTTCGGATCAACGCCGTGACCAACTGCTCCTTCGGCGCCCGCGGCACGCTGAGCAACTTCAACCCCGCTTCGTGCGGCAGACGGTTACCCTTCCGGGTATTCACGTCCTTATCCGCCCACACCAGGTTCTCCCACGTATCCTGCCCGCCGCGCGACCGCGGCAGCACGTGGTCCAGGCTGCCCTCGTCCGGACGCAGCACACGCCCCGTGTATTGGCAGCGATTCCCATCGCGCTCGCGGATCGTCTTGGAGCACAGCTTCGGGCGCTTCTTCGGCACCCTGTCAAAGTTCACCGCCACGATCACCGTCGGCACCCGGATCTCACCGCGCGCCGTGCGGACCGCTTGATCCTGTTCACGCACCGGCAGAGTGATCCACTCCGCCCACGTCACTGGACGGATGTATTCCTCACCCTCGATCTCCAGCGCTGTGGCCGCCCCTGTGGCCATCTGGCAAAAAGCCTCTGCCGGCGTCCGCACATGGATCGCCTGCCAGTTCCGGTTCAGCACCAGGACAACCGCTTTGTTCAGCACATCGCTCATAAGTCGTTTCGTTCGTTAGATCGTAAAACGCGTTGAATGGTTAAAAACGTGAACCCATTCACGATTTAACGATTCAATCCATTTAACACTTCTTCCGTGTTGGTGTTTGCCCTCTGTTGTTATGGAAACTTCCCCTCGTGCTCGTCGTCGCCATCGTCCTCGAACCAAATGGCTGCCTCGCCTGGAATTGCACCAAGTCCTGCGGTTTCAGAGACCGTCGCGCTGCTCTTTACGCCACGAGGCATCTTTGCAAAATGGTCACCCGGGAAGGAATCGCACCCTCAAGTTCTGTTTGTAGGACAGACATGATCCTGTTTCATCACCGGGCGAAACAAATCCAGAATGAAGAATTAAGAACGTAGAAAACTGCACCTTCTACATTCTCACTTCTTCATTCTAAATTTCTTTAAAAACTGGTGGAGCCGGAGGTAGTTGCAACCTCACCTTATCGGATTAAAAGTCCGATGCCGGTCTGCTGTGGCTTCAGCTCCAGTCGCAAAGCGACAAGTTACGAGTTCCTAGTTTCCCGTTTCGCGTCGAGCCTCCGAACGCAGACAACTCGAAACAAGAAACACCAAACCCGAAACCATTAGTGAAAAAGGGCACACCCCTGGCCGGTCTCTTCCACCGGCTTCATCCGTCAACATGGACCGCTCGATCTACTTCGCGATCAGAGGTGGCAAAACTTAGTTGATGGTTGAGAGTGAATCGTTGATAGACGGAAGCACCACTCACACTATCAACCATCCTCTATCCACTATCTACAAAACTGAAATGGCGGAGGGCCGTGGACTTGCACCACATCCCCCGAACGGGGAACCCACTGTTTAGCAAACAGCGCCAGCACGCTCGTCTGGTTGACCCTCCGATTAACGTAAGTTCCGGGTTATGAGTTTTGCGTTACGAGTTGATGCCGCACACAACCCGAAACCAGAAACTTCAAACTCGAAACCCTCAAAAGTTGGTCGGCGTGGGAGGACTTGCACCTCCAAGGCTCACAGTTTCTAAGACTGTCCCCTCTGCTATTCGGGGTTAACCACACACCGGAAGAATTACGATTTTGGATTTACGATTTACGAGACAGAAGAAACCCATCAACCGCTCGTCATTCGTATATCCAAAATCGTAAATCAAATTGGTGCTTCGGCAGGGACTTGCACCCTGACATATCTGTTTAAGAGACAGACACTCTGCTGCTCGAGTTCCCGAAGCATGAATAGAAACCTCTTTGCCACGCGGGGATGGACTTGAACCATCGCACTCAGGCCTGTGAAGTCCTGAGCAAGCACCTGCCGCCCGCATGACAAAGAAAAGGATCTCCCAAGCGCACCGAGCCGAGGATGCCGATCATTAATTCGACCGTGCGAGGTCTAGATCGCTCCTCTGGCTCACTTGGGAAAATGGATGGACGGGCATCAGGGTAACGCTCCCTGTAATCCGGTTTGGAAGACCGGCGTGTATCTATCAACACCTATGCCCGGGAAAATTTGTATGAATGGTAGGGCGAGACTCTGTCGAGCCCTTGCCAGACTTGAGCAGATGAACAAATCGATACGGTTACTCTGGCAATGGTAAGACGCTGAAAACCTCAACTCTTACTGCTCCTTGTCCCTGCAATCTAACTACGGGCACTTCAAGGGAATGTCGGGGCTCGGCAGAGTCTTTCCCCATCTCGCTACCGATTTATTGATTGGAGAACAAATCATCCACTGCCCGTGCCAGCTCCTCCAAATACGCATCCCCCTTTGGATGATTCGTCAGCGCTACGAGGATGTAGTGCCGATCCGCCCCCGTGATAACCGCGCTGTCATGCAGCCATGTCTGCCACGAGCCCCACTTGCGGATGATTCGCACCTCTCGGCCGCTCAGTCCTTTCACGAACTTGATTTGATCATGCGGTATCTCTGGCGATCCAAAAATCTCTCGCATCAGCTTAGATGCTTCTGGCGACACCAACTTCCCTTGCTCCAGCCAGAGGAAATAGCGCAACAACTGCCGCACCGTCGCCCCGTGGGAAACATTGCCGATCGGGTCTGGGATGCGCTCCCCTTCCTTGCTGTAGTGCTTCCCCACCCAGATGCCGCCACCGTGATTCGTGTCATACAGACCGTAACTGTTCAGCACCTGTTGCACCTGTTTCAAACCCATCGCTTGCGAAAATTTCGCTGCCATCTCATTACTCGACGCCTTCGCCATCAAGCCCATCTCATGCTTCGTCTGCGCCGGAAGATTCGTCACCGCTTCCGGATGCAGCTGAAAGTAAGCGAGCAAGATGCCAACCTTCGGCACACTGGCCGCATACTCCATCTTATCCGGCCGCAACATCGCCAGCCGCAACGTCCGCAAATCCAGCACCCCTACCATCGTCTGCTCCGGCTTCATGCCGTGTTTCTCGCGCAAGGCTGTATCAATTCCCTCCAACTGCGCTTGCATAGCCGCATCCTCCGGTGAATCGAAGCCCAAAGTGTAACCGTAATATTTCGGTTTCATGGAGGAAGACTGAGTGGCGCAGCCGATGACACTGAATACCAACACCAAGCTTAGAAACATTCTGCAAATGTCAGATGGCTGGTGCATGGCTGACCCGGTTTCTGCCCGAATCTACCCATTCGCACAAGCGCAGATCAGTCGCGCTGGCAGAAATCACGCTTGTGATTCTACGCGATAATGCTAAGAGAATAATAGCGCGTCGAAAGAGTCTCGGTCCCAATTCCGGCTTTGAGATCATAGCTGCCGGGGCGTCAGGACATGCTCATTAGAGCCTATTAATCCCGCTTGCGGGAGCGCCCATCTCATTTAGACCTTCGACGCGCCTTTTTATGCCTGCGACCCGTGATCTGGCCGACCTTGTCACCCGAGAGAACCTTCAACGCTGCTCAGGTTCACAATCGTTTCAGCGCGGTAATGCCTACGCCCGATCTGGTGCCGTGCATAACTTGGTGGAGTTTAATCACCGGATCACCGCTCAGGTCTCTGGCACGGAAAACTACACCGTCGAACTTTGGGTCGATGCCAATGAACTGGCCTACGATTGCACCTGCCCCATGGGTGAGGATGGAACCTTCTGCAAACATTGCGTCGCAGTCGGCCTCACTTGGATTGCCAATCGCAATAACGGGAAAAAATCATCTTCCACACCTACCGTCACATTGAAAGATGCGCGTGATTGGCTGGCCCGCCAGGACAAGGAATATTTGATCAATCTGCTCCTCGATCAAGCCGCCAAAGATCATATCCTGCGCGAGAAGCTCCTCTTGCAGGCAATCAGCACTTCCGGGAAAAAAATCAATGTTGAATCCTACCGTGATGCCATCAACCGCGCTACTCATATACATGGCTTCGTTGACTACCGTTCAGCCCGCGGATTTGCCAGTGGTGTGCGTAACGTCGTCAATTCTCTCGCCGAACTTCTCAAGAAAGGTCATGCCCTTGAAGTCATAGAACTGGCCGAGCACGGCTTGTCCGCCATTGAAAACGCCCTTAACCATGCGGACGATTCCGATGGAGAAATCAGCAGTTTGCTCCATGATTTTCAAGATCTGCATCACGAAGCCTGCAAAAAAGCCCGCCCCGATCCAGTAGCTTTGGCCGAAAAGCTCTTCAACTGGGAAATGAAGACTTCTTGGGACACCTTCTATCAGGCGGCCGAAGTTTACGCTGAAATCCTCGGTCCTTCAGGACTCAAGACTTACCAGTCTCTGGCCCAAAAAAAGTGGGAGGAAATTCCAGCACGCAAACCAAATGATTCCGACGTCAATAAGTTCACCAAATATTTCCGTATCACTTCCATGATGGAATCTCTCGCCCGAAAAACGGGCGACATTGAAGCGGTGGTGGCGGTCAAATCCAAAGACTTGAGCAGCCCTTACTGTTTTCTGCAGATCGCAGAAATATACCGCACCGCCAAAAACTATCCCCAAGCACTCGCTTGGGCGGAGCGAGGTCTGAATGCTTTCCCTAAACGCCCGGATGGCAGGCTCAGAGAATTTCTGGCTGATGAATACCATCGCGCGCATCGTCATGATGATGCGTTATCACTCATCTGGTCAGAGTTTATCGATTTTCCTAGGCTAGACCGCTATCAACTGCTCAAAAACCACGTCGATAAGGTCAAACAATGGCCTACTTGGCGAACCAAAGCATTGGACCATATCCGCGAGAAAATCGCTGCGGAAAAAGCCCTCCAAGTCCGCAAAGGCGGCTCTTGGAATTTATATCCTCCCAGCCATTCATTACTCGTGGAGATTGCGCTCTGGGAAAATGATCTGGAAACAGCCTGGCAGGAAGCTATCAGCGGCGGTTGTCACAATTCGCTCTGGCTGCAACTCGCCAAGACACGGGAAACCACACATCCAGCCGATGTCATTCCCGTCTATCAAAAACTGGCGGAAGCTCAGATTGAATTGAAAAATAACAGTTCCTACGCCGAGGCTGCGAAGCTGGTTAAACATATCCGTTCACTTATGCACGCTCTGGAACGACAGGAAGAATTCAACAATTACCTCGCTCAACTCCGTGCCCGACATAAACCCAAGCGCAACTTCATTGCTTTGCTGCAAAAATTTTGATTCAGACAATAGCGCTACGGTTTAATCGATTATGCCAGTTGACTCCACCCCGCTCCGTTGCTTGTCTAGCGCCGATGTCTGATAACTCGACTCCGGCTCCAGCCCCCAAACACATCGTCGGTGAAGGCTATGATTTTAACGCCATCCGCAAGGATCTCGGCGGTGATTTTGCTCCGCCTCATTTCGTGATCCATCAGGGTGACGCGATCAAAGGCGTGTGCCTCGGCCTCATGTGGAACCCGCTCGCCGAGAGCAACCCCTGTGAAGTGTGGGTCGGGAAAAAAGGTGATCTGGCCAAGTGGGGCGCCAAGCTCGCTGAGACCACTGGCCCGCTCCCCGTCTATGTCCGCCGCGAGGAAGGCGGCTTATGGTTCTTCATCGGCAATCACGAAGTCACCGGCACCACCACTGAATCCGCCGAACTCTGGCGTCGCATCAAGCCCCCGACCATCACCGCCATCTCCCGCGTCGTCTTCCTGAAACGCTGCTGATCGTCAGCGCATTCCATCACAAGCTTGGAATCCCGTATGGGAATCGCACCCATCTAAACAGTTTTGCAAACTGTTGCCTGAACTGCTCGGCCAACGGGATGAAAAAGCATGAAGCGCGGTCGTCAAAGCACCTTGATGCCTTGAAGACCGCGCTTTCACTGTGGCTTGGTTGACCAAGCCAAAACGTTTTAATTCCCGATGCGAGAGCTGGTGTTTTGAATAGCATGCTCCCGCACGCCCCACGTCATGGGAGAACACCACTCGTCGCTCCAGCAGATCAAAGACCCCATTTCCATCGTGTAATTTCTTGAACCGGAATTCATACCAAACACCTTCGATCTGCTTCAGCATCGTGTCATCCGTCAGCCAACGATGGTCAGCATGTAATTTTTCCGCCTGTTGTTGAGCCTTGCGTTCCTGTTTCCAAGTGGCATGCGATTCCAACAGCAAGCCTGATTCAGGATGAACATAGAAGACTGGCGAGCAAGTGATGCCACCTCTCAACTTATGCTCCATCCAGTCGCCGCGGTCCCAGATCTCTCCATCACGCATGAACGTGTTGCGCCTCACCATCTGCAACAGATGAAAACGGATGTGCGCCCGCACGACATTGTCCGGCTTGAAGATGGGACTGCCCTCGCTATAGACATCGTTCCAGGGACGGCCGACGTTTGACCTGAGCCAGCGCTTCAATGGTCCAAGATGTTCGCCGAACCATTTCCGATGTTTATGCGGCTTTGTGATGCTCTCGTATTTCGGAGCCTCTTCACAGTTTATCTGCGGACGGGGAAACCTCCTCGCCCAATATTGACCTCCGCGTGGTGATTCACAAATCACCTTGTGCATATCAGCTCTCATAGTTTTTGTTTCGCAGGTATTCCCTGCTTTGATGTGGATATTTACTTCACTTAGCACGATGCTGGCTTTAGCACAGAAATCAGTTCTGCACTGAAGCCAGCACCGCACAGGATTGCCATTGGCTCGCTGGATTTTCCCCAGCAAACGCTCGCCAATGACCGTAAGAAAACAATCTGCCGCCGACCTGGAGTTGCTCAGCCCACGCTCGCGCAATTCCTTGCGAGAAAGCTGTCGCTTGCGAATGCAATAGAATGACTCGCCATAAAGCTCCCTCGCATGAGAAGCGATGAGCGGCAACCGCACCAAGACATCATAAGGTGCGACCTCCCACCGTTTCGGATACCGCACCATCCGGCATTCGAACCAATGCCCTTTCAGCTTTAGCAGCAAAAAATCTTTCGGCAGTTTCCGTTTCACCCCGCCAAATTTCTTCTCTTCACTTTCCAGCATCCTTGGCCCGCGAGGCTTATCTGGCACGGGCAATAAAACTCCGCTCTCCGGATGCACATAGAAAACATCCCGGCGGCTCCTCAATTCTTGCACTGGCACTTCCTGCTCCCGGCGCCATGAATTAGGTTTACAGCACCAAACCTCCCCATCTCGCATGAAAGTATTCCGCTCGACCATATCCAGCAGCTTGATCCGCATCTGTCTCCTCACGAAATCATCTAACTTGAACACTTGGGCCGCTTCACTGAACACCTTATCCCAGTGATATCCAGATCGGGAACGCAACCAACGCTTCAGAGGACCGTTACGTCCGTTTAAATATTTACCTCCCACACCATGCAACCGCTTCATCCCCTCACAACGGGGCAACTGGTCCTCTGTCCGATTCGCTTTTCTTTCCTGTTTGATTTTTGACCAGCGGTAGCATCTGTCGTCCGTCAGGACTTTGTGCATATCAGTTCTCATAGATAGATTGGAAAGAGTTCAGTATTTTTCAGGCTTGCTTTGGAAAGCCAAAGGGCAGGTGCCGAGATCATCAGCACCTGCCCTGCTAATTTTATGTCGGTGTCGCTTACGGTCGCGTCACATGCACTCGCAAATATTTCTGCGTGTGGGAATTGATCCCCGAGATGTCACGCACGGTGACGCTCTCATTCGGTGAACCGGTCCGGGAGACTTCCTGCGCCTGTGCCGTGAGCACGATGTTCGTGCCTGCATAGCTGGCGATATCCGTCCAGTTCGCCAGATCGGTCGAGTGCTGGATGTGATAGGTCACGCCCGTCTCCGCAGGACGACGCACAAAGGTGACTTGGAAATATTTTGCAGCCTGATCTATCGCCACATCCTGCTTCGTGGTGACATTGGTCTTCCAGTAGCTCAGGAGCTGAACCAATGCTTGCGGCGTATTTGTCGGCACCAGTTCGTTTGCTTGCGACTTCTGATTGATACCATGGCAGCTCACACAAGTGCGGATCTCACCGGGTTGAAAGGTCAGCCAGTAACGCTCACGCACCACACCCACACCGTTGGTATCCGTCAATTGCCACGTCATCGCTCGACGAGCTGGCACAATCGCCGCCTGTGAACCATCCGGAGCGATCTTCACGCTGCCCACCAATGTCTGTGCCGTGGTCGGATTATCCACCGCGGCGTCATGCATATGCTGCGCGATCACGCGACGGCCATAACCGGTCTCATTCACATTTCCGTGATTCAACCCGCGCAACTGGTCTGCCTGAAAAAGTTGCATCCACGCTACGTCATAGATCTTGCCTGAAGCTCCGACCGTCTGATGTGTCGTGCCGCTGACGCGCAAGTTGAACGGCTGCTGACGATCACCCTTATCACGCGTGGTCACATCGCGGCTGACGATCAGCGCCAGTTCATGCGTGCGGAGATAGTCTTTGAATTTCTCCATATCCACGCCAGCCAGCTCGAACGCAGTGCGTTCTGGCGCTTCCACCTGCTCGCCCACATGCACCGGACGTGTGCGGGCGACGACTTCCACAGGGTCGAGTTCCCACAGCACATTCGTGTTCGTGATGAAATCATCCGGCGTCCAGTAAGTGGCGCGATTGGTCAGGCCCGTGGTCAACACAGAGTTCGGCACATAAAAGTTGCCGATCTTCTGCAGTATCTTCAGGCGGAAATCATACTTCGAGCTCGGGAACTCATAAGAGTCACCGCCATCCTCCTCCAACTGCCACGCCGTGTGCGAAGCGATGAGATAACCATCTGTGGTCATCAAAGGATTGCGATAAAAACCCGAGTGTTCGGAGGGAATATCATCCGCATCCGCAGGAAAACGCGTGGCCAGCGGCGTGAGATAATCGATGCGCATCGCATTCGCATTCACGTTCGTACCGCCTGTGAGGGAGATCAACTGACCTCCACTGTGCGTGCCGAACTCAGGCGCTGCAATGGCGTAGAACAATCCCGGCGTGCGCGGGTCTTCGCGCATCTGGAACATGTGCTCAATCGTGTTCGTATTGAATTTATTACCGAAATAATACAGATCCTGGATGTTCGAATCGTTATCGAACGCCGCACTGCGATAGCTGCCGCCCAATTCATGACGGCCCACGTGGTTCAGCGTTTCTTCACCGGTGCCATCCTCATTGATCTGCCACGGGAAAAATTGATTGAACGAATTGCCCCGCAAATGCGTTCCGGCGAGGAGGTCGGTGCGACCGGCACGCGGCTCCGGAAATACTTCCGTCACGTTCGTGGTAGTCACCGAGTTCGTCGCCTCACTGCTCCAGTTGAAAGCGCCGTAGACGATCTCACCATCGGAATCGGCATCTGCCTGTTGATCGCGCTGCAAGTGATCCCACCGGATGAACACCACGCGACCCGCGCTATCGATCGTGGGCGAGAACGCACCACTCGGTGTGTGATTCAAGATGAACAGATCGCCATTCGCCGGATTCAAGCTCCAGATACCCGTCACCGTCGGCGCTTCTTCATACTCGTCCAGTTGCGGATAGAGATGGCGCTGGCCATTGCGCGGACGATCGCTCGTGAAGATGATGCGATCATCCGTTCCGTAAATCGGCGAGATATTATTATAATTCGCCGGTTGATTCGGCACCTTCGTGATGACCGGAGTCGCTGACGGGTCCGTGAAATTCGTGATCTCGTAAAGCTGCCAGTAGGCCACCGTATTGTAGTCATACTGTTTCTTCGGTGCGCCCACCACCATGCTGAAGACAGCCTTCGTGCCATCCCAATGGACAGCGGGTTGACGCACGGCGATACCATTCGTCCTCTGATCTCCCCACTTACCGAAACCAGCGGCACGCGTCAGGTTTTTCACCTCGCCATTCGGGTAGCGGATGTAGAGATCGCCGCCACGACCGCAGCTTTCCAAGTCTGCACTGTGATTTCCAAAAGTTGAGCCGATGCTCGTGAAATCGCCCGGAATCGGCACCTGCGTGACGAACATGATGGCATTCGTCGGTCCCGCTTGTACCGTTAAAGCCCACAAAAACACCCACAAAACCAAGACTTTCTTCATATAAGAGCAACCGCTACTTAGCAGCTTCCATTCCACCGATGTTTTTGAGAGCTATCGAACCAACGGCAAAAAATGCTTATCCGCCAGATGCCCGGTTCATGAACCGGCACACGATCACAGCCCATGCTCGGCACATCAGGCGGGATAATTTGTTATTTTCCCAGCGCGTGTGTGGTGTGAGTGACGGCGGCACCGGCGCGCAGCGCAGCGGCGACCATGGCAGCTTCCGCGATCTCGACATCCGTTGCACCCGCCTTGCGTGCGTTCGCAGCGTGGATATCGATGCAATACGGGCACTGTGTGGTGAGCGCGACCGCGATGGCGATCAGTTCCTTGTATTTCACGGGAATGGCACCGTCAGCGAGCGCCGCCTTGTCGAAAGCCCAAAAGGCTTTCATCACTTCGGGGGCAAGCGTGTCCATTTTCTTCAATACCGCCAGATTCTCTTTCTTATACATATGCAGCTTTCGGTCTGATGATGGGCAACCCATTCATCGGCCAGCATGATAAGAAAGGAAGAGAAACGCCGCTTTGCTGCGCGGTTCAATCCATTGACTGAGCGGTTCAGCCTCAGCTCACAGAATTCTGACGATAGGCAACCGGAGAATCGCCGAAGCGATCCTTGAATACGCGGCTGAAGTGCGAGACATCTTCGAAGCCGCTTTCAAACGCGATGGCCGTGACGTTCTGCGGCGAATTGCGCAACAGGCCAGCGGCATAATCCAAACGACGGCCCAGCAACCATTTGCCGGGAGACTCATGAAACGCCGTTTGAAATTCGCGCTTAAAAGAAGACAGGCTGCGATGACACAGCTTGGCGTATTCTTCGAGCGAAAGATTGAACCGGAAATTTTCTTCCATGATCTCTGCGACCGAGGGAGCTTCGCATTCGCCCATCTTGCGGAAGTAGGCGGCGAGTTCCGGATTCTTTCCACTGGTAAGAATACTGATGACCAGCTCCTTCAGTTTCAGGCGCAGCAATGGTTCCGAAGGTTTTTCTTTCGCCGTGAAATAACTGCGCATGGACTGCAGGAAGGCGAGCAACGCCACATCATTCTCCACCCAGGCGGCGGAGGTGATCGGCGTCACTTTCCTCGGGATCGGCTGCAGACTAGCGGCCACTTCCTGCACGATGCCTTTCACCACGTGATCCGGAATGAAAAACATGAGCAGACAGAAATCCACTTCGAAATGCTGATCGACGATGGCTGCGCCTTTTTTGAAAAACAAACTCTCGCCCGGCTTGGCCACCCAGGTGGCCTCTGCGGTCCGCCAAGTCTTCTTACCCGTAACGACATTCACGAGATAATCCGTGGGCGACCAAAGACCTAGTTTTTCCGCGCCGATGCCGCAGGTGTATTCCGCAAAAAGAAAATCGCCGATCTCGAGCTTTCTCATGCTCGGATTCACGCGGACGGCTTCTTCTAGGTTTAACATACCAATCAAAGGCGGACAGGCCGTTGAACAGATGGAGCGGACTCTAGGACAACGCCATTGAAGCACAACGAAAAGTTATCGCTCCAATGCACAGCTCTCTCTGTTTTGAAATTGGGGTGATCAACCGGATTTGCACCGGCACAAACGCCTTCACAGGGCGTGATGCTGCTCTTACATCATGATCACCATTCAGAAAGGGGCGAGGTCAGAAGTGAGAAGTCCGAACTGGGCCTGTTTTAATTCGCCCCTCGCACTTCTTCCTCGTCCCTTGAATTGGTGCTCTCACATGGACTTGCACCATGAGCCTTCTCCTTCGCAGGGAGACATGCAGATCTGTTACACCTTGAAAGCAAACGTAGATTTACGATTTTGGATTTACGATTTACGAGCCGATTGGCAGCACCAAACTGCCTGTCGCTTCGTAAATCGTACTTCTTAAATCGTAAATCAAAGTGGCATCCGTGGCCGGACTCGCACCGGCTAGGGCTGGAATGAAAGTCCAGGCGCGCGAGCTGCTTTGCATTCACGGACGATTAACTTGTGGATGGTAGATGGTGAATAGTCGATGGAAGGTGAACGCCTTCAAAACTTCGCTATCTACTATCAACCATCCACTATCTACTAAAATGGCCGCTGGAGTCGGAATTGCGCCGACACCTGCCGGGCTTCAGCCAGCCGTGCAGACTTAGAAGCCACTTGCTGAATAGGAGGAGGCCGCGTTGCGCAGGATTTTTTGAGGAGACGAGGCGTGAGGAAGAAAGATATCCGTAGAGATCTCTGACTGACGAACAACGAAGTCTCCTCAAAAAAGACTCGCACCCCTCCGGGCAGATTGGGCAAGGACCGTCTGGCGTTGTTGCTCCTCAGTCGAAGATCCATATAGGATATTCTCCTTCGTCGCGCCTAGCCATACGGTCCTTGCCCAACC
This sequence comes from Verrucomicrobiia bacterium, assembly GCA_036405135.1. Taxonomy (NCBI): domain Bacteria; kingdom Pseudomonadati; phylum Verrucomicrobiota; class Verrucomicrobiia; species Verrucomicrobiia bacterium. Next base: position 315,739 of record DASWYF010000013.1, on the reverse strand, counting down.
TGCGCGGCCTCCTCCTATTCAGTAAGTGGCTTCCGACACCATCCAGCGTCACTAAATAGAACTGGAACGGCGGCAATCGCGGATCGATCTGATTGCCACCGTTCCATTATCGCTTTTGCCCCCTTGGAAAGATGTCTTTGGGCACTGATCAGCGATTAACCGTAAAATTCATGGGGCTGATGATGTCGCCACCATCAGCCCTTGGGGTTCCCCACCCGGGTCGCCGACTGCGGGTAATCGCAACCGGCGGAAACTTATTCTTTCACGCCCTTGATCGGCGGCAGCTTGACTTCACCTTCACGCACAACCGTCGGCAAGGGTTGCGGACAGAACGTCAATGTCTGGCGGCGTCCGGGCTTGTAGCTCCGGCGATACAGCAAAGGGCTCTGCTTATAGGAGGTCTCGCGATACATACGGTTCCTTTCGTTGAGGGTTGAATGGAGTGAACGAAAAAATGGTCGTCCGACACGGTGACGCTCCGTGGTCTTCCGCTTATCAGGCGGGCGCTCTGCTTTTGAGCTATCGGACGGAACTGATTTACGATTTTAGAATTACGATTTACGAAGCAACTGAGGCAACCGAAGCGCCAAAAGTTTCGTAAATCGTAAATCGTAATTGAGATTGGTCAGGGTGGCAGGAATCGCACCTGCGTCCTCCTCCTTCCGAGGGAGGCCGTCTACTGCTGACAATACACCCTGATAAATTGGTGCTCATGGGAGGATTCTCGCCTCCAACCCTGGCGTTCGAAGCGCCGCGCTCTGATATATTGAGCTACACGAGCCTAACCTGTGAAATGGCTGCCGGGACTGGACTTGCACCAGTTCAAGCGGTTTAACAGACCGCCGTGCTACTTTGACACTACCCGGCAAAAGAAATAACTGGAGCTGCTGGCAGGATTCGCACCTGCATTAGTTCGTTTAGAAGACGAACGCCTGATCTCACTCAGCCACAGCAGCATTCTTAAAATGGTCGGAATGGCAGGATTTTCGCCTGCGACTTCCTAGCCCCAAACCAGGCGCTCTAAAGACTGAGCTACACTCCGAGAGAAATTTACGAATTGGGATTTACGATTTACGAATCGACTGCAGTTTTGAAACGCCCACAGCCCCGTAAATCGTAAATCCAAAATCGTCCTTCAAAAGATGGTGGGAGCCGCTGGTAACGCTCCAGTTCGTCACTTCCAACCTTGTTTGATGACACCCGATTTACAGTCGGGCGGCTGGATCGATTCCCTTGAAATTGGTTGCGGAGGTGGGAATCAAACCCACCTGTAAGAGCTTATGAAACTCCCCTCTGTCTCAGTCGAGTTCCCCGCAGTAAGAAATGAAGAATGAGGAATTCAGAATGTAGAAACATCACCACGGTTTTCTGCATTCATCATTCTGAATTCTCAATTCAAGTGGCAGATTGCCTCCGTGCTGCCCGGAGTGAGCTGGGTTTTGGAGACCCGGCAGCGTGCTGACGCGCAACCTGTTGAAAATCAGTCGATGGTCGATGGTTGAGAGTGGATCGGAAGATGGGAGAACTGCCCTCGCCATGCTACTTGATCAGCTTCAATCCTAAGCAACCCATGCGAACTAATTATATATAGAAATTGAAAGGCCGGGCATGTCTTACACGCCCGGCCTTGTCATATAACAACAAAGAACAAACACCATCACAGGGTCAATCGCCTTGTGGCCACAGGTCTTTCGCGGTGGACGTTTCGGTGTTTAGGGCACACCTCCTCCGAAGCCCTTAGATTGTAAATCTGGGAAAATCTCGTTCGGCACGATTTTTCACTCACTCGGGGCACACCCCGCCGGTGGAGCGATAGGGATCGTCTCTGCCAAAATCTGAATCCTGTCGGGGACATCGTTAAGACGTCGCCTTTCGATAACTCACAGTGCTTTGCCTTTCGTTTCTGCGGCATTTGCCGTGGTTTTAATCTTTTTTAACCAACAAAAAACCCTGCTTACTTGTGGTAAGCAGGGTTGGCCAAAAATCTTGGATAACTCCTAACTGCTTACCTCCGGCTTATCTTCATGACGGTTATTGAGGGATACTCCCTTGGTCAGATAGGACCAACCCGCCTTGGACATACTGCCGGCGCACAACAATCCTTGCGCAAACGGCTTCGATGCCGTTCCGGGCGACTGAATTGTTATGTTTAGAGTATGTTTCATTTACGTGTAAGACGATTAAACGACAACACTGGTTACGTCAAATAATTTTTATAATTATTTTTGTTTGTAAAAGTTTCGGTATTTATAGGTTTTTGTCGAGATAATTCTTTATTAAAACCCCTTTGTTTGTTGATGTTTTTGAATGTCTGGACACACTTGGGCACATGGCATCGCTCTTCCATCGAGGAAAGATTTTCTGGATAAAATATAATGGTGGCGCATCCAAACCTATCCGCAAGAGTCTCCACTTGCGTATCGACCGGCCCAAGCATGTTCAAACCGCAGAACAACTTCTCATTCAATACCAAGCCAAAGAAGCCAAGATCAAAGCTAACACAGGAGCAGATGACGAATGGGAAAGTTGGGTTCCCGGCTTCATCATCAATCGCGAGATAAGTGAAACCACCAAGATCACCTATCGCAGCCTCTGGACCACCATACTTACTTTTTTGCACGAAAGAAAAATCAACTGCCCTGCGGAACTGACCTACAACGACTGCTCGAGCTACCTCGATTGGAGAACCAACCAGGTAGTCAAAGATCGCAAAGTCAATTTGAACACCGCCATGGGAGAGATGACCCTGCTTCATGGGATTATGGAGGAAGCCATTGTTCGAGAATTTGCCCACATGAACCCCGCTCAAAATCTTCTCAAGCGTCGTGGCAAAAGACGACCCAAGCGAATGAAGGCACCTGAGCTTTCCGATGTCGTTATCAACGATCACAGGGAAAGGCTCAAAAAATACCCTCAATGGATGCAGGACCAATTTGAGATTGGACTGCATACTGGCTTTCGACCATCCGAAACCGACTTCCCGCTGGCGACCATAAATTTTGAAAAACACACATTGAGCTTCACCCGGCGTAAACCAGAGCGCGTACAAGTCATTCCTTACAACCCAGCGCTGGATCCAATCTTCAAGAGAATGATTGCCAACAAACAGACGAACACCCTCGATACCACATCCAACCACGGAAAGCTCCGCCCCAACTGGAGCTTGAATTGGTTGTACTACAGCCGGAAAGAAGGCGTTAAATTTCTTTTCAAATCTCTCCGGGTCACCTTCATCACCCGTGGCCGACGAGCTGGTGTAGATCGCGCCACCATGATGCAACTCGTTGGACACAATTCCACAGAGGTGCATGAGATATACAATCGCTACTTGGACGAAGACGTGCGACATGCTCTTGATAAAATTACGCTACCTTCGCAACCGGAACAGATGGCGGAGTTACCTTCGCCTCCTCAGTCCGCACAGATCCCCCAGGACGTTTTCTTTCAAGATACTGGCTCACCCATTTCACACACGTTTTCCCTCTCACTATCGGGAAATCCTTATCAGCAGACCTCACTTCAAGCAGCCATTCATACGGCAACTTCATCAACGGAGCAACCTTGCGAATGCTCATCAATTGCTCATCCTCTGGAATCAGAGTATCAGTTCCATTCATAAATCACTTAGCCCTCTTAATAGCGTTTCTGATTTTCCGCGCCGCCACATCCAGTTCTCTATCCTTCTTTAGCCGTCCCAATTTTTTCCCCTTAACTCGTTCATTCTTAGCCTGTTCCACAACAGCCTCAAGAATGGTTAACATTGTTTTCTTCAGTCTCCTTTGGCAATGCATACGTATCTCCTGAGTTTACGCCCCAACATGTTCGCTACAAAATATAGTCTCCATATTTTATGGTCAAATAATTTTTACGAAGAAATTCCATTTTTTTTGACATTACCATAAAAAACAGAATACTACGCTCGGTGTTAGGGCCGGTAAGTCCCCATGTATGAGCCAACTAGCAAACCTGATCAGAGACATCCGTGGTAAAAAAACCCAAAAAGACTTCTCCTTATTGGTTGGAGTCGCACCCCAAACCATCTCGAAAATTGAAGTAACGAATGGCAAAAGTGATCCGTCAAAAATATCCCTGACCACTATCTACAGAATATCACGCAAACTCCATCTCCCTCGGGAGAAACATCTGGAACTCATTCAAGCATGGATTCGCCTCCAACTCGGTAATGATTTCCATGAGTTTGACATCCACCCCAAGACCACTACTCTGAAAGAGAATAACTCCTCCTTCATGAGTCAGGTACTCCAGATGTCACCTGATCTGAGCGCCGAGGACCAAAAGATAGTACTGGCGGCCCTGAAATCACCAGAGATCCGCAAAGCCATCAAAGCCATGATGTCGTTCGCGAAGAATGAATAAGACGAACCAGAGCCCGACAATCGCCACCTCCACTGAGGTAGGGTGGATTCTGGTTGTCGGGCTCTGTCTCTTCTTTCTGACAGATTGGAAAATCCTCGGGGGTCTTTTGATTTTTATGAGCATTGTGGGCATTGGCAGCATATGCCAACGCAATGAAACCTTAAATCGAAAGATTAAGAACTCACCCACCTGGCTGAAAGTCATCCTCTCAGTCTGCTTTATCCTGCCCGTCCTTTTTCTATTCTACTTCAGCGGCGCTGTGATCATCGGCATCACCATCGCAACCATCATACCCTTCCTCTTTCTAGCCATACCCATCGCCATCTTCGGCATCTTGCTCGCTATTCTCAGCAAACACTAACCCTAGCCCCTGCCCTTTTAGATTCGTTTACTTCTTCCGGTTTCCGTTGTGCGATCGCTGCTAGCAGAATGTTACCAGACAGATTACTTGTTACTCAGACAACGGAACACGCAAGTATCTGAATTAGAGAAGGTTAAGCATAGCTGTTACCAGTGTTACGTCCCCAAACAAAATACCTCTATCCACCACTGCTAGCACAACACTGTTCCGTTGATCATTAAATTGTCTTTGATAGCAGCAGCACGTTGCTTGCATAAATTTAGGTAACAGAGGTAACAGAGGTAACAGTGTTACTTTATTTATTTCATAAGTCATTGATATATAGATATATAGATATAGATTGGACCGTTTTAAACTCGGCTCCAAGATCTGTTACCACCTTACTCCAATGAAGTAACGCCCTGTCCCGCGCCCCATTATCGAGGCTGGGCCTGGCCGGGATCCACACCCCAGCCCGAGCCCGCGCCCAAAGCTCGCCTGCATCCCCCGGCTCAAAATGTGGCTGATCTTGATCTCGCCGCGCTCCCGATCGAGCGAATTTATCTGTGCGTCAGCACCACCTACCCCCCAAACTGCAAACGGGCGATTTTTTCCTCAAAATCTACCCCCCTACTGGCCGTAATACCCCATAAAAACACAATGCCCAACCGGCTTATTATCAGCGGCTTACGGGGCAATCGAAACCGAGAAAAACCCGCGTTCGCAGGTGGTGTAACTCGCAAGTGTCCGCGATTCTGGCACTTGAAAGGACATTGGCAGCTTTTGCTTGCATGGTGCGGGCACTGCCGATGGCAAACAGTATGAAGCTAACAGCAATGGGATGGACGGGCGCAACGAACGAAGCACCGAAGCGCATGGACTGGGGTTTATTACCTCCTGACGTGGCTACACTTGGTCACCGTGTAGGAGGAGACATTACAGGGGGCGCGGGGCAAGGGCGCGGGATAGATGACGGTAGCATCGTTGTTGACGGCGGCGCGGCTTCGTTTCGCTCGCCTACCGGCGAGTGGGAAGAAGTTGCGCCTTCGGCGGGAGTGAAGGCACTACAGGCCAGCAATCGCCTCACGCCTCGCCGTGTTCCAATCAAGCAAGCTCGCCCGGTGGGCGAGGGGCTAGATAAGGAGATGCGCGGCGCTATCGCGCAAGCAGAGCAAGAGGAGCGGTGGCCATGGATTGCCGAAGAGATTCGGAAGGAGCAAGAGGTAGGGCTTCGCCTAATGAAGCTGGCCGGGGGCGAGGGATTCAGCAAGGCGCAGAGCGCGACTTGGGGCGGGGGCGGTTGTGCTGCCCGTGCTGCCCGTTCCCTTACGCGCAAGTACGGCAAAAGCCCGTCCTCTACTTCGATTCAGGACGCGGCCAGCGATGCCGTTAGCGCGATGTGGGCCAAGGTATCTAGCAAGCGGGGCGTTCGCCCCGAACACTGGGAGAGGTCGCGATTCCTCAAGCTGCTCTGGCGTATCGGCTGGCGTGCTGCTCACAAGTCTCTCGTTGAGTTCGCGTCTCCCGTCTCGGGCCGTTCTAGCGAAGTGGACAAGCTCCAATTCGTTCCCCTCTCGGACGTTCAATTAGAGGTAGAGCAAGCGGGCTTGCAAACGTGGGCGAATCAGGCCGCGGTACGTCCTCCGTCTGCCAAGGACAACGCCAGGGAGACGGCTTGCCGTTGGGTCTGGGCCGTTCTGGTTGGCAGCATCAAGGGCAAGGGCGCGGGACCGTCACAAGCTCGGCGCACGGCGGCGCAACGGGCGCGGGTGCTGGTCCGTCTCTTGCACGGTCAATCCCTCTCAGATGCGGCGCGGCTTTCTGGCTTCGCTTCCGGGCGTGCTGCCGTCGAGTCCTTCAGATCGGGCCAAGTGTGGGCCAAGCTGGGCGATGCTTGTACAGATCATTGGGAACGTATGCCGGAGTTGAAGCACCTGCGGGCAAGGGCGCGGGTAACGGCGTTGCGGGCGGGCAAGCTGATAAAGGCGCAACGGGCCTTGGCTTCCGGCATGCTCGCCAAGGGTGTTGCGGGCACGGCGAAGGCTGTACGGCGTGAATCTGGCGGCGTGGTGCTGGCCGTCACGGGCGAGGGCGGCACGGTGCGAGATTACACTTGCACGCGGCGCGCCACTGAGCGCGCCGAAGTTCGCCCTTGCTGGGTTCAATCGCCACTGGCGGGCCAATGGGCGCGGGTCACCGATGAACGCGGGCGGGCTTTTGCCTCGGCCATGCAAGCGCGTCGTTTGCTGCTCCAGCATCGCGGCGGGTTAGAGGATTCATGGCGTAAGGCGTCGCAAGGCTGGCGGGCGGGCTGGCTTCGCTAAAGGCCAGCCAGCGCGGCGGGCGCGGTATTGGGCGGGGGCTTCGGCTCCCGCCCTTTTTGTTTGCCCTCATTGGTGAAGGCCAGCGGGCGAGGGTCTGCGCACGCGGCGCAGTTCATTATGTAGAGCTGGGCGGCCTTGCGGCGCGTCCTGCGCTCCGAGTCGGAGCGCGGGCGGTGTGCGTAGGGTCTGCGCGGCGGGAGTAGTTAATAGTAGAGCGGTGCGGCCATGCGGGCGCGTTGCGCGTCCGGGGAGGATGCCAAGCGCGGCGCAAGGCCGCACCAATCTGCCGGCGTCTCTTTCTTTTAGACGCCACGATCCTGCTAGCCTCCACCTCCGGGCAATCACCCAATCCTTCTGAAAAGGGTTTCCAGTATTGCCCGGACGTGGACGTTTGTATGACGTCCGTTTTGCCGAGTCCCGCACCAACCCCGAACGGGGCGGTCGCCAGCAGCGCACGCCAGAAATGGCGCAAGTGCGAAGCTGATGGCCGCTCCGAGTCGGAGTGGTGCGAGAAAAGCAAAATGCGAATTTGCCGGGATGATTCCTCCCGGCGGCAAGTTTGCGGCATTAAGCTGCAAATCCAAGGGCGCGGGTTAAAGCCCACCCGAAAATACAGTGAAAACAACGGAATCCAAAGTAATCCTTACTGCCGCACACCTGCGGAGCCTCACGATCGACCTCTTGACTGCGGAAGCAGGCAAGGCCGCCGACATCGAGAAAGACTCGAAGACTGCCACTGAACGGCACAAATCGGCTTTCCCGGAAACTGGCAAGTTGCTCGCCGTCATCGGCGAGAAACTGGAAGAAATGAAGCTCAAGCAGGCCGTGGCACGTAACACGTCCCTGTCGGCATACTGGGAATTCCTCACGAAATCCAAGCCGAACCCGCACGCGCTTTCTTGCAGTGTGGCTTTCGATTGCTTCGTGAAGGGCGGTCTTATCACGGAAGCGGACTATGACCTTTGCTCCGCTCAGTGCTTAGAAATCGCCGCCAGTATCACGAACAAGGTCGGTGGCGATCTCACGCACAAGGCCATTGCCGAAGCGGCGAACCACCTGCACCTGCGCGGTCATACGGCCGCGAAAAAGCTCAAGGAAATCTTGGAAGGCTTGAAAGGCCCCAAGAAAATGGACGAGGCAAAGGCCATCGAACTGATACAGGAAGTTCTCGCGCACGGCCACCACACGGCACTGCTCGCTGTGGTGACGGCGGAGATGACCTACATCAAAGATGAGGACAAGGCCAAGGAGTTCCACATCGGCCTGAAAGACGCCGCCGATGCCATCGAAAATAATATGACGGAAGGCGACAAGCCCGAACGTCGTTTCGATGATGACAAAATCACTTCGTGGTATCACGCCTTGCACACGCCGCAAGTGCAAGTCCTCACGGCTAAAACCTAGTCGTAAAACCATTCAAGAAAACCCCGGTCGTCCTTGTGACGACCGGGGTTTTTCCATTTGTGCGGACATCTGCGTTGGCAGCATCCGTTGAACCCTCAACTGGAGGTGACGATACGACCGCGACCGTAAACAAATAACCGCTAAAAAGCCCCGGCCACTTCACTGTGGTCGGGGCTTTTTTTGTTTTCTTTTTCCCCCTTACGGCCCGCACCTCGGGAATTTTTCAGAAAGGCGCATAGCCGAGATCCGCAGAAACGCTTTCTCGGATTTCCCCGGAAATGATCACTATGAAAACGCCCAGCACCCATGAGCCGGACACTTGGATTGAAACCCTCGCTATGTGTCTGGCCGTCGCAATTTTGTTTTGGCTGGCCCTCAGCTAAACACACCACTTTTCCGCTGGCATGGTGTCAGCGGAGGAAACGAAAAAAGGAAAAACATGCAGGCAAAAGTCGAAGGCAAAAACTTGGTCATCACCATTCCGTTACAAACCCCCACCCTCAGCGCATCCAAAAAGACGCTCGTGGTGGCCAGCACGCACGGCAACATCGTCAGTCAGGCTGTTGTGGACGGCAAGCCCGTCACCATCGGCCTGAATGCTTACATCAAGCCGTAATCGCTTCTACGCGAGAAAACCGGAGGCGGCAGACATCGCCGCCTCCTCCCTTCAGTGTCGGCACTTCCGCCGGCATTGAATGGAGGAGATTCCTCCACCTAAACCATTATGCGCTTCAACCCTCTTAGCCAGACTGGCACGGCTTCTACGCCATCGTCAGCATCTGCACCGGCGGAACCGGTCAAACCGGCTTCCAAGAAAAAGGCGAAGCAGGAACACGTCCAGCCGGCATTGTCGTTGAACATGTTTCTGTTCCTCGCCAATCGCGAAGGCGTCACTTTCTCCGATCCCGAGAAGGCCCTGCGCGATTTCACCCTGCACTATCACAGCCAAGGTGGCGATGTGCAGCAGCTTCTCGGCACCTGGTTGCCTCAGTTCAAGACGAACAGCACGGCCACCACCACCGCCGAAACACCCACGGTTTCCACTCCGGTACCGATCGCTGAAAAACTGGGCACGGGCAAACTGCCGCACATCGAGCGCACGTTGCCGGATGAGGTCAAATACGCGGCCATCTGCACCTGCCTCACATCGGTGCAAAATCATCATCTACATTTTTCTCTCCTCGAGGCCGCTGCCGAGGGCAAGGATGCCGTTCGGACCGCTTACTCCATCATCGGCATCGGCGGTGGATCTTCTCCCGTGGCATGGGCCAGCGAAAACAAAGGCATCGTCGTCACGTTGTCACAAGATGAGTTTGGCGTCGTGCCTTGGTCCGAGGTGGTGGCTTTCGCCAATGAAAATCCATTCATCCCGTCCACCCACGGTTTCCCTCTCTTCACGGACGAGATGACCGTCGCAGGTGTCAATCAATGCTGGGACCACTTCATGCAAGACGTGGAGAATGCCAAAGCAGCCATGGCTCCCAAGATCAAGGAGGTGAGTGAAAAGCTTATCGCCATCACCGGCAAGGATGCCGATTCCAAACGGCTCAAGCAGGGTTGGCAGCGACTTCTGAACGCACTGACCGCTTTCCCTGAAGGTTTGCACGCTGAGGCCGAGGAAAAATTCATGCTCGCCCAGCAGCATCTGGATGAACGTCTTTTGAAGGCGGCCACCGATGCAGGCGTGCCCGATCCGCAAGACGTGACGATGGCCATCATGGAGATCCTCACCGAACGCTGCCACCGCGAGGAATATCACGCTCACACCATCGGCCAATTGCTCACCGAGGAGATTGCGGCCGCTCTCATGTCACCGGAAGGCACCACCGATCCATCGGTAGAAACGATGGACGGCACGATCGAGGCCATTACCGACGAGGTTTCATCTCCTGCAGCGCCACTCGAAATCGTTCCACCGCCAGCTCCACCCGAATCGGAGCCGATTCGACAAGTAGTGGTGGAAACACACATCGAAACTGTCCCGGCCTGGAAGCGCATGCTTCGTCAGGTCGGTTATCATTCAGGTGTGCTGGTCGCAGGGTCTGCGCAGCCGGCACACATTTAATTGGGTTCCGTTGCCGCCGCCGGTGCGTTAGCTGTTCTAGCGCATCTGCGGCGGCATTTCCTCTTTGCGTATCGAAAGCAGCCCAGCCTCTCCCTCTGGGTTGCCTTCGTTACACAAAAATTTATGAACCCGAACCCTCCCAATATCACCGGCGGACAATGGTACGCCTTGCGTGGCACCGACCAGTTGGTCAGTGAAGACACCACGCTGGCCAGCCTGCGCAATGCCTATGTCTTCACCAATGCTGAGAAGCATGGCGACACCTTCGCAGATGCCTCCATGATGGCGGCCGCGCCGCTGATGTATCAGCGTTTGAAGGAAGCGATCTTGCGGGTGGAACTGGCCAATCAGGAAGGCGATCAAATCCTCTCTGCCTGGCTGAAAGACGCCCGCATCGCTCTCGCCGAGGCCGAAGGCGGACGCTACGCCCGCAAGTGCGACATCACCGGCATGGGTATGAATGAAGGCTGGATGTTTGGCAGCGGCGAGCAATACGCCGCTACCAAGGAAGCCGCTGAACAGATCGCCCGCGAGCGTGGCAACAAGGATCTCGATGAAGCCTTTGAAGATAATGACGGCTTCTGGACTCAATGGGAACTGGAGGAAGAGATCAAACACCAAGAAGGCTATTACACTTACACCGGCGATTGGATCGCCGTTCCGAATAGTGTGGGCCAATCGACACCAACCCTCTAACTTCTGACCAGGCTATGCTGACCATCAAAGCCCATTTCCGTTCTGGAAATACCATCACTACCGGCTTCAACGGACTGCCGAGTGATGCCGTACGCTATTACCTCTGGAAAGAGTTTAACCTCGGCACGGGTGGCGAGGACTTCATGGATCTGTGCATCGCTGTGGACGTGAACGGCGAGCGTCAGCCAGATCCCGTTGACGACCTCCTCCGTGCCCTGCTCATCGGCAAGTCAGGCGATGCCATCCTCATCGCCCAATGCAATTTGACAGGTGCGGACTTTCACGCGGCCATGGATCTCATAATACAGGTCCAGCGCACACGGCGTTAACTCCACCCTTTTTTCTTGGGCGGATAATACTCCTCCCATCCATCCTTGGTGGCGATGTAGATCGGTGGCACCTTGTCTGGACGCCGCCCTACCAGCGTCATCACGCCATTGATCAACTCCGAACTGGACTGGTATCCATCCGGTAATTTCTTCATCGCCGTCTGCTTTTTCTGAGGCATAGTTACAACCTAACACTTTTGCCCGGTCGGGAAACGTTTCTTCAGTGGCCATCCTCTGGCCCACCTCCTTGGCGTTCCCGGCCGGGCATTCCGCTTTTCTTCCCATGACACAACACACCCTCTCTTTCTGGGACAGCGTTCCAACCATCCCCAAAGAAGTCATCATTCCTCAGCGGCCAGCTTCTTTTTACAGCGTGGTCGAATACGGCCTCATCCCGATCCGGCAGCAACTGGCCAAGGTTTCATCTGTCTCTTTGGATAATCCGGAAGCAGCGGCGGAATATTGCCGCGATTTCATCAACACCAGTCCTTTCTATCGCCCCACGGTGGAAAACCTCATGGCGATCTTTCTGAACACACGGCGCCGCGCCATCGGCCATTGCATCATCGGCCAGGGCACGCTGGACACCTTGCTCGTCCATCCGCGTGAAGTTTTTCAAAACGCCCTCACGATTTGCGCCTCCGCGATCGTACTCATGCACAATCACCCCAGCGGCGATCCCACCCCGTCCGATGCCGATATCCGAGTCACGCGGGATCTGATCCGCGGCGGACAGTTTTTGAAGATCGATGTGCTGGACCACGTCGTGCTCGGCCAGACCGGTGTGTGCCAGAGCAACCCAAGGTATTACCAGTCTCTTCGTGAACTGGGCCATTTCTATTGCTGAGTCATCCAACCCCCAATAACTATGAAAAATACTCCTCTCTATCTCGAGGCCGCGGCCATCATTGACCGCCTGTGGGAAAAAGGCATCAGCCTCGGCTTCCATCCCGACAGTGACCTCACGAATTTCACGGATGGCGATGGCCGCCTCATCTTCAGCTTGAGCGAAGGCGTGGCCATGAACGATCGCGTGGAACGCGTGATGCACACCGCTGAAGACGGCTACGCCTTGTTCTTCGAAGTGCAATCCGAGCATTACGCCGCAGCCATCCGCAAATACCGTCCTTTGTCGGCAGAAGAGGAGCAATGGTTGCAGGACCGCAATCTCCTGCTCCTGCACCGTGCCTACGAATACATCTTGGTTGAACCCGTCACCTTCTAACCCTTTGCCACTATGAAAGATTACGCTGCTCTCTATCGCCGTGTCTCCACCGGCCATCAGGAAGGCTCGCTGGACGTGCAGGAAGCCAAGCTAGCCAATTACCTGATGCTGAAAGGGCTGGTGTCCCACACCTCATTGGAATTCTTCGATGAAGAAACCTCTGGCGGCATCGCTTTCGCCGATCGCGATGGCGGACGCTCCATTCTCTCCGCCTTGGAACACGGCTTCTCGCCCCAGCTCGGCCTGACGCCAGAACCGGTGAAGCATCTCGTGGTCGCCAAGCTCGATCGCTTGGGCCGCAAAGCCACGGATATGCTCCAGTTGCTTCAATGGCTGGACGAACGGAAGATCACCTTGCACATCGTGGATCTCGGTGGCGATGCCGTTTCCACTGGCGGCCCAGTCGGTCGTCTCATGTTCGCCCTGCTCGCTCACTTCGCCGAGTTCGAGCGCGATATGATCCGCACGCGCATCACCGACCGTCTCAGCAAGAAATTCAAGGATAACGAAGTCATCGGCACCATCCCCTACGGTTTCCGTCCCGTCGATGCCGAAGGCCGCTCGGTCACCAAGATCCAGACCGGCACGAATGGCGAAGGCAAACCCATCATGGCATGGCCGAAGGGCACCAAGCTCACCGACGATCCTACCGAACAATATTGGATCCGTGAGATGGCCCAGCGCATGACCGAAGCCAATGCCAATTACAACCGCGTAGCCACCTGGCTCAACCAACGCCAAGTCCCCACCAAGACGGGCGTAGTCGGCGGCTGGCAGACCGCCAATGTGAAGAAGGTGCTGGAGTCCAAGCACACCGCCGAAGTCCTGAAGAAGAAGCCTCTGAACGATGAACAGAATATCGACTGAATTTTAGACGTATATGAACCCACCCTCTGATATCAATGACTGGATTGGCCTCACTCGCCGCATCGCCCACATCATGGGCCATAAGGTGAAAGAGTATCAGTCTGATCCCGCCGCTACGGACAAACTGCTTCCTTTTGAGAAATGCCACCTCTTCGTCGGTCCTCCCGGCATCGGAAAATCTGGACTGGCCAAACAAGTTGCCTATCTCATCGCCCCTTATCCCGGCGGCGTGGAAAACCTCAACGGTTCCAGCCTGACCGTGGATGTCGCGCGACGCTGGACGAACGATCGCTACCACCTGCCCATGTTCGGGGACTTCTCTGTGAAGCTCATCGATGAACTGGATGGCACTCCGGACGTCGCCTGCAATCAGATGCGCACTTTTCTGGACTACCTGCCTCGCCGCACGATCATCCTCGGCACGACCAACAAACCCGTTGAAGAACTGCAATCGCAGTATCAATCACGCTTCAAAGTCTGGCATTTCGAAGCACCCGCCTTGGATGAAGTGACCCAATTGCTCATGCGACGGAATATCCCTGCTGATACCGCTTCCAAGATCGCCGACGCCACCAAGGGCAACGTGCGGGCAGCGTTGGCCGATGCCTCCAGTTTCCTTGATATGCAACGCTATGACATCGCCGCCTGACCTATGAACAACAAGAAACTCATTCACATACCGGAATTCGCCTTCACCACCGCCTCTTTCAATCTCGGGATTGGCACCACGGCGGATGGCGAACGTATCTCCCGCGAACTGGAGATGCAAAAGGCGGACAAGGCCGCTGCCGATCAGGCGCAGGCCCGTCTGCCCCTCCCACCAACCAACCTAACCTCCAACTGACCATGCTCATCCGCTTGCCCCTTGGTGTGCTTGCCGTTATCTTCACCGGAGTGCCCTCTAACACAGAGAACATCCGGCTCACCGAAGAACGCATCGCCGCCCTCACCGCCGCCCGCCAGTCTCTGGTGGACCGCCTCGAGGAAGGCCACACCAAGGCGCTGCTGGATGAACTCGCCCAGGTCAAACAGGAATTGAAACAGGCCGGTGATGACCTGCGCACCTTCAAACAACTGCACACCTCCCGGAACTGATTCGGATATGTTCGGTTACTTCTCCATAAAATTTAGTTTTACTATTTTTTATGGAATAATGTAGTCTGAGGCATGGATTGCACCATCCCAGAACTCTCGCGTCTTCATTTCCCGCTTTGTTCATTCTCCTCTCGGGCAGTTTCGCTTGCCTGTTTTTTCCATATTTTATGGTCAACCATTTAAAACTGATACCATGAAACCAACCGCTTCTTATAAATCCGATGAGCTGCCCTGCGTTGCGACCCTCTACCTGACCGCCTGTCGGCATAGCAGGGACCGCTTATGCATGGTCAAAGATGCGGATGCAGCCATTCCCGATCCCGGACTCGCCATCATGCTGATCGGTGACGCCCCGCTTCGGGACATGGGCAAGCAGTTCAGCATCATTTTCGCTGAGTTCCCCAACCCAGTCGGCCATCAGGTCGTATTGGATAACGGGTCCAGCTTCTCCCATCTCTTCCGCCGGTTTCACGAGTGCAAGATCTTCTGGATGTATGCCGACCAGACGATCCAAGGGCGGAAAGTCACCATGATTTACTGCTTCGGCCAGGCCATCTGCGAACGCATGGCCGAAGTCCTCAACCGTCACCACTGCATCTGCAACCTCAAGTAACTCACCCCTACTATGACCACACCTGCCCTCACCGAACCGGAGCCCATCCCGCAATGCTCCTACTGCCTCGCGGAACATCCCAAGGACGAACACTGCCGCTGCTACATCTGCCATGTGGACATGCACCCGCAGTTCCTCTGCTGCGTCACGATCGACGGTTTCAAGACCGTCCTCTGCCCGAACTGCGACAAGACCACGCACCGCTTCGATTTGGTGAAACGCGTCGTGGATCTCGGCGCACGCCTCCTGCCCAAGCCGCACGAAGGCTACGACGACGATTGCAAGACCGCCCGCGACCAGACGATGCAACTCATCTTGGAAGACTTCGTCCCGCTGATCCAAGACCTCACCTCCACCGATAAAAATCCCACCGTGTATGTCATCCATTACGACATCCACAATGGCACACCAGATTCGGATTTCTTTTGGAGCAAAGAGGCGCGGGACACGCAGCTACGGAAAATCATGGAGGAAGTCATTGAAGAATTGAAAGAGGAAATCAACTGGAACGAATTATCACCGACACATCGCCAAGCGTGCCTTGATGTGGAGCAACTGATCTCCCATGACAAAATCGAAGAAGCATTCAGTTCCCCAGCTTGGTACATCATCAAACGGGCAGACGATTTTTATCACCTCTTCGATGCACTGATCCCCACCTACGTCCTCCAGCAGCACCAGCGCATCGCCCAGCTCGAAACCGCCCTCAAGGCCATGGGCACCTTGGCCGCTCCCTTCATGAAGGCGGAATGGGGTGGCGGCGGATTGCCCTACCAGTCGGAATACATGTCCAAGAAGGAAACAGCCAAACGAGAAATCGCTTGGAAGCTTCTCCGTGAAGCTCTCCATCTCTCCGAACCACCTCCTCTCAACGGCTAACAAATCGCCAAGGCCATCCTCAAACCTGAGTAAGCACACCACTATGAAAAAAAGCCCATTTTTCTGGACTCATCACCATAATTTCAAACACAGCGACACAGTTTGCAGACGATTAAAAAAGGACCAGTTTCCCGCCACTATTACCTTCATCACCGGGAGGATGGGCTGCGGCAAGTCCACACTGGCGAAGAAATTATATGACGCTCTGACATACGGAGATTCCCGTACTCGCGCAGTAGTCATTGATGACGCCAACCATTCATTTCGTGCGGTAGAGACACGCAAATATCTCAAACGTATCCAGCGCAATTTCCATCACCTCATATTGGTGATTGAACCCATGGGCGGTGAGTTCATGGAGCTAATCCGCCGGCGTTGCCATAAGAACACGCAGATCAACGTCATCAATCTCACCTAAACCCCGTTCGTGTATTCCGCGTATTTAGCGGTTTAACCCTCTCTCCCCATGAACAAACCCCTCACCCGCAAGAAGCGTCTCAAACTCCGCCGCCTCCGCATGAAGCAGTGGTTCCGTCCTCCGGTCCGCGATCTGTTCATCGGTGCCATCCCCTGCGGCATGGACGAACTGGCGGATGGCTCGCGCATCCGCCACTCCAACCATGCGTATGTCGCGTATGAGTTCACACCTTCCGCGATCCCCACGAAGAACGTCCCACAACTTCAACCCTTCATCGCCACACCATGAAAACCACCTCACCCCTCTCCCTCCTACGCGCCCACAATCTCAACGCTACAGACGCGAAACTCACCATCACGCGCTCGATGCGGAAAGATCAGGCCACCATCACCATCATCTCCGGTGAAATAGGTTCAGGCAAAAGCACACTGGCGGCGAATTTATACGGGAGCTTAACCAAACTCCCTAAAAAATTGAATGTAGGCTTGGTAGATTTAAGCGCCTCAAACACTCCTCTTTCACCTCACCAAGGTCGGCGCGTTCCATTTCAAAAAGTCCTCCGCAAGCTCCAGCTAAATTTCCACCACATCATCATTGTCTCCGAAAGATACCACGCTGATGACTTGGTTCGATTAGTCCGCGTCTGCGGCTACGCGTCCACCCAGCTCAACATCATCCACCTCGGCTGATCCCTCATCTGCGTTTATCTGCGTCCATCTGCGGTTAACCCCCTCTCCCCATGCAAACCCTAGACCTTCCCGCTCCATCTGCCCGCGCTCTTTGCACCAGGCACACACCCAAGCGCAAGACGCTCCGCTTCGTGGATCTCTTCTGCGGCGGAGGCGGCACCTCCAATGGCGCGAAGGAAGCCATGCGCGCTGCCCAGTACGATCCCGAGAGCACGCACATCAATCACTGGAAGGTCGCCATCCGCACCATCCGCAAGAACCATCCCAAGGACCGTCACTACTGCACCGGCGTGGACGACATCAATCCCCGCTCCCTCTACAAGCTCGGTGAACTGGACGTCCTCTGGGCCTCGCCTGAATGCACGCATCACTCGCGGGCACGGGGCGGCAAGCCCATGAACGAACAGTCCCGCGCCACCGCCCATTGCGTCACCCGCTGGGCCGAGGCATTGCAGCCCCGCATCATCCTCGTGGAGAACGTGCCCGAGTTCCTCGAATGGGGACCGCTCATGAAAGTCCGCCGCATGGAGAAAGTGAAGTGGCCGTCGTTGTCTCTCACCGAATGGTCTGAGAAGACCAACGAGCAGACGATCAATTCCTATCGCGCCAAATGGAAGAAGGCTAATCGCAAGAAAACCAAACGCGCACCTTCACTCCGTCAGCTTTGGATGAAGCACTGCCCGAAGACGAAGCAGGAGAAGATGTGCAACGTCTGGATTCCCGATCCCCGTTACAAGGGCAAGACCTTCCTCGCTTGGAAAGGAATGCTCGAATCCCTCGGCTACAAGGTCGCGTGGAAACTCATCTGCTGTGCCGATTACAACGATCCCACCACCCGTCAGCGCCTCTTCGTGCAAGCTGTCCGTGGCAATCTCAAGATCGTCTGGCCCAACCGCACGAATGCACCGATGGAGGAAATCCTCGCCCGTCAAAGTGCGGACTCACCCGACCTCTTCGCCAGCACCGCACCGAAGCTGCGTCCATGGCGCTCTGCCGCCGAGTGCATTGATTGGTCGCTCGAAGGCCGTTACCTCGATGAGATGCCCGGCAAGAAGCAATACAACGGCTTACCCCTCTCACCGAAGACCATCGCCCGCATCTACAACGGACTGCTGAAGTTCGGCATCCGCCCTTACATCCTGCCGAAAGAATCCGGCTTAAACCGCGTTCACTCGGTTGATCAGCCGCTCAAAACCCTTACCTGCGAATCACGCGGTGAAGCGATCGTCCGCCCCATCATCGTCACGATCGACCAGCAATCGAACGGCAATGGCACCGCACCTGATACCGATCCCCTCACCACCGGCACCACCAAGCAACGTCATTGCGTGGCGGAACCTACTTTGGTCGAGCTTCGCGGCACGTCACCCGACCAGGTGAAAGCCTCCGCCAAGTCGATCAACGGACCTCTGACGGCCGTCAACACCAGCGGCGCACATCATGGCTTGTATGATGGCGTCATCGTCCCCACCGCCTTCGGCGAACGTGAAGGCCAGAGCCCGCGATGCCAGACCACCCGCCAGCCGATGCACTCCATCGTCGGCTCACCCACTCACGGTTTTGCCAAGCCAGAACTCGAACCTCTCTTGATCGAGACAGCGCATGGCAATAGCGGTGGCATTCGCGCTCATCGTCCGGATGAACCGATGAAAGCCGTCTGCGGTGAACGCGGCTCCATGTCCATCGCGCAACCGGAGATGACCACCTTCGTGCTCGGCCAGCAAAGCGGCAGCGTCTTGCGTCCATCTACCGAGCCAGTGCCCGCCGTGGCTTGCGCCGGTGCCATCTCCATCATTGAGACGGAACTGGGCGAGCAGATCCACATCACCGTTCCTGAAGGCACCGAACTGAAACCCTTCGTCGTCAAGTTCTACAACACCGCCACCGGCCAGCCTGTCGCTGACCCGCTCGATACCATCACCTGCAAGGAACGCTTCGCACTGGTTGTCCCTTGCGTGGAGATCGCCGGGCGCATCTTCCGCATCCGTCTCCGCTGGCGGATGCTCCAGCCGCATGAACTGCAACTCGCGCAGGGTTTCCCGCGCAACTACAAGTTCAGCGGCACCAAGACCGAAGTAGTGAAGCAGATCGGCAACGCCGTCCCTCGCAACACCGCTCGCGCCCTCGTCTACGCCGTCCTCACCCAAAACCCCGACGTCTCCGCCCTCTGCGAGATGTCTTTCGCTGAGTAGCTACCATGAAAAAATCTCTGCTCATTAACTGGTCGCCGCGCCTTAACCTCGGCTATGCCGAACCCCACTGCACCGGCAACTGCACCCACTTTGAAATCGACATCCACCTCAGTATTCCCGGGGTGGATGACATGGGCTGCACCTTTGAACTCCTGAGCGGCAGCACGTTCATTGACGCACGCACGATGGAAGGTGTGGACTACCCCGTCCGCATCCAGTCCAGTCGCAAACGTCTCATCCTCGGCAAATCCAAGCGCAAGATCCGCTACACCAGTTACGGCGCTGGCGGGAACTACTACTGGGAAAGCTGGACCATCCTGAAGAAGGATTTCCCACACCTCCTCAACCTCCTGCGCCACACCAAAGGCTTTGATATCGAAGCACGCGACGACGACTTCTACCGCGACATCTGGAAGCGCGTGCAAACCCTCGATCGCCAGAAGGTCGCCGCCTTCGTTTCACACCTGGGACTGAACCACCTGAAAGACCTCGCCACCAGTCACCACTGCACCCCACGCGAACTCCTCACG
Source organism: Verrucomicrobiia bacterium (assembly GCA_036405135.1). Taxonomy (NCBI): domain Bacteria; kingdom Pseudomonadati; phylum Verrucomicrobiota; class Verrucomicrobiia; species Verrucomicrobiia bacterium. Next base: position 295,696 of record DASWYF010000013.1, on the reverse strand, counting down.
GCATGAGATTCACGAAGTGCCCCTACTCCAAGGCGGAAGGTTACAAGCTGGAGCGTTCTCCCCAACGCATGGCGGCCGCCCGCAGGGCAGTTGCCAAAGAGAAGGACAAGTATGCTCTCTTCCCTGAACTGGTCACCCATACCTCCGCTGAAGAGCGAGTGGACTCACTTGAGAAGCACTGCGCCCAATTCAATCAGGATTGGCGCGAACGCTGGGCAGTCAATTGGCGCAGGGCAAGGGCAAAGGTAAATGAACTGCCGCCCATCACCCGCCAAGGTCTGCTCCGCTATTGGAACCATCCAGAGATCCAAATCCCGCGCGATCCTGTATTTCTCCTTGGAGCGATCCACACCATCACCGTTTATCACCAGTCCCCTTGGCATCAGCTTCGCATCCGCCGGCAACTTCAGTTGATTGGCGATAAGCGTTTGCCCCGCGACACCTTCAAATCTATCCGCGCTTGGGAAGATCCACGCGCCGGCAAAAAACGCTGGATACATCCCAAATACAAATTCCGCAAATGAATACTATCACCGAAACCAACTCCCTCCCCGCAGTCTGCCCCAAGTGCTGCGTCATTCTGATCCGAAAATCTTTAGCGGTGGCGGGCGAAGTCTGCCAAGCCTGCATACCGTTTTGGAATGGCGATCCAGTTCCTGTGCCCATCCTCGCCGATGTCATCCCCGAAGTAGTGAAACATTGGTTCAAGAAGGAAGGTGCAGGGCGCAGCAAGATTTGGCTTTTCTCCTACGGACGCGGCTCCGATGGCTACAAAGAGATAGGCGCAAACTCCCCAGAGATCCAGACCAAGCTGGAAAAGAGTGCTCATTACAAAGCGCCCGTCGTGCCACTTGATGTCGGCATCCTCTGCTACACCGATGGCACTCACTTCATGGATTTTGCCGCCAGCGAGATCCATGCATCACTCGCCACTTTGTCCACTCAACCGTCAACCGAAACCAAATAACCAATCATGTCCACCATCACCATCCAACCTCACATCCTCGAAATCCTGAAACGATGCCGTTGCGAAGGCACCAGCCTCTTCCTCCCGGAAGGCGGTCTCGATCGCAACATCTACGAGCAGGTGAACAAAATCCTCACCAACCTCGGCGGCAAGTGGAACACCAAGAAGAAGGCCCACATCTTCGATGAAGACCCCGCCGATGCCATCCAAGACGCCATCATGTTCGGCCTGGTGGAGCGCGCCGTGGACGAAAAGAAACTCACCCAGTTCTTCGCCACTCCGGCGGATCTCGCCGAGCGCATGGTGATGCAAGCGGGAATCATGCCGGAACACACCGTCTTGGAACCCAGCGCCGGTGAAGGCTCCATCATCGCGGCCATCATGGAACAGTGCCCCACCCGCTTGAGCATTGGCGTGTGTGAACTGGATGCCAAGCGGCAGCAGATCCTGCTCAAAAAGTTTGGCCCCGTCATCAACTGGCTCGGCACCGACTTCATGAAGCTGGACCGAAACCTCCGTTTCGATCGCATCATCATGAACCCGCCTTTCCGCAACGGTCAGGACATTGAGCATGTCTATCGCGCATTCAATCTTCTCGCCCCACATGGCCGCTTGGTGGCCATCACCGCTCCCGGCTGGACATGGCGCACTGACGAACGTCACCACGGCTTTCGCAAGCTCGTAGAGCAACACGGCCACGCCGAAGAGATTCCCGCCAAGACCTTCCGCGAATCCGGCACCGACATCCGCACCATGCTCGTCGAACTCCACCGCTAACCCGAAACCAAAAACAAGAAACTCGAAACAAAACTTTATGCCCATCTCACCCGAACGCACCGAAGCCGCCAGCAAATTCCTGAAAGCCAACGGCGCAAAAGAAATTTCACCGACCGGCCTTCGCGTGGCCGTCCTGCTCGATGATCTCTTCAATGGCCTTCACCACTTCCCCGGCGATATCCGCAAGGTGGAGTGGTCGCACGAATACTACGTGGCCGTGAACGTGCAACGTCAGAACTTCTCCACGTTCGACTTCAACAACCTGACGAACCTCGTCTTTCTCGCGCACGATCATTGCATCCGCGTGCAGATCTCCGAGGAACGCGGCCCTTGCATCCGCTTCCTCTTTCACCCGCGCAAGACTCGTGAAGGCGGCTTCTCCCAACGTCATCCCACCTTAGAGCAAGCCGTCAAAGAGTATCGCGAACGCTTCACCGAACAGCACGAACCCCAAACTGAAACCCAAAACCATCAACCCTAAACCCCATCCCAAAAACATCCTATGTGCACCACCATCCAAGCAGAAAACCCCACCAAGAAAGCCGCTGAAGACCAAGCCGTCCTGCAAGAGTTCTTCAAAGGCGTCCGCGAATGCCAGACCGAATCGAAAGCGGCCGCACTCGCTGGCATTGAGGCATTGAACCGCCTCATCGAAGCCTGTCGTCATCAGAGCGGCCAGAGCTACAAGATCCGCTCCATGCTCTACTCCCTCTTCAACGGCCAGCCCGCCGACATGAGCGACATCCAAACCTTGGACTGGGCGCTCCGCAAGGATCTCACCGCCGTCGCCCTCGGCATGGGTTGCCCCGGATTCCCCGATTACCTCATCAAGGAAATGTTCAAAGCCGCCAAGCTCGGCAAGTGGTTCCTCGAAGCCCAGCACACCAAGTAAACCACTATCCACGGTAGGGCGGAGGTGCTCCTCCGCCCTTGCTAATTCCCCATGAAAACAATCCACAAATTCCTGCCCGGCACCACGTTCATTCCGCTGAGCCGCAAAGACCGATGCAACCACACCGTCACCGACGTCCTCACCACCACCGATCTCTCCGGGAAGATCCACCACATCCGCTACGTCGCTACTCACCCGTTCCTTGGCCAGACCGTGACGGAAAGCAACGTGATCGAAACCACCATCGAACGTGGACTCGTCCAACCCGTGTTCAATCCCGAACACCCCTCCCAATCCGCCACCCGCTTCGCCGACATCTTCACCAAGATGGACGCCATCGGCATGCCCGCAGAACTGAAACCATTCGTGGAATCCGGTGTGCTGGACCCTCACATCCAGCACGAAAATGGCTCCTTGGTTTTTTACCTGACCAAACACTCGGAAGATAACGAGATTATCACCCTCACCTGGTTCCCCGCAGATGCCAGACCCGGCGGCGAGATCCCGTTCGATCTCTATCGCCAGCTTTACCGCGACAAGAACTGCACAAACCCAGTTGGCACCGAATCTCTCGAACCCACCACCCTCGAAGAACTCATCGACTACCTCGAAACCCTCCCGGAATAAAGCGTATGTCTGCCACCACCACTAAGCCCCAATCATTCAGGCAACTGCGACAGGCCCGCTACCTGCAAGCGATTATGGCCGAGCCACGCGAAGCAGTCAGGGCCATCCGAATATCTGTCCGTTATTTCGATCAGACATTCTACGGTGGGTGGCACTGCTACGTTGATAGCCCTGTTCATTCCGAATGGGTGCGGGGCGACCACCGCACCACCGCGCAAACCCTGATGCGCGTGTTTCCCTTGGCGGCTACATGGGAAAGTTGGAAACAACAATTCGCGATCACCTATTCACGAGGCACCCAAGATAACAAACCCCACGGCGCTGTCTTCTGCCTCGCCCGGCTCCGCCTCGAACGCGTGGAAGATATCATCACCTCATCCATCATCAAAGCACCTCACCTGTGAAAATCTGTGTCTGCCCCTAGTGCAACTAGTCTGTGGTTAAAAATATGAACTCCATCTCCTTCAGCAGATCCATGGCGCTGGCCGTCTTGGATGACCTCAAAACAAACACTCGTCGGCTCGGGAAGATTCAATCATCCGACTACACAGAACTTGGCGTCATGCATATAGGTCATGCCACCAAAGGACTGGAAGTGCAGGCAACTTACCGGGCGTTTCCAGGGCAAGGAAGCGCACGCTGGGCGATCGAGGCGTGCCCCTACGGCAAACCCGGAGACAAACTTTGGGTGCGCGAAGAGCACTACCGCTACGGCCACTGGCAGCAGGTCCACGGTGTCAAGACCAAGACCGGCAAGACCAAATGGCAATTCGTCGCCGACTCGGACGAAGTCCTTTTTGATCCGCCCAAGTCATTCAAGAAATCCATCCACGAAAACGGCGCATCCACCGTCACCTGGCACAAGCGGCTCGCCCGCTTCATGCCCCGTAATCTCTCCCGGATCACGCTGGAGATCGTGAACATCCGTGCTGAACGGTTGCAGGACATCTCCGAGGCGGACGCCAAAGCCGAAGGCGTCACGTTGGATCTGGCCAAAAGCCTCTGCCTCCCCCTCGTAAAGAAGTTTGTCGGCAAACCGATCTACTACATCGAGAGCGACACGAACGGCACAACCTGCTCCGAGGAATACTGCAAGGCATGCGCCCTCGAAGAGATTAAGAAAAAACCTCCTGAGGAGAAATGGGATTGGCACCGCGATGACGGCGAAAAAGATAGCGCCTACCTCTATTGCTCTGCGTGCCAGAAACCACTGGAGGCAGACGGCCTCACCGCTTACGCCTGCGAGACGGAGTTTAATGAAGGCATTCTCGCCAATGGTTTCCCGCGCAATCCTTGGGATGCCCACGTGACCTATCAGGCATTGGAGTATGCCCAATACTATCTTGAAGAGGAACGCATAAAAGACTGCGTCCATCGTGCCTGCTACGCCCTCCTCTGGGAACACATCAACGGCCTCGACTCATGGAAAGCAAACCCATGGGTTTGGGTGATCGATTTCAAAAAAGTCTGATCCTATGCTCCCCAACGAAATCAATTCCACCCTGCTGGGCGAACAGCCCACAGTGCAGAACTCCAAGGGAGAAAAAGCCCGCGTCACCGGCTTCACCGCCTCGGAATTGTGCGTGAAGATCGGCCTTAACTCTCCCGAGTGGCAGCCCTGCTCCCACTGGGAGCGCATCCCTTCCCTGCCCAAAAAATCCTGACCGTTAACCTTTCCCTCATCTCGAACTGACCGGCGCCGGTACCACCCGGCGCTTTTTATTTCCGGTAAGGACCGGTTCCACCCGGTCCCTTGCATCTCCCCAGACCTGAAACCTTAGACTCGAAACCCGAAACTCTTTTCCCACTATGGAACAACGCACCTCCATCAATCCCGCCTGCCTACAGGAAGTTCTGGACTCCGCTCGCAATGCCGCCGAGAAAGGGCAGGCCCAGTTCCACACTCCCGCCGCCTTCGGCCAGTTGCTCGCCTCTGCGCTGCCGGTCAACCGCACCGCCGTGGTGGATCTGAATTGTGGCAACGGCAGCCTGCTCTACGCCGCTGCTCATCCGAAACACACGCGCTATCTGCTCGGTCTGGACATCGACCCTCGCGCCCTACGCCGCCCACCCGAGATCACCAAGTTTGAAGGCACCAACACCACGCACAAGATCACCGGCGATCTGACCCGCACCTGGCATCACTTCAATCATCTGTCCGCTTCCTTCGATTGCTTCGCGCTGAATCCCCCTTGGGATTTGTGGTGGTATCGCGAACCTCTCATGGCGCTGGCAGACTCGGACGTGCGGGCGGTCGCTGAAGCCTTTCAACAGCACGACGGACGCGTGCCGGCGGAATGCATTGATTCCACCGTCGCCACCATGATGATCGCCCTGCACCTCATGCAGTCTCGGGGCGAGGGATTCATCATCGCGAATGCCGCCACCATTGCCCGGCTCATCTACTCCAGCAATGCCCCCCACTCCGCGTTGAAGCAGCATATCTATGCCATGCTCACCTTCCCCGGAAACCCGATGACCGGCACGGATGATTTCCAGTTCGCCAAGGAGGATGAAACTTTCTCCACGGTGGTTCTCTACTTCGCCCGCTCACACAAGAGCGGCCTTCAATTCGACGTTCATTTCGATGCCGTTCCCGCCACGCTGCCGGTCCATCAGATCCGCGCCGCCCATCTCGGCGCAGAGATAGGCAGTTCCTTTGACTCCAAAGGCCAGCAGCAAAAGCTCTGGTGGGAAGCCGTGGCAGAAGAGTCTCGCCGCCTGAAAGGACAATCACCCTCTCCGTTCAATCTTTGGATGGAACCCAGCGGCCGCATCTGCACCGCTCTGTCTCTCTACGAACAGTTTGATGGCCGCGTGGACAAAGAACTCGCCTCCACGCTTCACGAGTTGCAGGGCAAACTCCCCATGCAGTTGGTGCTGAAGCGTTCCGACCGTCAGGCATTGGAACACGCCGCCTTCGGCGGTGTCTGGCGCGTGCAGCCCCAGTTGCAGGCGGCAGTGAAGGCGGCCGTCACGCAATACCACGCCAATCGCGCCCCGCTCCGTCCTCTGCCCGAGATCCAGCGCCTCGGCTATCTGGATGAACAGGACTCCATCGAATGCAAGGAGGACATGCGTGTGCCCGGCACCACCATCTTCCTGCGTGGCGCACACTACCGCATCTCCACTCGGACCTACGTGGTGAAGCGTACCGGCAACCGCTACAACAACTCCGGCATCCACGAATTGATTGAATACAGCGGCTCCGAACTCTTCTTCTTCATCACGGATGAACATGGGACAGAGCGCGTGTTTGTTGATGACCGCCTGCGTCAACCTGGCAGCGACCTCACCGCCGCCGAGATCAACGATCCGATCGAGGAAACATTTTCCATCCAGTTGCTCGTTCAACACTTCATCATTCCTTCCGTTCCCGATGTAGCCGAAGTGCAGCCGGAAAAATTCGCCGCAATGCTCGATCGCTTCGGCAGCTTGGTCGCCGACATCAACGGACTGCTTGCCCGTGTCGGTCGCAGCATCAAACCCAAGAATTTCCAGACACAAGATCTTTGTCGCGCCACCATGCACCACGGCATCCTGAAAGCATGGGATACCGGCTTGGGGAAAACATGGGCCACATTCCTGTGGGCCTTGTTGAAAGTGGGCTGGCACTCCACCAGCGAAGAGATTGTCCCTGATGCTGCCGTTCTAATCACCGCTCCCGGTGACCTGCACGATGCGATCAGCGGGGATGAAGGCTGGGAAAACTTCCGCATCCGCGTCACCTTCCTCGAGACTCAGGACGATTTCTATCGCCTCTCCCAAGTGGATCCACACACCGGCAAGCGCACGCTGCCGAACGGTTTCTACATCACCAGCTATCACCAGCTTGGTATGAACGGGGTGAAAGAGATTCCCGATCACGATGGCAAAGGACCGGATGAATGGATGGCCGCGCTCAATCTCTCCCTCGCCGATGTTATCACCGAATGGAACACTGGCATTGAACGCGGCGATATCGACCCCAAATCCTCTGATTGCAAACGCTGGCATCTCCTCAGCAGCCAGCAGCAGTGGCACATTAAATTTCGCTTCTGCAGCAGCATTCGGAACGAATGGCTGGCCACGCTCGGCAGCGAACGCCAAGGCATCACCTGCACCTATTCCCCGAAACTCTCCGACCTGGTGCGGGATTGCTTTGCCTGTGTCGTGGTGGATGAAGGCACCCGTTTGCAAGGCGGCTTTGAAACCGAGCTGGCCACGGGCGTTCTTAATCTGCGACCGGCCTATCGCATCGTCCTCAGTGCCACCCCTATCAAAGGCCGGTTGTCGCAGATCTTCTGGTTGCTCTGGTGGGTGTGCGGCGGCGAGAAGGAAGCGCATGCCCGCTGGCCGTATGCCGGCACCGAGGATGACAAGATGGACTTCTCCAAGACCTATCTCATCGCCGAACGTAACCTCACCGCCGAGGAGGAAGGCCGCAATGCCTACAACCGCCTGTCCCCACAGGTCTGCAATGTTCACGGACTCTGGAAATTGTTTGGCCCGATCATCCTCCGCCGCCTGAAGGCAGACATCGGCGAGGACATGGTGAAGAAACACGAGAGCATCATCCGCGTTCCCTTCGGCTCCATGCAAAAGGAGGTTTACGAATACCACCTCGGCGCACGCTACCTGAATTCCAATGGCCGTGCCGATCCCGGTGGTCGCATGAGTGCCTTGCGAATGGCCGCAGCCGCTCCGACCAGCGAGAAACTTCGCTTCGTTGAAAACGACAAAGGTGGAAAACTCTATCGCTCCACCAATGAGTTCACTCCCAAGATTGGCTGCGCTCTCAATCTCATCCAGCAGATCATCTCCCGCGGCGAACAGGTGGTGGTGGCCAGCTTCTTCAAGGAACCCCTGCTCACTCTCGCCCGGTTGCTGAAAGAGGCAGGCGTGCCCTTCTGCCTCCTCGATGGCGACAAGTCACCAGCCAAACGCAAACCCATCAGCCAGCAGTTCAAGCAGGGTGTCTCGAGCGGCATCGCCGTGAATCTCTCCAGCTTTGCCTTGGCTGAAGGTCACAACTGGTTCCTTTGCCCGAACATGATCATCCTCACCTACACTTGGGAGTCGGACAAGATGAAGCAGATGCCCGATCGCATCTGGCGTCTGCCCTCACCGAAGGACGTGAACATCTGGAAGATCATCTGTGACGGCTCGATCGAACTGCGGGCGGATGAATTGTCCAATGAGAAGAACGATGCCTCCAGCTTGGTGCTGGACGGTCAACTGCTTCCCACCCATCCGCGGGAAGTCAGCCTTTGGGAGATCGCGCAGGAAGCGATCGAGAATTATGACCAGCATTCCCGCGCCATCCCCGAGGAATCCATTCAGGCCCAATGGCCACGGCTCAAGGCCGCGCTGGAAGAGGCTGCCAAGCTCTTCAAACAAGGCACCCCGCTCCTTGCACCGCTCACCTCGGAAACCATCGCAGCGTTGCCTTACGCCGCCAGCACCGAACGCGTGATGCCGCGCTTCCAACGCGGCGCTACCTCCCAGATCCCCGATTGGAAACGCAAACTCTGGACCGCCCAACGGTAGCAGCAAACAAAAAAGCCCGGCAGGGATTCCCTGCCGGGCTCTCGTTCCTTAAAATCTTAAATGATTTCCGGGTAGGCTGCCTGCGGATTAACCTTGTAACAGAGCTGTTCAAACAACAACGACACGACTTTGAAATGTTGCTGCGGGTTGGCCGCTGAAAAGGCTTCCACAAAATCACCAAAAAAGTGGCGCGATACCTTGATCTTGTTCGAGAGGGTGATCTCAACCTCTTCTCCGTTTTCCTTACGGTAAAGTTTTGCCCCATGCAGACAGTCGATGGCCATCTGATAGGCAAATATCACGTTCTGGTAATTGGAAATGCTCTTGATGTCAGCCCCTATCACATCATCAGGCAGTTCATCTACGATAGGCTTCTCAGCCACAAACCATACAAAGAAATTTGCAGCTTTCTTAAAGGGGCTGGCCTTGTCCAGACCATCCGCATGAGGAAAATCTGGACGGGTCAAAGCAGCAGCAACCGCATTCATCCCTCGAGGATCAATGCGAAGCTCCTTCATACCAAGCCCTTCCGCGAATGCATCAACGTAGACAGCGATGCTGACCAGATTGGACATAGCACCACCCTCCTCGTTGTAGAGGATCTTGAATGACATAGAGTTGCGTATCAGCCCCGGATATTAGCCTTGAAGCTGACAGCACTCGCACCGGCCATACGGCGGATATCGCCGACGTGGTCCACATCTTTCAGATCACCCTTCGCATTACTAAATCTGCAAGGCACCACCTCTAACGGCTTCGTCTGCCCAAGCACTTCGGTTGATGCAACCCTAAGCACCTTGAGCTCAATTCGTTCTGATGATGGCGACGGCATACGTGTCTCTCTATTCGTTCGTTTCGTTTCGTTTTATCGCAATCGCGTACGTAAAAATCGACTACAACTTACGCGAGCTGTAGTCATAATCCCTTTACGAACTCCCCCGACTGCGCTCGCACTTATGATACAGCATTGACAAATAGTCAAATGCAATCTTTCCACTGCATTTCGACCTTTTTCAGGTCATTTCGTTCATAATAAAGCATGAATCTCGCCAGTCTCAAATACTTGATAACTGGTATTTTTCAGCTCATCGGCAGCTTAGATTGCAAACTTGAGCAGTTTATTCATTGCATTACGCAAAAAGCAAAATTGATAGAAATACAGTCTAAAAAGTTAAACCGGCTCCTGCTGGCTGATGCAATGAAACGAACCCAATCCCCAGATCAACTCTGTCGAATCCACCCCGATCACTTTCCGGCCTGGGAAATTCTCCTGCAAAATCCTCAACGCCTTCCGGTCATTTGCCGAGCGATACGTCGGCACCAGCACAATGCCATTGGCGATATAGAAGTTCGCATAGCTGGCCGGCAGCCGCTGCCCTTCATGCTCAATCCGGCCCGGCATCGGCAGCTCTACCACCCGTAACAACTCTCCATCCTGATCCCGCATCGTGCGCAGGCGCTTCAGATTCTCCTGCAGCAGGTGATAGTTCTCATCCCGTGGATCTTCTTCCACGATCGTCACCACCGTGTTCGCATTCACGAAACGTGTCAGGTCATCCACATGCCCGTCCGTATCATCGCCCACGATCCCGTCACCCAGCCACAGGATGTTCGTCACCCCAAGATAATCTTTCAGGTATTGCTCTATCTGTTCCTTGGTCAGGTCAGGATTGCGATTCGGATTTAAAAGGCACGCTTCCGTCGTCAATAACGTCCCCTTGCCATTCACATCCAACGCGCCACCCTCCATCACGATACCCGGCGAGAAGAGCGGCAAACTGCGTAACTTCGCCACCTGCTGGGGCACGGCATCATCCAGATCAAACGGCGGATACTTGCCACCCCACGCATTATAAGCCCAGTCCACCACGGCACGCTCATGTTTGCCACCCTGCTCCCGCACAAGGAAGATCGGCCCATGATCCCGGCACCATGGCTCGTAGGCCGGGAAATGATGGAAGTGAACCCGCTCCAACGGCACCGCATTCTTGCCCAGCAACTCACGCACCCATCCCTCCATCTCGGCGTGCCACACATTGATATGCACATCTTCCACCAACACCAACTGCCGGATCAAAGCCGCATACACCGGCGGCACCGTATCATATTTGTCAGGAAAACTGATACCCTCTGGCCGCGGCCAGGTAAACCATGTCCCCGCGTGAGGTTCCCATTCCGCGGGCATGCGATAACCAAGTTGTGACGGTAACAACATATACCGCAGCCTACCCAGCTTCCACACTTTCGCACCATTTAAAAAGGAAACGGCAGGCGGTGTCTCTTCCGCCTGCCGCCCTTGGATAATCCAGATTCTTAGACCTTCGTGAACACGTAGAGGCTCTGCGCGAACCACTTCACCTGCGCGCCCGCCACCTTGCGCAGCTCCAACGCCTCGCCCCGCTGATACACGAAGCCATGCTTGCGCATCGTCGGCAGCACATGGTCCCAGTTCTGCTCGTTCACATGGCGACGGCCACCCTGTCCCTTCACCGCCCATGAGAGGACCAGCTTGCCGCCCGGGACACAGAACTCCGCCACGTTTTTCAAGAACACGTCCGCCCGTTCCGCCGGGATATGTTCCGCCACCTCAAGACACAGGACCGAACCGACCAGGTTGCCGTAGTTACCCGGATGCATCGGCGAAGAAAGCTCCGCCCAGTTCACCGGCACCACCGCATGCGCGCTGATACCCGGCGTGCCTTCATAACCATGCGCATCCAGCCCGCCCTCACGCAACGCCTTCACGTAATGGCCCAGCGAACACCCGAGATCATGCACCGGCTTGTCCTTCGGGAAAGATTGCACCAGTGCCTTCGCCAGCGCATCAGAGAACGGACGCGACTGTTGCTCCTCCACCGTGAACATCGAATTGCCCGCGGCTTCCCGCAGGAAACTCCAATCCTGCCCCGGCCATGATGGATAGTCATGGAAGCGGCCCAGATGCAGTGAGGACTGCTTGCCGATATGCTGGATGAAGTTCGGCGCTGCCGCCACAAACCGCGCCTTCTTGCCCGCCCATTCCTTGAGCAGCATATCGTGCCCCTTGTCTTTGCCCTTCCACTTCGGCTTCTTCGACAGGAACTCCGCTAGATCCACCGCCACGTCATGCCGCAACAGGTAGGCTTGCGTGCCGTAGAAATCCTTCACCGGATATTCCCACACCACCTGCGCCAGACGCACCCCCTCATAGGCGGCGCACAGCGAATACAGTTTGATGTCCGGATGCTCCACCCTGCGCCGCCACACATCCACGCTCTCCAAGAAATCAGCGCAGAAGTCCACGTCATCCTCGAGGAATAACACCCACTGGGCAGGTTGGATGGACGCATGATGCAGAGCCCATGCCGCATTCTGATTGGGCGTCAAGCGCTTGTCCGATTTCTCCACGGTGATCAGGTCGGGATATTTTAACCGCCAGTCGGCTAATTCTGCTTGAAATGCACCCCCCGCTTCCCTGTCAGAGAAAATCACGAGTTGGAATGGGATGCTGGACCGGAACAAGCCCGCACGCTCAAGGTTGGCAAGCGTTTTGAACAGATAGTTCTCTGCTTCCGGCGCACGATCCACCGTACGCAACACGATGATGTATTTGACTGGCTTCATAAAAAATCAAAAGGCCGTGATGTGCTTGTTACGGAACACCGCGTGATCGCGATGCGGGGAGGGAGCGGTCATCCGCGCTGTCAAATGATTCGTAGACTTCGGTGCAATCTCCACGATGCAATTGAAGCGCATACCGGCAGCAGCATGATCATCCACCACCGCTTTCCGGGACAACAAACGCACGACACTGCCATTGGCCAGCTTGTAGGTGACGGAAAACTTTTCTACCTTTGGCGGCGGAACAACTTTCTCCGCACCCACGAGCAGTTTATCCAGCACCTTCTCCCATTTCTTCCCTTGCCATCCTTTGACCGGAAGCACGATGCAAACTTGCTGCCCCTTGATCAGCGAAGCTCTCGCCGCTGCAAAGACTGCGAGCGGCTTGACCATCAAGGAAACTCCACGGAAAGACTCCATCCAGATATTCCCCAGTAAACCCACTTCATCCTTCGTCAGCTTCACCTTGGGCTTGGCCCATAATTCCGGGAACAGTAGATGCTCGGGATTTACCTGCACCACATCCTCATCGTTCACTTCGATATTGATCGCCCGCTGAAGCACACCGGGAGCATTCCTCGCATACTTCAACTCCTTGCCGTTCTCCCGCAGGTTTACCTGATGCCCGTAAGCCTGCAAAACTTCGGCCAATGCCATTTGCAGATGCGTGCGACCGGAACCTTTCGCCCCCGAAATCTTGACCACTAATTCACTCATAGTGTGCTTCGGTTATTTTGCCACTGGCTGTCCCCCATCAAGGGCCTCTTCTTTCTTCACCGGGGCGGGAACTGGAGCAGGCGGCGCGCTCATCAACAGATCACGGAACTCCGGCACCACCCGGTCCCAGCTCAACCAGGCAGCCGCCTTCTTGCTGAGACGCTGACGCTTCTTGTATTCCCCGCTTCGGATCATCTCTTGGATCACCAAGGCCGCACCCTTCACATCCGCTCGGCGGCGCATCCGCGCATTGTCCCATGGCAACATCACCGTATGTTCTTCCGTTGGGAACAGACACGCTTGCGCACTGGCCGGATCTTGGACCGTGCCCATTCCTGCCAGCGTATTCACGATCTCCGTGCAGGCCGTATGGTTCGGGAGTGCCACTGGCATCCCGGTCGCCAAGGCTTCGATCGTCGTCAGGCCAAACCCCTCACCCAGCGTGCTGCTGATAAGGATGTCGCCCATGTTGTAGATCTTGTTCAACTCCTCCTCCGTCCCGGTCCGCATCGTCCCCTTGAAAAGCATGTCCGTCACCAGCCAGTCCTCCCCGTAACGCAATCCGAGTTGCGCCCCGGCACACGGCAGGTCCAGCTCGTCATGCCCCACAGGTGGCATGTGCATCACCAGACGCACACGCTCACCCATGCGCAACAGTTCCGCCAAAATCTCCAGTGAACGCACCGGGTCTTTCCGGCGCTGGTTCGCGTTCACATTCATCAGCACCACATCCCCCTCCGGCAGGTTCGGCAGCACTTGCTTGCGGATCTTCTCCCGGTCCGGCAACGGGAAATAGATGGAGCGGTCCACACCATGCGGCAACACCTTCAACCGTTGCTCCAGTGTCTGATACTCCCACGGCTCCATCGCCATCGCCGCCGCCTTCAATATCTCCATGCGCCCGTAGTGCGTGTATGCCACCGGCCAGTCCACCACCCGTGCCAGCTCCAGCCAGTTCGGATCCAGCGAGGCATCCACCGGGATGTAATACAAGCTGCGGATCTTGCGGTGCCCACAGATTTGTGCGAAGGCATCGGCAAACCATTTGGGAAAAGCGAACGAATCCTGCACCACCAAGACGTGCGTGAAATCACCACCCGCCAGCACGTTCAGCAAACCCTTGAGGTTGGGTTCCGAATACCAGACCGGCCCGTTCAATGTCGCTGGCCAGATGCGATAAGGAAAATCGTGCGGAACCCCCTGATGATTGATGCCCCAGATGTCGATGCTTTTGGCGGTGACTTTTAAACGCTTGGCGATGTTCTCCACTACCCGGCTGAAACCTGTTTGCTTGGTCGGGGAATCTCCAACGATAAGTAACTTCATGGTCATAATCTCAGGGCAGAAAAACAATCAGAGGCCGGGAGGCGATGGGGAGGTTTCCGCCCCCCGGCACATCACTGATTAGTAACGCAAGTAGGTTATCTATCCATATTTTATGGTCAACTATTTTTTATAGAATATTTGCAATAATTTCGTTAATTGCCGGGATAATCGAAATCCGGCAGGGTTTCCGTGAAGGTGAAGCTCTTCGCCACCCAGCACCAGTTCTGCCCTTCGCCCGTCACCACTCCCGCCGATCCCGGCAGGAAGTCGTAGTCCGTCCCGATCTCCGGCGGATCTTCATACGCCCCGTTCAACAACACCCGCTGCTCTCCGATCCACGCATCTGCTGCCGCTTCGCTCGTGGCCACCACTTCACCCGTCACGGTGCGACGCCCCTCGGCGATGCCGCACTCTTGCATGATGGATCTCCCGTCCGGGATGCCATGCGCTATCCACCGCTTGCCCGAATGACGGTTGCGCACGCTCACCCGGCAGAACAGCACCTTGGCTTCCGCCGTCATCACCTTCTCATAGGTCGCCGAAAACGTGGTGCGGATGCTCTTTTCGATCACGCCGGAAGGGCTGGCCGGATTGCCGATGAATCGTTCCTTCTCTTCTTTCAGTTCAAGGCCCTGCCTGGTGCCCAGCATGGCTGCCATGGCATTGAGAAAATCATGGATGGCCTTCTCACCCGTCGTCTTCTTTCCATTCGCCCGCAACACTCCGCCCGCCGCACTGGTCTGCGTCCCCGGAGCGACCACCGATCCGCTCACCGTGTAGGTGCGTCGGTTGCGGTTGTCGTCATCGCGCACTTGGATCTCATATTTCATCGCCACCTCACCGATCGCTTTTTCGCGATGGACCGTGAAGGAAAAATCGAAACGTGTGAACTGGCTCTCGAACTCGTTCGGCACCAGTTCCTCACCGTTCTTCTTTTGCAGCTTCTCGTTCCGCTTGGACAGGCGTTCCGATTTGACGAGCTTGCCCTCGAAGGCCGCTTTCACATTGGCATTGTAACATTCAACCGCCGCCTCTTCCGTCTCGGCCACCACAAAACCATTCACGCTGTCCGTGTTCTCTCCGAAGGTGTCCAGTGAGGTTTCCGAAGTCAGCTCAAGATACATGCGGGCCAGCCGCACGCGGTAATCGAAGGAGAATTGCACCGTCACCAGCCGCTCGCCACCCGTGGTGGTGAGTTGGTCTTCCGGCGTCAGTTCCTCATCCAGTTTGAACGGATGTTTCTCATCACCCAACGCACGCGCCTTGCTGAAGGCCGCGGTCTTTGCCTTCTCGAAATCATCACCACGCGCCGTCACAGTGCCGGAGTAGCTGAGTCTCCGCATGCCCGAACCCAGTTCCTCCCGCGTGCGCAGGCTCATCCGCCAACGCACGATGTCTGACTGCCCCACCACATATTCTTCCGAGAACGTCAGTTCCGTGAAGGCTGCACCATCCGTATCCGCTTCGATCTGGCTGGGGGTGGCTTCCGATCGCAACAGCACATGATCCAGCTTCCCGTCCAGCACCGCCGTTCGCAACGTGTTCAGCTTGCCCTCGGCGGCTGCTTTCGTCTGCGCACCGATGCGGCCATTGAACACGAACACGGTCTGACCGCTCTCCTTTTCCTTCCGCGTCGTCAGCGTATATTCCACCAGGGCATAACCGGCTTCGTTCGGGAACAGGCTGAACTCGCCGTTGAGCGACCAGTTCAACGCCTTCACCGCATGATCGATCTGTGCATCAAAGTTTGTCACCCGCACCACTTGTGTCAGGCTTCCATGCACCAACGTCCCCTGCGCTTTGTTCACCTTGGCGATCCATGCCTTTTGCAGGTTGATCAACTGTTCGTTGCGGCTCTCGAGCGGCTGCGTCGCATCCGCCAGAAACACTCCGCTCAAGCGGATCACACCTCCGGCATACGAACGGTTCTTGCGCAGCTTGGAATATCTCTCCGACTGGTAGACGTAACTCATCCCCGTGACTTTTCCCAACACGATCTGGTCGGCTGTCTCGCCGCCTTCCGGCGTGAACTTCGCTTCATTGTCCAGTTGCTTCCGGTACTCACAGGTGAACGTCAGTTCAAGGAAGGTCGTCGCCTCACCGCTGCCCACCCCGAAGGACGGTTCCACTTCCTCCTGCACGATCCGGCTGCTTTCGTAACTGCGCGCCTGCAAGGTCGCCGTCTTCAACTCGCCGAAGCGCGTCCGCGCCTTCGCCTCATCGTTCGCCTCGATACGGCCACGCAATGTCAGCATCTTGTCCGCCCCGTCATCCCGCTCCGTGACGCGATACTCCACCGTCGTGAAGTTCGCTTCATTAGGAAATCGGCAATACTCGGCGTTCAAGCTCCACGTCAGCACCTTGTTCGCATGGTCTATCTCCGGACGGAAATCCAGACAGCGCACGATGCGGTCGAAGCTGCCGTTCACCAGCCTGCCGTTCTTCGCCTCGAATGCCGCCAGCCAGGCATCTTTCTTCGCCTGCAAATCCGCCCGCCGCACCGTCAGGGATTGTGTGGCATCCGTGAAGTATTGCCCCGTCACCTGCACCCCCACCATCACACTGCGCCGCTCGTCCTTGTGGCTGGCGAATCTCTCGGTCGTCAACCCCTCGCTCCAGCCCGTGATCTGCCCCAGCGTCACCGCCTGTCCGTTCAACGGTGTCCACGCCAGCGTATGCGCCAGCGGCTTGCGAAACTCTTGCGTGAAGTTCAGGTCGATGAAGTCTGTGCCCGTGGTGGAATTGCCAAAGGACACTTCATCCTCCTCGGTATCGACCAGTCCGGCACTGTAGGAACGCGAGGACAGCACACTGCTGCGGATCTGCGCGAGCCGCGTACGCGCTTTCGCTTCACTGTTCGCTTGGATGCGTCCCGTCAGGCTCAACAGCTTGTCTGCTCCGCCATCCCGTTCACGCACACGGTATTCCACCAGTGCGTAATCTGTCTCATCGGGGGCGAGGGCGAATTCAAAGCTCATCTCCCAGGTGAGAAAACGCGCCTCGGCTCCGATGTCCGCGGTGAAATCCAAGGGCCGAACTTCTCGCTCAAAGTCACCATGCTTCAATGTCACTTTGGGCCGGTTGAACTCCGTCTGCATGGAGGTCTTCACCGCCTGCAAGGCCGCCCGTCTGACTTCCAGCCCGTTGCCCGTGTCGGTATATCTCACACCCCGCGCTGACACTTTGATCATCGTGCGCTGGATGTTGTCCTTCTGCACCCCGAAGCGCTCATGCGCCATCACTTCCCGCCAGCCCGTCACGTCACCGAACGATACCGCATCCTGATCTGGCCGCTTCAAACTGAGCGTGTTTGCCAGTGGCAGGCGATACTCACGCATGAAACTGATTCCCGCGAACGTCTCCCCGTCCACATCGGCAAAGATTGTGGACGGTGCATCTTCCCGTCTCACCTCCCGTTGCAAAGAAAAACCATTCCCCGGTACCGCCGCATTCACGATCTGCGTGATTCTTGTCTGCGCCGCCTCGAGGGAATGCGACTGCACCTTGCCCGTCACCACCAGTATTTTGTCCGCCCCTTCGTCACGGATCATCAACTGATAATCAGCCAGCACGTAGTCCGCTTCATTCGGAAAGATCGTGCAATCCGCCGCTAGGCTCCACTCGATGTGGTTCACCGCCTGGTTCACATCCGCACTGAACTCCGTGACTCGCACCACCCGGTCGAATCCGCCATAGACCAACCGCCCTTCCTTGTTGTTGCACCGGGCGATCAAAGTATTCTTCAAGGCCAGCATCGCCGTCCTGCGTGCCTCCACTCCCAACGTCGTGTCACCCGCGATGAATCCCCGCACACGTACGCTGATGCTGGTTCTTTCCCGGGTGGAGCGCATGTTGTTGCGCCGCTCCGTCGTCAGTGCTTCTTGCCAGTCCGTGATCTTGCCGAGGGAGGAATTCAATTCACCCACCGTCAGCGTGGCCGTCATCACACTGCCCGCCACATCATGCCGGATGTAAAAGCAATCGAACTGCAACGTCTGCATCCGCACACCGTTCGCGTTCGGATCTTCCGGCAGGTTGTGCTTCGTCACCGTCACCGTCCGGTTCAACGTCTCTTTCCCGTTCTCATTCTTCCACAGGAAAACTGCGTTGGCCGTCCGCAATGCCTCACGCACCCGGCTGATCATCGCGTAATTGTCGGCATACGAAGCCTCCTGAATATTGATGCGCACCGTCAGGTCCACCCGCTCGCGTTGCGGCGCATCGTCTGGAGTATAGGCCGTGCGCTGCTCGAGCAAGGTCACCAGCCCCAGTTCGTGCAGCGCGATTCCGTTGTAATAAAACTCGTGGCTCGCCATGTATTTGCCTGTCCCGCTCCCCCGCTAAAAAATTTATCCGACCACTCCTCCCATTGCCTGACGCGGACGGTTCAACCCACCTCCGCCTCCCGGCTTCATGCCGGCGATGGCCGCGTCTATCTTCGCTACCGCGTTGCTCACCGTTTCCGCGAAAGCCGAGACGCCTTTGCCGAGGTTCCTGAATTCCAATGCCAGCCGGTTCGTTTCGTCCGGCAGGTTCGGTGCTGGATCTCCATCTTTGGGCTTCAGTCGCCCCAGCCAACGGCGGCGGTCTTTGTCGAGGGCGTCGATGTCTTTCTCCAGTTCACCCGCGGGCTTCGGTCCACCCAATGCCTGCCTCGCTTTGCGCATCTCCCGGAACTCGAACGAGAATTGCGGGAACATTTGCTGGATGGTTTCGCGCATCTTCGGATCCAGTGAGAACCACTTGCCCGCATCCATCCCGCCGCGCACCAGTTGCGATGCCCCCAACCGGCGCAACATGTCCTCCGGTCCCGCCATCGCCAAAGCCCTCTGCGCCTCTTTGTTCCGCTCCTTCAAAAACTGCGCTTCATCCCGGGTGAGCTGATGCTTCATCCGTTCTTTCTCGATGAGCAATTCCTGAAGGTCCAACTGGTGCTGCAACAATCCCGCGATGTTCCGTTCCTGCTCCTCGATCGGACGCATCGCCTCAAAAGTTTTTTCCTTTTGCTGGATCAGCCGCCGCAAGCCAGCCTCTCGCGCCCGCAACTTCTCCGCTTCATTGTCGCCCACATCGAACTGGGACGCCTCCGCCTTGGCTCCTTGCGTGGCGAGGTTCAGCCGCGTCCGCTGACGGGCCTGTTCTTCCTGCGCTTTCACTCCCTCCAGTTCCGTGCGCTTGGCTTTCAGGTCGTCTTCCACCTGCCGCTGCAGCTTCAAGAGTTGCTGATAACCCGCATTGCCCGCGATGCCACGATTCGTCGGGGCCTCGAGGTTGAATGCCTCACGTTCAAGCTGGCTGATTCTCTGCGACATGTAGGCGGGCATGCCGTACGGAACCCGCATGCCTTCTTCCCGGATGCGCATCGCCTCGTTGCGTTTCTCCTCGGCCTCCTTGTTGTTCTGCTCACGCCGCTTCCGTTGCAGATCCTCGATGAGCCCCGCCCGTTGGCTCTCCAGCTTCGGCGCCAGTCTCTCGAGATAGCCCACCTGCGACTCCAGGCTCTGGACATCGAGCATATGCTTGCCCATCGGCGTCATCGAACCGATCTCGCGATAGATCTCCGCGATGCCTTGCAAGATCATCTTGTGCCGTTCCAAGTTCGCCTGGCTCTGCGCATCGTTCGCGTGATACTGCTCGAGCGAATCATCCAGCCCGCGGCTGATGTCCAAAGCCGCCTTCACTCCCTTGTTGCGCATCTCCTCGAGACGCGATTCCCATTCTTTGATCAGGTTCGCATCCGGCAAAAAGCTGCCCCTTAAACGGTCCACTTCCTCTTCCGCCAACTGGATGTTCTTCTGGATGGCCTCATACTCTTTCTGCCTTTCTTCCACCGCCCGCTCGATCCATTCCACCCGTTCCTTCTCCAGCACGGCATTGGCCGCAGGCGTGTCACCCGAACGTAACGAATCCATGACTTTGATTTGGTCCGACTTGGATAAACCCACATCCCCGAGTTGCTTCACCAGCCGGATCTGTTCTTTCTCGGAACGCATCGCCGGCAGTGCCCGTTGCGCCGTGTCATAGAGTCGCGCCGCTTGTGCAGCCGCCGCGGCCGCACTGGCCGCCCGCTCTGCCTCGGCATTGAAGCCCGCCAGCTTGCGCTCTGCCGCCTCGCTGCTTCTGCCGATCGCATCCATCCCCCGGTTCCACGCCCACAATCCCGCCGCGAATACCGCCATCTGCGGCAGCATCGTGATGAATCCCACCAGTGCCACCTGCAATGATTTCCACATGAACAAAAACGCACCTTTGATCGCTCCGATCGCCGACAGTGCGGAGGCTTTCATCCGCCCCCACAACCCCGGCGAGGCGTGCAACCGGGCGATGGTCAGGTCCATCACGGCATTCAATTGCTGATACGCTCCCGCGAGTTGGCGCGCCGTGGTGGCCATATAACCCGTGGCCGTCCCTGCTCTCATCATGTTCACCGCCGTCAGGATCAAACGCGCCGTGATGACCGCCAGCAGCACGGCGATGGCCGTCAATGCCTTGCTGCCGAAATCACTGTTCAGAACGGAAAGCACATTGCTGAAGGCTTGCGCCATCTCGCTCATCATCCGCACCGCTCCGTTCTCGCCCTGCTTGGAGATGAGCCGGTCCCATTCCGTCGAGATGTTTTTCAACTGCGCCGCCAATGTGGATTTGATCTTGGCGTTTTCCTCCTCGGCGCTGTTCAGGTTCAACTGCGCGTTGATCGCCAGCGTCTGCGCCCGGATGTAGGAATCCAGCATGGACGCCATGCGGCTGGACTGGTGACGGCCCGCCACTTTTACCAGCAGCCATTGCCGCTCGATGTCCGTCATCTTCTGGTAGGACACGAACAGGTCGGCCAGCACCTTGCTCATGTTCTTCAGTTCCGACCCGCCGCTCTCCGTCGTCTCCAGTTTGAATTCATGACGCAGGAATTTCTGGATGTCCGGATTGGAGAGCTGGGTGATGATGGACTTCACCGCGTTACCGATGTTCGCACCGCTCTGCCCCGTGGAACCCGCCGTCGCACCCACGATGCCGATAAGTTCACTCAGTCCGAGTCCCGCCTGTTTCGCCACACCCACCGTCTTCGAGATACCATCGAGGAGATCACGGTTGGTGACGTTGAACGTATTGGAAACTTCGTTCAACTGGCCCAGCACACCGGCCAACTGTCCGACCGTCAGGCCATACGCCATGTAGATCGCCTGCAACCGGTTCGTCGCCTCCGCCGCATCCAGTTCCGCCACGTTCGCCGCGATCAGGGAAACACGCACCGCTTCATTCACCTGTGCCCGCGTCAATCCTAGACGGCTCCACGATATCGCGCTCTGGATGGCTTCTTCCGAAGATCTTCCCTCCGCTGCCGCCAGTCGCAGCACATCATCCCGCAACTGCCGGGCCGAACCACCCACGCCTTGGAACACCTGGTCGAGTCGCGCCGTCTGCAATCCGATATCGATCACACTGCTGAGGCTGGTCTTCAGCAGATTCAGTGAACCGTACAGCGTGGCCACGCTCGCCGCCCACAACGTCACGTTCGCTGTGTTCTGCACAAACCCACGGCCCGCCGCACTGGCCGAGTCGTGCACATCCTTCAACGCCTTCGTGGTGTCGGTGAGACTGGTCTTCAGCAGCTTGCCCGCTTGGTCGTATTCCTGCACCAGCGTCTTCGTCAGCTTCTTCCCGCCCTCCTCCTTCTCCATCACGGTGGAAACCACATTGATCGGATTTCCTTTGTTCGAAACCCGCGTCCTTTGTGTCTGCGATTTCTGCGTATATCCGTAAGTCAGCGCCCCATCCATCAACGCCTGCGACGTCGCCCCATGCAGCACCGTGTTCTGCTGGTTGCGCAAAGCTTCCTTCGCCTTCTCATCCGCGGCCTCGGTTTTCAGCCGGTCCTTTTCGATCTGCTTGCGCGTACGTTCACCTGCCCGGTAGACCGGAGCCATCGCCTTCGCTGCCGTGGTCGCCTCGGCCAATGCCGCTTGGGCCGACTGCTCTTGCGCCTTCGCCGCCTGCGCTTTCAAGCTGCCCACCCGGTTCTCTAGCTGCCGCACCACCCGCTTCTGCTTGATGGCCTCGAGATCTTTCTTGCTGTCATTGAGGATGGCTTCGACATCCGCCGCCGCCTTGGTCAGCAGATCCGCCCGCCTCTTGAGATCCGCCGAACGCCTGCCGGTGAAACCAGAATCCATTTCCTGCCCCATCCGCGATCGCGTTTCCGCCAGCCGGTCGTTCACGCCCTGCACCAGTTCCTTACCGCGTTGCTGCCGCCGGATGACTGTCTCTCCTCCCTTCGGATTTGTGACGACTGTTTCCGTATCAAACGGATTCAACGCCTTGGTGATGGCGGTCGTCGTGCCCTTCTTGTTCGTCGTGGTGAAGCGTTCGATCTCCGCAGCAGACGGGCTGTTGCTCTTGCCCGCTTTCGGAACCTTTCCGCCGGTCGCCGTCACACCTGCACCTGAAGCAGCCGCTCCTGCGGTGCCACCCTTCGCCACGCCCTGCACCGCACTGGCGGGAATGGTCAATGTCACCGCCCCTTCCAGCACCGCTTTGACCTGGCTGGCAGGCACGATCAACGGCACGATTCCGTTCACCTGCGCCGTCTTGATTTCAGCGACTGCCGCGACCGGTATCTGGCCCGCCACCCGCCCAGTGCCACCGTTCAAAAAACTGGCGAAGGCTTGGGCCGTGACATCCGCATTCTTGCTCGCTTCCTTGCTCAGCTTGGCGAACTCACCCGCCGCCGCCCGTGAATTCTTGAAGTAACCCGCCCGCGCCACCTCCGCCTTGCCAAAGAAATTCTTAAGGGTCTGATCATCGAAGCCCAGATACTTGCCGATGTCCTGCGGAGAAGATTTCGAGATCGTCTGCTGGAATGCCTTCAGTTCCTTTTCGATCTGACGGGCGCTCTTGCGGAAGAATCCCGGCTGGGACAGTCCGCTAAAACGCATCTGGAGACTTGCAAGGGCCGTGTCGATCGCCCGCAATTCTTCCAGTAAACCTTTGAACCCTCCCGTGGTCCTCGGTAACTCGACCTCAAATGTCAGCTTTTCCAGTAACTGCGCACCCACATATCCTCAGAATCCCCTCCCACCATCACCACACACTACCAGCCGAACCTCTCACGCATGGAGCGGTAACTGTCATTGTCCCCGTCCTTCTGCCCGTCCTGCTTCTCCTTCTGCTTCTCGTAACGATACCATTCTCGCTTGGATGCTTCGATCTCATGGGCCAGCATCCTCGCCCGGTCATGCACCGGCAGTGTTTTCCATTCCGTCCACGAAATGCCGAATGCCTTCGCCGTCTCCATCTCGGAGTATTCCCAGTCCGGCGCAGGCAATCCGTCCGACCACTCTTCTTTAGCAGGCTGCCAGTCCTTGAGTATTTTCGGCAGGCGGCCGTCTAAAAAAAATTCGCCATCCTCGGCACCAGTCCATTCTCCGAGGATACCGTGTTGGCGATAAGCCGCAGCACTTCTTCCGTCAGCAGGCTGTTCACCTTCTCCGCGATTTCCTGCGGCGATTTCAACCCCGGAAACTTTGCCTGATATAATGGGCACGCGAGATAGACCGTCAGCGCCCGCGCTTCGTTCTGCGCCTTTGCCTTCCTGTCCAGGTATTCAGGATCGGTGATGTCGTAGTGGCTCTTCCCATCGCCATCATCCACCAACGGCGGCAACGCTCCGTTCAAGATGCGCTCGATCTGCTGCGCTTCCACCGGCCTCAACCGGAAGCATTCGATGTCCACCAGCCCGCCGCCCAAAGGAAACTTCACATGGATCGGCTCGCGCAACATTTTGTCCAGATCATCGATGCTCGCGATGCTGATCACTTTTAACTCTGGCTCTTTTGTATTCGGCGCTTTCTTCTTCATAAAATCCCGCTCGCTTCTCCCCTGAAATTCTAGGTGCGGAACACCACCTCATACTGCAAACACATCTTCGCCTGCACCATGTATTGGTAATGATCCGTGCTGGCCAGCGGCTCTGCCTTCATCGGGTCGATATCGAAGATGCCCTTCTCCGCCAGATCCACCGTGGCCGAGGGGTTGTTCAACAACCAGTGCAGCAATTCCCCGACCTTCTGCGAACGCTCCCGCGCTTTTTCACCCGATGCTTTCGCCACGAAGATCATCCGCACATGATCATGCTTCACCCGCCCCTGCTCGCTGTCCATGGACTCATCCCACAGACTCACTGCCCGCACCCGGATCAATGTCTTGCTGCTCGGGGGCGATTGCGAAGGCCCTTGGTCGAACTCCACTTCCGCCAGCGGAAACTGGATTTCCTTGCCACTCAACACCTGGCTCTGCCCGGTGAACCAACGGCTCAACCATTCCGCCAGAATGGTTTTGCTCGAGCTTTCCACCTGCTCCGCACTGATGCTGTTCGCGTTTAATGACATGTCCGCTTATAAAAGTGTTTCGCCCGCATCTTTCCACAACTTCCGCAGTTCCTGCCGCAATCTCACCGGTAACGCATCCAGATAGAACTGCCGCCATACCAGTGCCACCGCCTGAAACAGCACCTTCGCCCGGTCCGGCGTCAACCCTTCCCCGCCATACTGCTCCATCATCCACCGCTCCACCGCCGCTTGCAGGCTGTCACCTGCCGATTCCATCTTGTCCGTCCGATGCTTTGCCTTCTGCCCCGGATGGATGCCCATGATCCATTCCAGCCGGTCGGCCAGTTCTTCATCCGTCAACCCCGCGTCGATCGCCTTGCGCCGTTTGCCGCCTTCACTCTCCGGCGCTGCCACAAACTCCCGCACCGCCAGCCGCACCCGTTCCACCTGCTGGCTTCTCCGTTGCATCTCCGCCGCCTGCGCCCGGTTGCCCTTGCGGAAATGCCCGCCCTTCACCAATGACCGTGCCTCTTCCAGATCCGGCACTGTCCCGCCCGCGGGATCTGGATTCGATAACTGCCAGACCACACCCTTCGCCACCGACTTGCCCACCAGCGTGCTTTCTATCCCCGGCAAAAATCGCATCTCATGCGGCAAAGCCACGGCTTCCATCGCCATCCTCGCATGCCGTCCCAGCGCCTGCTGCCACGCCTTCGGATTGATCGTCCGCTCCACCGCCGCCGGAAACCCGCTCTGAAAATTCTCCAGCCGGCGGATCACCGCTTTGACGTTGCTCTTGATCATGTCTCGCGCCTGAGCAAATAGGTGCGATACCCTTTCCCATCACCCCGCAACGTATCCCACATCGCCGCCGCTTTGTTCGAAAGCTCCTTCATCACCCAGATCTCGCCGTCGATCGTCAGCTTGATCTCTTGATGCCCCTCACACGCCAGCTTGCCCCAAGTATCCAAGATGATGTCTCCGCCTTGGATCTCTTCAAACTGCCGCAAGACCGAACGTGCCGTCACAAAATGGACCAACCCTTTCACATTCGCCCGCTTAGGCGCCCCTTCACCCGTGTATCCGCCCGTTCCCGGATTGTAACTCAACCCCGTGTTATCCGTCCACGTCACCACGATCTCCACACCCTTCTGCTCGACGTGCATAGGCTGACGCGCTTGGATGAATCCGATCCGGCTGGGTATCATGGCAGTCTCTCCACGTTCACTTGGGTCAAGCCTCGGCTCAACGGAGCCAGTCGGGCAAAGGACGCCCGGCTCAGATCGATGATGCGTTTCTTGAAACGCCTGTTCGGCCCGCGATCGGTCACCGTCACGATGACCTGTCGCGTTCCCGACCTCACTTTCAGTCGCGTTCCCAAAGGATAATGCCAGCTCGCACAGGTCATCGCATCCGGGTTGAACGGACGACCGTTCGCCATCAGCTTGCCGCGATGATCCTCACCATACCACGAGGCCAGACCCACAGACGGAACTGCCCCATTTAGGCAGCCAGCCAGCAACAGCATGATGGTGAAAATCAATTTCACTTTTATATAGGCTACTATTTTTTATGGAATCAACAAGAGGAAACCGTCTGCTAAAACGGCGGCGTGTCAGATTTCTGCGATGGAATTCGCCGTCAAGCCTTCCTCGCCCAGCGTCGCCGCCAGCGTCGAGCCTGCCGCAAGGAATTGGAACTTGCTCGCGCTGGCTGAAGGCGTCGCCTCCGTCAGCTCGAATACCCGCACCAAGCCCGCCTTGCCCACGGTCGCCAGTCTTCGCGTTCCACGCCAGAACTCCAGCCGTGGCTTCTCGCTGGGCGCGATACCCGCATCCTCCACCAGATCGTGACAGGTCAGCACCCCGTCTGCCACCCACCACGCTTGCGTGCTTTGGATCTGTACGTTGAACGGCGCATTGCCGATGCTCGCCCGGCCCGTCGCCAGTCCGGTCTGGCTTTCGCTGAATGTCTTCGTCGTCGGATTGTACTCGAACAGCCGCAGGCTCTCTGACCCATTGACCCACTGCACATACAATGGCGGCAGCGTCGGCTCGGGAAAATTGAAGATGCCTGCCCCACCGTTCGGCACCATGGATTCTGCCCGGAAATGAAAACCGTTGTCCGGCTTCAATGCACCCCGCTCTGCTCGTTGGTCTATCTCCCGGCGCTTCTCCGTCACCCCATAGTACGTCTTCGAGTGCCACACCGGTCGCTTGCCCTCCTCCGTCCAACCGATCACCAGCACGTAGCGGCCGTCCAGATCCAGCGGCAGATCCAATGGCTGGCTCCGGTTCAGTTCCCACACTCGCCCGATATCGATGTCATGCCGCATCCCCGTCAGACGCACATGCGGATTCTCCCGGCCGGTCGGCCACGTCTCGACCTCGATCGGCGTTTGCACCATCTGCAATCGTTCCGCAGAGGAAAGCCTCCAGACCGGATAGGCCAGTAACGGCTGGCCTTCCGCATCCAACCGGTAGAGCGCGACTTTCGCTTCCAGCAAGGTGAATACAACGCTGTTACTCATAGCTTTAGTTCCACAACCCGTCTCTCATGCAGCAGTGGCAGCAACTGGAGAATACTGTCGTCGTGGCCGGGATGCTCAGCTTCGGCATCTCCACCAACCCTGCGCTATATACATCCATGCCGCACACCGTCACCAGCCAGGTGCCGAGGTTCTGTTTGCTCCCGCCGAACATGGAGCCGTTTTCCATCTTGTGCAGGATCTCCTTCAGTTCCCGGATGAACGTGCGCCGACCGCCGAAACTTTCCGACATCGAGCGCATCCGGTAGGAGTAGGCATCAAACTCGGGATCCACAAAACTCTTCACCGTGTGGTAAAGCAACCGGCCCAGATGATCGCCATTCTCTATCTTCGGCGTGATGGCCGTGCGGTCAGCAGTCAGGGAATAACCTTTCAGTTTGTTGATGCTGATCATCGTTTGCACCGCCGTTCGCAAGGCGATGTCCTTATACATGAACGGCGGGAACAGGTCGCCTGCGAGGTGACGGATCATGTCATAGAGACTGTCGATCGGCGTCACATTCGCTTCCACCGCCACTCCTCTCAAGACGGCGAAACGGATGAATTGGTCGCCCTCTGGCCCGTTGCGGAACGTCATCACGCGATCATCATTGAACTTCACTTTCCACTCGCCCTGATATTCTCCCACACCGCCCGGCTCGTTCACCTTCCATTCATAACGCACCTTCAGCGGATTCTCCTGCAGCTTGTCCGCCGTCCCTTCCATCAGGGTTTCATGACCCTGACGCCGCCAGACGAATTTCACTTCCTGCACCATGCCGCCGTTCACCCCGCTCTCATTGATGGCGAGCTCGGCTTCGACTGCCGGCAGGCGGTCGCCAACCTTCATGGTAAAGTCTAGTGTGCTGTTTGAGTCCATATTAAATCGTTGCCTTTCCCGTCATGCCCGACACCCGGGCACTGGCTCTCCCGCCTGAAATCTTCACTCCACCACTCGCCTTCCCCATCACCACCACGGCGCGCACCGTGGCGGCACCAGCCTGGCTGCTCTGCCCTTTCTGGTTCCCGATCAGGATGACTACCGGCGGATCTCCCGCCATGACATCGCACAGGATCACCCGGTCGATCCCGACCAACTTTCTCACCGCCACCACGATCTCACGATTCAGCGTCACCGCGCCTCGCGTCATCACCAGCACCACCCGCTCTTGCTGCACCGTGGATCTCACCGCCACTAACACCTCACGTTCCACCGCGACTGCCGAGCGCACATCGCAGTGCACCGCCACGTCACGCCCCACCAAACTCCTCACTCCAACTAACAAATCTCGCTCCTGACTCACTAACGCCAGCACCGTACAAACGATCTCCCGCTCAATCGCCACAACCTGCCGCACACTGGTAACAATCTCTCGCTCCACTCCAACCTCTGCCCTCACCCCACAAACGATTTCCTTCTCCGCCGGTACCACCACCCGCACATCACTAACTATCTCCCGCTCCTGACTGATCAACGCACGCACTCCCGCCACCACCTCACGCTCCATCTCCACTGCCTGCCTCACCGCACAAACGATTTGCACATCCTTGCTGATGCGGACCTTCGCCCCAAGGACACCACCCAACGCCACACTCCCTAGACTGGACGCACCTAAGATCATTCTTCCTCCGCCTCCGGCCAGAACGCCTCGATCATTGCTTCAACCGCTTCCGTCTCTTCCCCCGCCGCCGCGATGGCCATCTGCAATTCGCCTTCACGCGCAAAACAGTTCTGCACGTAAGCGTGTGTCTGCTGGATGACTTGGCGGAACTCATCAAGGTTCATCAGCGCCCACCCATCCAGCATCTTCCAATACGTGGCCGCTTTCACCAGTTCATCCCGCGCCGCCGTGTAATGGCTCATCATGTTGCTCCGGTTCTCCCGCGAGGTATCCATCATCATCACCCTCGTATCTGCCAACGTGATGACACACCCCCGCGTCTCCTCCTCCCAGCGACGTTCCGCCAGCCGCTGAAAGAGATCTTCCATAGACTTCACCGGCGACCGCCACTCCCCGCCCTCTTCCAATGGCTGACGCCAGCCATCCATCACATGGTCCGGCGCGGTGATCGGACATTGCGTGTCTGGTTGGCTGCACCACAGATCCACCACCCCACCCGCAGTTAATCTCACATACTTCACGGCAACACCTCCCGCACAATGAATTGAAGTTTGTTACTTCCCCAAAGACCGGGATTGATGTTCAGCGTTCCGGAATTATCCGGACCTGCCCGCAACTTCCACACCTGGGCGCTTAACGATGTAACCGGCACTCTCCAAAAGATAGAAATTAGACTGATGTAGTTGGCGGAAGGATTTGAGTTTAAAGAACGCGCATCCGAAGCCCCCGCATCAGAATCTTTGAACAAGGAAAAACTTGGAGTTCCAATGGTTGTCATGGAGCAGTTTCCATTGACGGTAAACTCAAGAAAGTTAGACAGGCTTTTAGGCTGGAAAGATGGCGTGGCTGCAATTTGAACTCCTTCATTCGACTGAGGCTGAGACCCATCGGTTACGATTCTGTTTGCGGTCGTGGATCCCGCGATCGAGAAACTCGAAGTCGTACTTCCATCCACCGTCTGCACCACCTTGATATCCTCGTTCAACGATTTCGCCGTCAAAGGCGCGATGAGTTCATATGTCTTGCCCGACAAGTTTTTTGCACTCGCCAATGTCCCCTCTTGCGCTCGCGTGATCGTAAGCGTGTTTCCAACAATGGCCGTCACCCGCACAATTTCCTTATACGGATCAGTCCTCACTCCCGGAAAATCAGTCCGGTTATACCACACCGCGTTGAACGGCACCGCAGGCAAGTCCCACCCCGGCACCAGATCAATACTGGTATCAGATGCACCGTAACTAGATGCAACTTCACCCCAAGCAAAATTCTTAAACGCATCCATATCTTATCATGCGCTGGTAAGGACCGGTTCCACCCGGTCCCTAACTTTTCCCTTATCTGGACGATGTTTCCCAACCCTTATCATTCCGCCGTATCCCCAAGAAATCCCAGCGTCACCCCATCCGCATTCACCGGCGCCGAATCCGTCGCCGTCAACCGCACCCAGATCGCGCGACAATAGTTCGGCGCGAGATCCCCGATCGCCAGTCCGTTGGTGTCATCCGCTGGCACGCTGAAGGTCACCCCTGCCGGAGCATCGTTCTCCGTCGCGATCTGCGCCGCCTGCGCACTGCTCGCGCCATGCGCCACCACCCCCGCTGGATCCAGCCCGATGGCAAAGTCCACCCCGTTCGGCACTGCGTCTTTCAGATGCACCCGCAGATCCGTCAGTGTCAAAGTCGCGTGCGTGTTCTTCACAAAGATGCAGCGATACTTCACCACCTCCGCCGCATTCTGCCGCCCCGTCACCACCGGAAACAGATCATGCAGGACCGCACCCGCCCACTCCGACGTGGAGATATACTTGCCCCGTGAATTGTTGGGATTCGCTTGCGCCGTGGAATTGCCCGCACTCCCCGTTAATACCGAAAGAAATGTTTTGATGTCGCTGCTGCTGATCATATTTCAACCTTCCCTAATCTGTGTTCATCTTTGGCTAAACGAAAAAAACGGCGGCAAACTTCCGCTTGCCGCCGTTCCCATCCTCAGCGGCTCTAGCCGCAGCCCACTTCGTTATGACGCGAAGAATGCCAAAAACAGTTCATACTTGCCCGCCGCCTGCTTCGTGGCATGGTCGTTACCATCGCCCGCGCTCGGCTTCGTGGTCGGCACCCAGTTGCCGAAGACCAGACGCTCCGTGGTGACCTTGCCTTCCTTCTCCACCTCGAGCATCGCCGTCACCGAACGACCAGCGATGCGACCCAATCCATCGGCGTAGCTGACATACTTCTGGCTCACCGTCAGTTCACCTGGCTCGGAGCGACCGCGCTTCACATGCTTGGAACCATCCTCCTCACCAGGGATATGCTCTGAGCTGCGGGCCTTCGTAGTGAAATCACGTTCCGTGCAGGAACCCACCACCCGGAAGCTCTCCAAGTCCGGCAGCATTGCGATGGCAAGCTTGCTGCCCGTGTCACCGCCCGTCACGGAAGCGAAGCCCGTGATGGACTTCACCTTCTTGCCGTTGTTGGTGACGAAATCCACCGCATAACCTTCGGGGAAATCTTTGCTCTGGTCGTTCACCCAAGACGGCGGCGCAAAGGTCGCCGTGGCCGTGGTATTGCCGTTGTCGGCATCCACCACATTCAGCACTACCACCGTGTTCACCAGCGATTCAAGCTGGCCACGCACGAAGCACTGAAGGTCGGCAGGCGTTTCCGCCAGCGTCGCCACACCCGCGGCTTCTGTCTCCATCACGCCGCTGTTCGTCACCGGGAAGTGGATCTCGGCAACCTTCTGCACCGGCAGGGACGAAACCTTGACCCGGAATTCCAAGGCCAGCGTGGCCTTGGCGGCGATGCCACGGCGCTTGGCCGCGACCGCTGTTAAAGCATATTTACTCATGGCAGTTTATTTGGTTTGCCGGTATCAGGGGCTGCCGTTGCACCACGGCAGCCCCGTCACACCCGCAGTTGACTGACGACTCCTTAGCTCTTGTAGGTGACTCGCAAAGCGTGCAGACGGTTGACTTCCGGGATGTAGCTGCCATGCGGGAACCGCTCCCAGCGCTCTTCCCAGTTGTTCTCCAGATCCGTCTTCATGAACTCATGCTCCAAGGCGGGCTTGGAATAGATCTTGCCCACCTTCTTGTTCAATTCCGGGTAGCACTTGCCGCTCGGGATCGTGTTGTCCGGGATGAGCGTCCAGTCCACGTTACCGTGGGACACCTGCAAATAATTCTGACGGACCGATTCCGGCAGGCGGTTGTTCGCATTGCCCGTGTAGGACACCTGCTTGAGCAGATGCGTCGTATCCGTGGACGGCACTCGGATATTGCCGGTCGGGCGGAGATCACCGTCCTTGAACGCGCCCGCCAGGCGGTCGCAGTATTCAAGGATGGAATCGAACACTTCGAAGCGGAACTTCGTGCTGTTTGTGGTGTCGGGCACCGTGATGTCGTTCGATGTCGGCAAAGCACTTTGATGGATGCCGCTGTGCGCCAGATACGTGCGCAGCGACTTCTTGCCCGTCGTGACGAAGTCGCCGTAAACCTGCGTCAAGTTCGCGAACGCCAGCGAATCGATCTTGCGGCGGCGGTCATAGGCCACATCGAGCGTGGCCAGTGCGGCGTCGCGGATGATGCCGTTGTTGATGTCTTCGATCTGGTAGCCCACGCGCTCCGTTGTCAGGAAGCGCATCGGCACCGCGAATTCATCCTGCACCGGGATGACCTCGCTCTTGCGGGGCTTGCCACCATTTGCGATGTAGTAAACCGCCGTTTCCTGCTTGGTGTTGTTCTGGAAATAGGCCCGGTCAGAAGGTCCCAATTCCTCCAGCCCGTAGAACATGCTCGCCCAACCCAGCGTGGCATAGACGTAGTTCTGCGTTTGCTCGAGGCGGATGCCGCAAAGCTGCTCGCGGACAGTCTCGCTTTTCCACGCACCGCGGATCATTTCGAGCTGTTGTGCTTCCGTGACATTGGAAGCGAGCATGGCGGCGAACTTCGCATCCACAGAGGTATGCAAATCGCTGCCATCTACCCGTGTGCCGCAAAGCAAAATCGGGCGTTTCTGGAGACTGGTGAGGATGTTTTTCAGTTGAGCGTTCATACCCTTGCTTATTCAACCTCCCCAGATTGATTAAATTGGTGTGTCTAGTCGGAACAGGTTTGGCTTAGCGGATGGCGGTCGCCCGGATGCGGAAACTGTTTTCGGAATCCAGCGACGTCAGGACCGCCTGCACCACGAAGAACGGCACTTCGCCGCTTTGCGTCTCGCGCCATTTGCCCTGATAGGGCGTGATCTTCTTGCCCACAGCGCTGACCGCCGCGAGCGCACCAGTGCCGGATTCCACGATGTAGTCCTCGCCTTCCATCTCGACTTCATCGGCGAGCACCACTTGCGCCTCATGCCCCATGGTAAAAGGCAATGGCCCGCGGCCCGGAAACACGATGTCCGACAAGGCGGGCGCGCCATCCACCACGGGACGGGTGAGGAAGCCTTCGAAACGGCCGCTCGCCACGATACCCTTCGTCGGATCGGTGGCATCCGCCATCACCGCCTGGCCGATAATCGCCGCGATCTCCATACGCAGGGAGCGGGGATTACCGTGATACTCACGGGTGATTTGAAAACCTTGGGTCGCTTTATTTTCGTTCGCTGGCATAAAATCTCAGTATTGTTTTTTGCTCCCCTGAAATTTTTACATCGGCGGATAAGCACCCTTGTCGCCTTCGCCGGGCTTCGGTGCGGGGAAAGGATTCCCCGGTTTGCCCGCCGCACACTTGATGAGTTCGAACTGCGAACCCCATGCCTCCTCTGTGCCCCACAACAGACGGGACATCTGCGCCACCGGCAGCTCCACCTTCAGCGCCTTGATCTCGCCATGGCGCTTCTTGGCCGTATCCACCGCCGTCTGAAAACCTTCTTTCGGCAGGCCCAAGATCGCGAGGTCTTCGGTCCCGGCGATGCCCGCCAGCACGATGGCTTGGCGATTTTTGCCGTAGATCTCCTGCTTGCCCGCTTCCTCGGCAGCTCCCGATTTCTTCGCGGCTTCGATCAGGCTCTCGTGCGTGGCCTTCTCGATCAGTTCACCCTTGTCGATGCGACCGGCCAGCACTACCTTCACGCGGTTATCCACTTCACCGTCGAACCCGAGCAGCGTGGCGTTCTGTTGCTCCAGCAACTCCGCCATGCCGCCGCAGATCACCAAGGCGATTTCCCCGGTCATGCTTTCGGTTTTGTCATCCGCCGGCATGCCAGCCAGCACCGTGGCCATCTGGCCGCTCTGCTTGTTCAAAGCTTCCTTGAGCTTTGCGGAGATCGTGGTGGGAGCAGAAGCGATGAGGTCTTGCTGCTTCTTGAAAAACTTTTTAAGCCAGGAGATGTCGTGGTTCATAACCCTTTTCTTCCGAAGCCTCCCCTGCTTCTTTTGAACGTCGCTATGTTTGCTATATCTATTTTATATAGTCAACTATTTTTTATAGAATTTTTACGCAGCGAGATTTTCCTTCACCAGGTCCAGCATGGAATCCATCTGCGCTTCAAATATATCCGCCGGATCTGCCTCCTCGGAACCGGCCAGCATCGCCTTCA
This sequence comes from Verrucomicrobiia bacterium, assembly GCA_036405135.1. Lineage (NCBI taxonomy): Bacteria > Pseudomonadati > Verrucomicrobiota > Verrucomicrobiia > Verrucomicrobiia bacterium. Next base: position 261,256 of record DASWYF010000013.1, on the reverse strand, counting down.
CACAAGCCTCTTTTTCAAAGCCTTTGTCCACCAGTCCCAACCCGGCGAAATGCACCGAGTTGTCGATGCCACCGCACAGCAGGCGCACTTCCTGATTCTTCCAGCGCCCCTTGATGCGCTTGCCCGTCCACAGCTTCTGCAACTCTTCCGGCGCTTTCGCCCATGGGATATACACCATGTTCTGCGCCCAGATGTCCTGCGGTGTGTCCTGCCGCAAGTTGGCGGGCACGTCCACCCCCATCACCACAAAGCCGCTCTCCAGTTCATCGAACAGCATCTCGATGCTGACCGTACGTTCCTTCTTTCCGGTCTTGTGTTCCCCCACGATCTTGTCCACCCCATGCGCGATCAGGCTCATGCTCGCCACTCCGCGGATGCCTGGCGCTTCCTCCTTGGTCTTCGCAATCTTCCACCCGCCCTCCGGCATCGACGGAAAGTCCACCGCCACGATCGTGCCCAGCATCCGGTCGTTCGTGATGTTTTCCTTGTCCCAGAAACGCATCTGGTGGTTCAGATTGAACTGCTGGTGCAGCATGGTCTGATAAGACCGGGCGATCACCGCCGGATGCAGCATGCAGCCGAACTCATTCACGACCGGCATCGTGTGCGCACACGCGAACTCCACATACCCACGCGTGGCATTGGGCTCGAAGGTCTGGCCATTGAAATAGATGACCGACCACGAACCCGCCAATACGACCGAGCCGAATAAGAAGGCTGTTTTCCCTGTCTTCTTGTTCATGACAACTTAGGGTTTTAACTTGGTCTTTTCCGTCAGCAGCTTGCCGCGGGCCGATTCCATGTCCACCATCTCCGCGTTCAAACGGTTCATCTCCGCTGGATCTCCGGTAGTCTGTGCCCGCTCTCTCGCCTGTTTGATCCAGTTGCCGATGATTCCGTCCGAGGCCAGATACAACTGGTTGAACGCCGCACTCGTATTCCTCAACCGGTTGAACACAAACAGCAGCAGACAGGCACCGATACCAAGAAGGATGAGGTTCCAACCTAGGGGGATGCTCCACTTCTGATACTCGCTCGACTCCTTGTTGCTGGTGGCACCGGCACCTGAATTCGATTGGTAACTGACCTCCTCCCGGTACGTTCCCATCCCGGCGCTCTTGTATCGCTCGAACTCCTCGCGGATCCGCTTGCGCTCCAGAAACTCCTCATAGATCTCGTCCGTGCTTCTCTCCGGCGCACGATTCTCCGGCGCAAGGTAGATGTTGCCATCACCACGGAGCGTGACATTCGCCTGGGGCATCGGCACCACCGGACGCACCGGCGTCTTCTCCCCCGTGATGACCCGGTTCAATTTCTCCGCCGCCGTCGATTGCACATCCTCCACCGCCTTCTGGTTGGTCTGCTCGATCTTCTGCTTCGGTCCGAAAAGACTGCCCGCAAAAGCTGAAGACGCCACCACGGTCGAGAGGGATGCCACCAGAAGAACCCGCATGAATTTCATAACCTGTCTGCTCTCCTCCCCCGTCGCCACGATGCCACGCCATATTCTGTGGTCAACTATTTTGTATGGATTCTCATTCCCCTTCACCCTTACGGTGGCGGGTTTCGTAAAGCTGCTTCCGCATGAGGTCATTATACTCTCGGATCAGGATGTTAGATTCTGCTAACACGGTGGCACAGGTCTGCAACACTTGGTTGCTTTGCTCCTGCATCTTGAGTTGGGCTGTGATCTGGTTGGCCTGCTTCTCATTGATCGTAATCAGCGTCATCTCATATCGCTCCCGATCCTTCCGCATATCCGCGATCAGCCCCGCCCGGTCGCTGATGAAGTAGCGCACCATAAAAGAGATCAAAACTGCCAGCACGATGAACAGCATCACTGCCCCATAGATAAGCATATACTTCGTATCCTTATCCACCAGATGCTCCGCTGTTTTACCCGCTATCCCAACTGCTGCTGTCTCATTCATATCACGCCTATCTGCTTCCCCTTGTTCACCACCAGTTCGCCCCGCTCCAGCCGGGCGATGAAATACTTGTGCCACCGCTTGTTGTTCGCGTGCTTGTTCTTCACATCCATGTGCTTCAGCCGCTCCTCATCGTCATGATCGATGTAGCTGAGGACGTGCGGATCTAACAGGCGCAGTGCTCGGCGCGACATCCGTTGCGCCCTCTGCACCAGATCCCAGTCTTCCGCCCCCCACCCGCTGTGTTCCTCATCGTAACCGCCCACCGCCCGGAACAGATCGGCCCGGACCGCCACCCGGCCAAAGCCCCCACCCCACGCTCGGTCGTCACTCGGGAAGTGGATCACTTCTCCACCCGCCGCGATCTCCGATCGCAACGCCTGCACATACTCTGGCGTGAGGAAATTGTCTGCATCCACGTTCACCAGAAACATTCCCGTCCCTAGGACATGGGCCATGTTTTTCGCCACTCCCATCTTGAACTGCTTCGGCTTCATGGTATGCACATAACGCAGACGACCGCTCTTGAGCTGTTCGCCCAGTTCCGTCTTCACCCATGCATCCATGCCATCTTGGGAATTATAGTTCACCAGGCAGAACTCCACATCTGGCATATCACGGCACACTTCCATGTTGGCCAGCAGCGTCTGCTTGAGATGATGCAAACGCCCCATGCACGTCGTGCAAAAGCTGATCAGCTTCCTCTTTTCCAGTTGCGCTTTGAACCCCTCGAGCTTTTCCGCCCGGCGCGTGATCTGCGTTTCCGTCAGGTTGTTGCTGACCGAGAGCGGATGATAGACATGAATGTTGGTGATCAACCCGTCCACCAGCCGCGTAAAGATTCCCCGCGAACGCCACTCCGCCTGCTGTGCCCAATCCCCATGGTTGTGAAACGTCTCATCGAAGAGCGTTCCATCCCACGGCAGCAACGCCTCATGGAACAACGTCATCGGCGGTCCATAAGTCAGGGCCGCCGCCTTGTGCAAGATCCGCTCACCCCCTCGCTCGCGCAGGAAATCCCCGGCCAAGGAAAGACTGCCTTCCCTCAACGCGATCTCGAGCAAACCGCTGATCCGCTGCTCGCCCACCTCGTCGTCCGCATCACAGAGCGCGATGGCTGGATATTTTTCCCGGTACGGAAAGCCCATCCGCACGACACGATTCTTGGCCACGCTGACATTCGCCGCTTTTTTGAACCGCTGCAGCTTGTGTTCATCCGCCGTGCATTGCGTCTTCACATACGCTTTCAACACTGCGTACGTCTCATCCGCGCTTCCGTCATCTGCCGCCAGAAACACCCAGCGAAATCCCCGCATCGCCCGCTCGAGCGATTGCAAAAACCTCGGCAGCATCGGCGCACAGTTATACGCGGAGACGATGACCTGCACACCCGGGGGATTCTCGATCGTGTATGGCTCCCACAGCTTGCGGCTTGTGTTGGCCACCTTTTGCACCAGCCTCCCTTTTAGGACTTTCAACATCTCAATATCTCCAGTGCTTCAGGATCTGGATGACACCCGCCCACGAGATGTCCGTCGCTGCCGCACCCGTGACGGTGATTTCCAGTTCGCCCGTGGTGCCTTTGATCGTCAGCCCGACTTCCCAGTCTTCCGAACCGGCCTCCTCCACCATGGGCGTGACCGTCGGCGTGCCCAGCATCACGGTTCCCGCGATGCTCCCGGCGCATTTCATCGCGAACGACAGTTCCCATATCTTCACAATGTCCGCCGTGCGGGCGATGATCTCCCCTCTCATTTTCCAGACGCTGGCCGGACGGCGGAAGATGATGGCTTGGCGGGCACGATACTCATGCGGCCCGATCTGGGTCGGGGTGGCATCCGCGGTTTTCCCTGTTATCGTGATGCTGGAGTTCTGCGCACTGATTCCCTGCCACCACAAAGCCCCTTCGTTCAGCACATTGGCCGAGGTGATCTCGCCGAATTGGTCAGCCCATGCACCCACCCCGCCCAGCACCACACCGCATCTCGAGTCGCTGGAGAACGCAAAGTTGTAGATGCCACCGATGATCGCCCCTTGCGGGGCCGCTAGGGTGTTTCCAAGGCCACCCACCATGCCGCTGTTCTGGCCGTAATTCGCATTCCCGTTCCCGCCCAGCACCACGCAGTTGCTGCCCAGCGACTGGTTCGTGAATCCACCCAGCGCCACCGAGTTGATGCCCGAGGCGGTCAGGCTGCTGCCCGCTCCGGCAAAACTCCTTGCTCCAGTGGCCCCGTTCGCCGCCATATACAGGTTGGAACCGAACACGATCGACGCCTCACCCGTCGCCTGTCCATACGCACCTAACGCGACCGAGTTCGCCCCCAGCGCATACAGTTCAGCTCCCGCACCGTTTTCCTTGTAAAGGGCATAGGCGGCGGTGGAGAGGGCGAAGTTCTGCCAGACGCTGCCGTTCCAGACTTCCATCCGCCCGTTGGTCGAGTTCCAGATCGTGCAACCCACCGGCTTGACTGCCAGCGCATCCCGTTCCGCCAAGGTCAGGTTCACCAACGCGAGGCCGCCATGCGTGGTGCCGCTGAAGGTCAACGGACCGCTCAATGTCCCGCCGGTCAGCGCGAGTTTCAGATCGGCATACTGCTTCGGCACCGCATGCAATCCGCTCACCGGGTTGCCGCTCAACGTCAGATGCCCGGACATCGTGTCGCCGGCCTTCGCCACATAATCACCACCGGCGTCGGCCAGATAACCCAGGGACATCAGCCGCCAGGTCTTGGTATCGGGCTCGAAACGGATCTCACAGAACAACGGCACCGCTCCGGACTTGCCCGCGAAACTGAGCAACGGCAGACCGCTGATCACGTTGTCGTAGATCTCGATCGTCACCTCCGTGCTGCCGGGCATGTCGAACTGCATCAGCACGCTCTCCCCATCGCTGACATGGTCGCGGCTGACGACCACCTTGTGGATGTAGGGTGCATACACCGGCGCAGCCACGTCGAACTCGACCGCCAGAAACCGTTTGCCGCAGACCATCTCCAGTTCCGTGGGCGCACTGGCTGCCGTGATGCTCCGCTTCTCGAACTTCGTCGGCTTGCACACCGGGATGCAGGGCGTGGCCCGCCCATCCGCATCCATGAACAATACACGGGCTGCCGGCAGGATGCCGTATTGGGTGAAGGCACCCGCCACGACCAGATGATCATCGCCCACCAGCTTGGCGTCATGCACCTGCCCGTTGAATCCAGCGAACTCAACGAGGCCGCCACCGTTCGCATTCACGCGATACAACCGCCATGGCGTGACCGCAGTTCCATTGATGGACGTGATGTCGCCCGTGAAATACACCCTCCCATGGCTGTCCACTGCCAACGGACGCGGCCAGTCCGTCTGCACCACCATGTCTATGTTCCAGTCTGGAGCTTCACTGCCGTCCTTGCGGATCTTGTAAAGCCCCGTGTGCTTCGTCGGACTCCCGCCGTTCCACGCATAACTGCTGCCGCCGCCGTTCTCCGAGGTCAACGAGTTGGCGGCGATGAGGAAATCACCCTTGGGCGACAGGATCGCATAGGCCGCATTGGCTTCACCCCCCACACCCGCCCCCGTGGTCCAGCCGCTGAAGACCGCCCCGCTCCCGGCAGAATAATCCAGCTTCTTGATCGCCCGCGGATTGGTGACACTGTTGAACACGGAGGCCCGGCGGCTCATCAGATAGACGGCGGTACCGTCCGCGACCGCGTGATGCACGTTCGCCGTACCGTTCTTTGTCGTCATCGTGGCACCCATCGCCGTCATGTGCCGCACCGTTTCCCAGCTCTGGGCGATGATCGTGCCGTCACTCAAGGGCGCAAGGGAAAGCATCTGGTCGCCCCCGGAAAAGGCGATGGTCGGCGGTGAGGCAAACCCGCTCACCGGGTTCGCTTTGCGGTCCAACCGGTGCAACCATTGCGCCGAGCCGCCGCGATAGGAGATCTTTCCGGTCGCGCCACCCACCAAGATGTCGCCGCTGCTGTGCAGCTTGATATGGCCCGGTCGCGATCCGAAACTGTCTGCGGGCGCGAACAGCGGATCCAGCATGCCGTTGAATTTCACCGCCGCGATGCGCGTGATCCCCACATTCCCATACTTGGTGAAGTCACCGATGAAGTAGATCAGCTCCCGCTGGCAGTCGATCTCGATGCCGGTCACCGCTCCATTGAATCCGCCGATGTGGCTGAAATCCCAACGGCGTTTGTCTTCCATGTCTTGGAAGCCATGCGCCGCACTGGTGGCCAGTCCCGGCAGACCGGGTTTCGCATCGGCCCGCATCGCCCGCGTGGAAACTCCCACCGCGGGCACTTGGCCCACCACCAATGTCGGCGGGGCCGTATCCGCCAGTTGCAGATTGGACGACGTGATATAGGCCGGATTCACTTGCAACCCGCTCTCTCCGATCATCAGGCCCGCACCGAAGAGGATTTCTGCCTTCAGCTTGTTCGTCTGGTACCTCAACCTCACCGTGGAGGAATCTTCCAGTCCCGGCGACCACACCAGCCCCGCCTCGGTGATGTCCAGTCCTGCACCATGCCGCACCACCCCGTTCAACACCCCGCTCTCATAGACGAGCTGCAAAGAGGCCGTGTCCTGCACTTCCAGATTGCTGAGGCTGTCCAGTTTCGCCTTGTCGGCTGCCGACATGAAACCGCCCAGCACATCCGAAGCCGAACTGTGCGTATGGTCACCTCGCGCCGCCTGTGTGCCGCTCTCACCCAGCACCACTACCAAACCCGACGAGGTGGAACGTAGCAGCCCCTCACCCGGACTCGGTGAATTGCTGAGCCGCACAGCACCCGTCAACGCCTGCACATTCAGGCTCAAGGTCAGCGAGTTGCTGTTCGCCACCGTCACCGCCGCATGCAACCCTTCATGCGTGTGGTCGCCTCTGGCCGCCTCATCATGGCCCGTTCCGAAAATCACCCCGACACCGCTCTCACCCACCGCCAAGGCACCATCCGCCGCGATCTTCAATCCCGCCGTCAACTGCTGCCCCGTCAGGCTCATCGACAGAGACGCACTGGGAGCCAGCGTCAAGGCCGCGTGCAACTGCGCATGGGTATGATTTCCTCGCGCCACGGCATTCGCCCCGGTACCGAACAGCACGGACAGTCCGTAATTGTTCAGCGACAAGCCACTGCCTTCCGGCAGCATCACGCGCACCCCGCTTTCATTCGCACCCAGCCCACCACCTGAAGCAAGCCGCACACTCGCCGTCAGTTCCTGCCCTGCCAGGCTCATCGCCAGCGTCTGGCTCGCCGCCAGCGTCAACGGCGCATGAACTTGATCCAACCCCGCATGGGTATGATCACCTCGCGCCACCTGATAATGGCCCGTGCCAAAGGCGACACTCACACCGCTTTCAGCGATCAGCAATGCCCCGTTCGCAGCCACCCGCAAAGCGGCGGAAAGTTCCTGCCCGCTCAGACTCATCGTCAGCGATTGACTCGCCGTCAGCGTCAAGGCCGCATGCAGACCTTCATGCGTGTGGTCGCCTCGTGCCACTTCGTTGTGGCCACCACCAAAGACCAGCCGCACACCGCTGTCACTGACGCTCAAACCTTCCGCTACAAAACGCAGGTCGGCGGTCAGTTCCTGCCCGTTAAGGCTCATCGCCAGCGTCTGGCTCGCTGCCAAGGTGAGAGCCGCATGCAACTGCGCATGGGTATGATTCCCTCGCGCCACGTCATTGGCTCCCGTACCGAAAACGACCGCCAGCCCCGCTTCCGATACACTTAACCCGCCTTCATCCGCCACGCGCACGGACGCCCGCCGAACCCCCAAAGTTTCCGACCAGGTGACCGTTGCGGAATCTTGGACGTAATTAGGGAAGACATTCTTGATGCCCGATTCGAAATCATAGATGTCCAGATAGCTCCAGTCCTGTTCGGCTGAAGCTTTGCCCGCCAACAACTCATCCACCTCCACCCGCCTCATGAGGTCGTTTGGATTCTGCGCCGCCTGTGCAGAGGTGAACTTTGTTCCTGTTGTCGCTTTTAAACTGGCCATCTAACCCTGTCTCCTCCTCCCCCTTTTCCGCCTAAATCAAAATCACTTGCCGGAATTGCGATCCGCATCTGCTGTCCCCGCCGGACGTCCTTCCGGATCGCCATGTGCCGCATCATAGACCGGACGCCAGATGTCCTTCTCCTCATGGTCCTTCTTTTTGCGCAGACGTTCCTTGTCCGTATCCACGCCCATATACTCATGATAGGTCGGGATGGAAACCGCTCCGCTCGAGACACCGAACTTCATCAGCTCCGCCGCGATTCGCGCATCCCGGAAACACTGGCTGTTCCAAGTGATCTTGCACGGCGGCGCTTTGAACCCCTCCTGCAGCACGCGCATCAGGATCCACCGCAGTTTTTCCCGCTCGAGGACGGCCAGCGGTTCTGCCATCGCGATCATGTTCGAGGACAACGTATCCTTGAACATCGCCCAGCCTATCGGTCCGGCCCAGTCCAGCATGCGCCGGATGATGCCCTTCCACTTGTCCTCTTTGTAATACTCGGTCGGTGCCGTGATGAATTCGATCTTGTGATCATGGTTGCCGCTCGTCTCCACCACTCCGAACAGGTTTTTGAAAAATTTCTCGATGTCCTGCCACCGCTTCAGATCCCAATGCTGGTTGCTGGTACCGGCATACACACCATTGGTGATCTCATAACCCAGCCGGTGATGCCGTTGCACCAGGCGGTGCAGCAATCCCAACAGATTCTCCCCCTTCTCCAGACTGTCATAGGTCGCGCACGCATCGAACAGCCCGTGCAGACGCGGCTTGCCAAAGCCTTCACCCTTGCGCTGCCGTTTCCAGACTTCGAATCCCTCTTCGGCGGTGTTCCTCAGTTCCACCTTGCCACCCTCAAAACGCCGCTTGTCCGCCTTCAATTCGCGGATCTGTTTCTCGGACAGGCCATGCCGGAACTTCAGCTTGGGCTTGCCGAACGCATCCGAGTATTCGCACTGCTCCGCCCGCAACGTCAGCGGTCCCCAGTCTTCCTCCGTGTTCCAGAACATCACCCCCGTATCCACCCGCATCCAGTCCTCCCACACCTCGTCTTTGAACTCGCAGACGCGACGGCCATTCGCCCGCCACCATTTGTCCCAATCCTCACCCGGCGTCTCCGGCACCACCGCAAAACCATAATCCCAGAAGGAGATCTTCGTCTCCACGATCAGGTTGAGCAACGGCACGCGTTCACTCCAGTCACGCGCCAGCACGATGCTTTCCTCCACACTGTTCGGGGAAAACTTGCGGTCCAGCCCCTTGAAAGTGATCGTCTTGTCCCCCGCTCCTACCCCGCACAGCGTTCGGTTGCGGCCATGCGCGATCGGCATCACCGGCATCGGACGATTGCCCCCTGCTTGGATCAGGACCGAGATTGCATCCAACATCCGGCTCTCACTGAATGGAGATGGTTCGGGGCCGGTTTTCTTGGGAGCCATAAATGCGTTGCCGTCTCCCCTCTACCAAAGCACCACAAATCCCCCGCACCGTCAACCATTTCTAATGGAACTCCATATTTTATGGTCAAGTCCGCTTGGCTCCCCCAAATCCACCGCCCCGGCCACCGTTGTTTCCGTTGAATTGCAGACCGGCCAGCCAGATGGAAAACCCTCCCAGTGCCATGTAAAGCGCGCTGACAAAATCCTTCTTGTCCTTGGTGGAATACTGCTTGGCCCCGCGGGACGTGGTGATGTAATTGCCCTCCTCATCGGTCGCCACCACCACCAGCCCGAACTCGTCCAGCAGGATGCCCAGCGTCTCCAACAATTCCAATTGGGGTGGCGTCAGCTTCTTCAACTCCGACTCATCCCATTCCTTTTTTTCTGCGATTAAAGGCAGCTGTTCCAGCAGCATCGCGTCCCGCAATTGTCCATGCAGCACATCCACCAGATTATCGTCACCGGACAATTCCGGCCACTTGCGACGCAACTCCACATCCCCTCGATAGCACATCAACAGCACCAAGTCTGCGATGCTGCTTTGCACATCATGGTCATACACGGTCGCTATGGGACGGCATTCCACCTTCTGCCCGTCGATCAACTGGTCGATCGCCTTGAGATGCGGCCACACCCACTGGCCACCGCCGCCATAATCCATCATGATCTTTGTGAACCGCCATGATTTGTGTTCTTTGTGGATGATCCCGCTCCACTCATCCGCCCGCGCCGAACGCACTTTCTTCGCCCAGATCGGCGCGATATCCCAACCGCTGATTTCCCGAGGATAAACCACTTCTTCCCCTAGGCGTGTCGGCGGTGCCAGTCGCACCTGCTTTGGCCTGGCTCGCAAGATCATCATCGCCCCGTCATCGCTCTTCTGTCCCTGTGCCGGAGCTGGATCTACGCCGAGAAAATAAAACGTATGCGCTGAATCCCATGTATCGCTCGACCGGCTCACCACGGGCATCAACCCCAGTGCCGTCCCCGCTTTGATGCAGGGATTGATCACTTCATCGGAATACCAGCCGCGGCCGTCGATGTCCCGCACGCCCAGACCTTCACCCAAGAATTCCACCACCGGCAGATTGGCCTTCATGTGGTTGATGGCCTTCATGTCGCAGAACTCCTCCCGGAAACTCTTGCCCGTGTGGCAGGGCCGATGGCTCCAGTCCTTGTAGTTCATGCGCAACACGGCGTAATCCGTATTGCCCTGCTCGACCTTCTTCTCATGCACGCGCACGCGCTTGGTCGAGATGTGCGAGGATGGCTTGGCCGGAGCCGTGAACGTACGGTGATTGCACCAGATCGGATGCTCCTTGTTGTAATTCTCCCGCGTGCTGCGGCCAATGAGCTGTCGGTCGATACCATCGCTCATCGCGTCGATGTGTGGCCACTCTTCCACCAGCAAGGTATTGATGCGCAAGCTCGCCTGTCCTTTCGCATCACCCTTGAAATCAGGTGCCGGCAGCAACGCCTTCGCCCCGCACATATAGTAAGCGGTGAAACAGTCCGCCCCCTCGCTTGTCTTTTTCTCCCGCTTGTTGCTGCTCAATCCGTCATCCAGTTTGCCCAGTTGCGCCCGGAAGATCGGGGAAGTCGTGCTGGAGTAGTATTCCCAGAAAGACCGCTTGCCGGTACCGAAGTTGGGATAATAGATGGACGCCCAGTGCGTCTTGCCGCTGAAGTGCGTGATCAGGATGCAACGCAACTGGATGTAGATCCAGTCCACCAGCGTCTTGCCCGTGCTGAAGCCGGACTCGTCGATGACGTCCGCCACCCACCAGTAATAGCGTAGGCGCACGCGCTGGAATACATCCAGATCATATCCCAGCAGCACCTTGGCCGCCATCACCGGGTCACACAAAAAATCTTCCACCATTCCCTGCGTCAACTTCAGTCGCGCTGGAATGGCGGGCACATAAATATCAGGCACTCATCCTCTGGATCTCCTCCCCCTACCGGCTAGTCCTTCACTTCTTTCTTCGGCGCTTCACCCATGGCGAGGTCATGATACTCACCCGCCTTCGGATCATCGCTCAACAGGTCCGGAATCTCATCGCCCTTGGCGAGCATCTTGTAAGTTTCCCGCCAGGCTTCCTGCACCCGTTTCAACGAACGATGCGATATGGTCGATGTCCATTTCGGATTGAACAGTCCCGCCCGTGCCGAGTTCACCATCACCACGATGTCCGCCCGATAACGCGGATCTGGCATCTGCTGGCTCATGCGCAACAAACACTCGATCTCCATCCCCGTGTTCATGCCATCGAGGATCGTGTTTTCACCATCGGCATAGTATTGCTGGCAGCCCTGTATGATCAGGTTGAGGATGCTCCGCTGGTCCTGCGAGTGCGCCACCATCTTGGCGAACGGCATCAGGTTGTTCAGTGACTCCACCAATTTGTTATACTGCTCCAGCAAGCGGGTCTTTTCGTTCTTCGCCTTGTCGTATTCGAGCGTCAAAGGCTCCGCCTCATACATCTTCTCTTCCACCCGCTTTTGCAGGAGCAGGCACTGCAACGCCTCCCGGGCGATCTCACCCGCCACCGGATGCTCCAACATCGGTCGCCATGGCGAAACCTTTCCCGCAAACCAAATCTTCTCCGTCCTATTCTCCTCCGGCTTGCGGTCCTTCACCGTGAACATGCGGTCGGGAAAACCATGCCTCTCGAGCATCTGTTCTTCCGCCAGCAGCGTATTCACCGGCTGATCCGGCGGCTTGGCTTCCACCACCACCGGCGCGGTCGCCTGCACCTTGAACTTCTTCCAAAGCTGCACTCCCGCCAAAATTTCCTGCCTTAACTGGTCCTGTGAGATACCTAACTCCTCCCGCAATTCTGCCATGGTGGAGAGCTTGTAATCCCCCGCACTCGCATTCATCGGCAGCAACACCGGCTGCACGCCATAAAGACGGCGCACGATCAACCACGTACGCGCGAACGTGTGAATGACTTCGTGCCAGGACGGCACCTCCCCCTCCTCCAGTTCAAACTCAGCGGCCAGCAGATCAAACCGCTCCACCCGCCATGGCTCGCGCACACCCGGAGGAAAATACTCCGCCAGTCGCTTGTCGCCGACCGGCGCAGATGCAGCCACAACCGGCAGCGGCACCGCCGCTACTGGCTTCTTTACTTTCGCATCAAAAAGATTTTCTGTCCTGTCTCCATCATTCTTGCCCGCCACAATTCCTGCTCTCTCCTCCCGCCATCAATCTCGTCCTCGTCCTCGCTTCAGTCCATCTCGTCAATCCTGTCCATCCTGTCTCAACTTACCTATCACCACCTCACCCGTCCCGCTCACCACCATAAAACCGTCTTTCGGCATATAGGGATTTCTCTCGATCTTCAACCCGCCCACATCAACGACCGGCAACGCCTCCTCCAACGGCCCAAAATGCAGATCAAAAAACGTCTTCGTCTTACCCGAGGTAAACCCCGACGTATCCACCATATCCACCGAATCAAAAATCTTTTTTCCTCTGCCCATACTCGTTCGCGTAGTTAGTGTTGGCCTCTGGTGCAACCAGTTCGCGGTTCAACTCTCCGCTTTCATCTCCATCGGAAACCGATGGCTCTCATCATACACCCCGTCTTCAACTGACACACAGGCCCAGTCCTTATCTTTGTCCACACCCTCTTTTAATAACCGCTCCACTGACTCCCTGCAATCCATTGAATTATGCGTCACTAGCGGGCCTTTCTCATAAGGCATTCCATTCTCAGGATCGAGGTATTCAATCTTCGGATCACACCAGCAACTCACCGCCGAATGCTGCCGGTCATCGTTATTTGGCACCACATGCACACTCATCGCTTATCCTTATCCATTTCCATCCGTGTTTCTCTGTGTCCATCTGTGGTTAAATAAAAAAGGTTATCTCAGCGGCTGGATCTTATACTTCATCGCGAACCACTGCCGCACATCCATGCCTCGCGTCGTGCGACACCGCTCCTTTTCCTTCTGCTCCCGCTCCTCTTTGTGGATGCAGTAATAGCCTATGGGCACCGGGAACGATTGCACCACGCCCAATCCCCACGTCTGCCAGACCCGCAGCCACAGATCCCAGTCCTCTTCAAATTCGATTTCACCATCAAACCGCCCCACCTCCTCAAACGCATCACGACGGATGAACGTCGGGCACACCAGCAACGGATTGCGCCGCTCGATCACCGTCATATCAGACAGGCGCACTTCCATCGGCACGTTGTCCCTCACCATCACCTGCTGGCCATAGAACACCCGCGTCGCCTCCTGCAGCTTCACCGCCCTGAAAAAGTTCAACGCCAGCGGCGCAAGAAAATCGTCCGCATCCAAAAACTTCAACCATGGCGCCTTGGCCTCTCTCGCCCCCAAGTCGCGCATCAGGGAAACCCCCATCCGATACGGACTCTCCACCAGCTTGACCTTCGCCGGACTCAACTCACGGGCCGTCTCGAGCAACCGGTTCACCTTCTGCCGGTCTTCTGGATCTCCCAACGTCTCGTCCGCACTGTCGATGCAGAGAAACAGTTCATCCCCTTCCCCGAGCTGGGGAATCACGGAAGCAAGGCACCTTTTCAGATGATGCACTTGCTGATAACACGGGATGATCACCGCTACATTCTTTTCGTTCATATCAAATTCCTTACGCCGCCGGAGCCAGATTCAGTTCCTGTTCTTCCCGCAATCGCTTCACTGCTTTTTCGCACTGGCTCTCGCGCTTCTCGATGCCGATCGAGCGGATGCCCAGTTGCCTGGCTGCCACCAGATGCGAACCACTGCCGCTGAAGCAGTCGATCATCAGCCCCCCCACCGGACACGAATACTCGATGAGCGGACGCACCAACCCCACTGGCTTCTCCGTCTCATTGATGGCAGCGCCATGACAATTCTTCATGTACACCACCGACCGTGCTAGCCGGGTTCCATTGTCATCGCTCTGATACAAGGCCGGTCCATAGCCGTTGAAATGCTTGGGTTTGTGCTGGCGATAGATCCGCTTCCTCACTCCACCAGACTCTTTCAAAGACTTGTCGTTGTGGAACACTTCTTCCCACTTCACATTCCGATGCCGGAAATGGACCATGAACTCATGCACCCGACGAAAGCGGTCCGTCATGAACGAACTCCCGTTCTGCTTTTCCCACACCCGGTCCTGCACCTGGTCGAAAGCTTTCTCGAATTCCGCCCAGTGCGACGTGAACATGCGGAAAGAACCGAAACACCACATGCTCCCGGTACGCTTCAGGTTGCGCGCCACGATCGAGGGCCAATCATCCACCCACCTGTCCCATTCCAGTGCCGTCTCGCCGTACGTGCTGTCCGTCACGATGCAATCCGCCATCGGCAACTGCGGCAGCACCTCTTCCATGTTCCCATGGTAAAGCGTCACCTGCTCGTCACTGTAATACGGCCGCAACATTTATAATTTGTCCGCCGTGAATGGATTCACACAGGCGCAAGGAACTTGCTTATATCCGATCGCACCTCGGCGACCCGACTGCTTCACCAGTCGGCGCGTTGAACCGGTGCCAAGACACTTCTTGCATGTTGGATCCGGACGGTTCGCAATCTTAACCCATGGCCCTTTGGGTTCTTCGCCCGCCGGAAACTCTTTAATCTCTCCCGTTTCAACATTCATATTATCTGTGTTAATCTGCGGCCATCTGTGGTTAAACCTTCGGCTCATACACCGCCGCCAAAAATCCCGTCAGCAAAATCAACCCCGTCTCATCATGTTCCACCGGACGCACCTTCGGACACTGATGCGTGATTTGGGAATGCAATCCGTATGGACGATCACACAACCGGCACAACGGCCGACTGCTATCCACCGTCAGGTTTTTATAGGCGGTCGGCGTGAACGGCACCGGCTCGTTCAACTCGCAAGCCTTCATCCCTTCCAATTGCGGCGATGAGTCTTTGTCCAGCACCTGCACCTCATGCAGCGGAAAGCTGGTCCCCGTATGAAGCGAGATGGCGAGACGGCCCGAGCGCACCAGCCGCGAAAGCTCCGCCTCATTCAACCGGTAAACCACCGTGCAAACGAAGCGATTCGTGTGTGCCGGCACCTGCACCTCGAGGCCCCCATGCTCGACCGTCTTCAAAGTCAGATTCGCCTCCGCAAATTTCTCTGGCGTCATAACTCCACCTCCGCCGCCTCAAACGCCCGGGGTCCAAATCCCGTCAACGTCCCCTTGCCATAGATCGGACACTGCATCGTGGGCCGCAGATGAAACGCCCGGATCGAGCGGCAATGTTTGCACTGCACCGTCATGGACGGCGGCAAGGAATTCAGATCCTCCTGCGACATCTGCACTTGAGAATCTGGCTCCACGCTTATCTCCTCCAGCGGCGGCAGCCACGGCGACTCTGCCGCATCCAGCGCCTGCAAATGCACCGCTGGTTGGCTCACTCCGGAATACACTCCCAGTGCGATCCGACGCCCACGCACGATCTTCTCCACCTCTTCATCCGTCAGTTCCCACACCGAGATGCACGCTCGGAAATTCGTATAGACTGCCAGTGGCGAGCAATTATGCATCCCCTCCGGCGCACCCAACACATGATTCATTCCCTCAAACTTCACCGGCAACATACTATTCCCCCTCCTTCTTCTCTTGCGGCGGCAGATACGGCTTCAACTTCGCTTCCTGTGCCGCGATATAGTCCACCTGCTTCGCGACCATGGCCTTCATCTGCTCTATCCCTACCTGCATCAAAGTCACCGGATCACGGAAGATGATGGAATGATGGATAAACCCCACCGCGCCAGAATCCTTACAATACAGTTTGGAAGAACATCCACCACCGGCATCCACCACGATGGCCTCCGAATATTTCAGATCACAAAGCAACCCGCCCTCACCCGGGCGCACGCATCGCATCACATACACTTTCTCCCCAAGCTGAAAATTCTTCTCCATATTATCTGTGTAAATCTGTGTTCATCTGTGGCTAAAAAATTCCCAACTTCTACGCCTCCGCTATTGTCATCGGCTTGCCGCCATCCAAATACTCCCGCATTTTCTCCCGATCATAAAACGCCAGGCACTCCACTTCCTGCCCCCGCATCTCGTGGATCTCCATTCCCATTAACAAAGGCGCATCAACCCTCGCGCCACCCAATCGAAGCAACTCGATACTCGTCGGCTTCATCGCCTGAAAATCCTCAGTGATTTTCCGAAACCCCACCGGCGAACACACCACGCCCACAATCTGCGGTTCCACCGGCGCGAAACCTTTCACCGCCCCAATAATCTTCCCCAGTTCGAACTCCCTGAAGTTCGCCCCCTCCGTGCATCCGTGTGTTTCTGTGTTCATCTATGGCTAACCTTTCCCCTCTCTGGACGTTCGATGTTGGACGTTGGATGTTCGATGTTTCCCTATGCGATAAACCCACACGCCCGCTCATGCCCTCCCCCACCAAACGCCTCCGCGATCGGCAGACAATCAAACCCCTCCCGCGACCGCAGGCTCCACTTCGTCTTGCCATTCGCCCGCTGCTGATACACCCCCACGAACGGAGCCCACTCATACTGCCGGATCAGTTCTTCCGCCACCTCATCCACGTAGGCAGTCGCGTTCACCACCGGCACGAAATGAATCCCAAAACTCTTCGCCACCAGCGACGGGCAAGCCGGTGTGACCGCCATCAGCTCGATCTTTTTCTCACCCGGCGCAAACCTCGCCACATGCACAGAACTCTGTCCACACTGCCGCTTCACCGCCTGCTCGATCATCCGCCACGCAACTTCCCCCTCTCCTTCAAGCTTCCTGGAACTGAAATGCATACCAGTCAACAGGCTGTGCCACACGGGAAACTCCATCGGATAAGTCCCCAACACCGCATTGACCCCGCGACTGTTCGGCAGCTTCCACGCCCAAAGATCACGGTCCTCGATGTATTGGATCAGCAAAGGAATCGGATGATATTTATGGAAATGCCTCCACGCCATCACCGCTCCGCTGTTCTCTTTACTGAACCACGCAAAATCCAAACCCTGTAACGCCTCACGCGCCGTCTTATGATGATCCAACACCAGCAACGACTTCATCCGAAAAGCCAAATCCAGTAGCACCTGACGCGAGAAAGAAAAATCCAAGATATAAACCTCGCTCCCGTCCTCCATCTCCGGCAGCACCTTGTCATCATTACTGCACGGGATATACGTCGCCTCATCCCCGAACTTGAGCCAGGCACACAACGCCGCCCCAAACCCATCCATGCACCCCTTGTGATACAAAACGTATTTTTTCATATAATTCGTAGCAGCCGACGTGAGGAGGCTCTAACCCCTCCTCGGTGATCGTCTATTTGCTATTGGCTATCACTGCATAGAGGCATACCAATGGGGCGCCAACCAAAGCACCCAACAGCAGAAAAAAGGACACCGCCAGACATCCGCCCTTAATACCACCGGGCTCCAGCAACTTCTCATACTCTGGCACTTGGACGTCCTTGTCCGGCTTGATTTCCTCTTCATTCATAGCCTATTCACGTGGTTCACTCTCCCCACCGGGACAACTCCTCATCCGCAATGTCCTCCGGGCTTTCCTCCAGCGCAGACGGATCACTTTCCAGATTCGATTCAGCAATCCCCATCGCATCAGCAGCATTCAACGCAGCACGCTCCATCAATCTGGCCGCACACCGCTTTAACCACTCCTCTCTGCTGAGCTTCAACAGGGGCATAGCTGATAAAGCCAACGGAAAATCCACCTCGTAATTTAAAGCTTTCAACACAGCAACCGCTCGCTCCTCACTAAAGGAATCGTTCGCATCACGGAGTTTGGACTCCATATCCAACCAGCAACCTATACGGGCAAGGGGACGGATTTTAGCCCATTCATCACAGATATTTTCCGCGCCCAGACCACCCGCATATCCCGTCTTCTTATACGTCTCCAGCTTAGTCCATTCAGCCGGCCTGATTCCTCTTCCACCGCTGGCATCCACCAGAATGGAATGGTTAGGCAAAGGCACCTTTAACAACGCGTCATTACCCTTGTGCTGGGTGATGATCTCAGTGAGCGGATAAGCCGCACAGATCCGCTTCAACTCTTCCTCACTCACCTGGCCGTTGACCTGAATTCTCTGAAACCGCTGGAAGAGCATGGAACAGTTGTCCGGTGGATCCACCAGCATTTGGCGCGCTTCACGCCCGCAGACGTGCAAAGCCACCCATGTTGCGTTCATCGCATTTTCACGGATCCAGTCCAACGAGGGATACCGCTTGCGCCCTTCCGGATTGAGTGTGAACAGAAATCCAATCTCCGCATGCGCCGCTAACCGGAACAAGGTGTCCGCAGAGGTGCTCTCATCCACCCCCGTCAACGTGATTCTCGGTTTCATCGTTCATCCTCCAGCAGTTGCACCAACGTCTCGATCGGAGAAAGCCCCTGATCATAGGCCCATTGGAAATCCCGCACATCCGCTTCGTTCGCATCCCCAAACGGAATGCGAAACATCGGTTGCAATTCCTTCCACCACGCCTCCAAATCCAGCTTAACCTTTTCCGGCACCGAGATAATTTTAACCGATCCGATGCCGTAATAACCCACATGCACATCACGGCGTTTCTCAGTCTTTAAATTACGGATAATCACATCCGTCCCGTTGAACTGATAACCGATCACTTCACCTCGTACGGTAGCCCTGCCTAATTTCGCCTCAATCACAGAACCGCAAGGGAGCAGCATCTTGACAGTCGCTTCAAATAGCAGGTTGTCGTAATTCTTCCGCTCTGCCGCTTTGAACAGCTTGCCGTAATTTTCTTCTGCTTGGTTCATGGGAATTCAAATATCTGCGCAATCCGCAAGGCCATCATCGTTTCCGACACTTCAAAAATCTTCGCCAGCTTCTTCATCTTCCTGTCATCGTTCACATCGAACACACCAAGCTTGGCGATCTCTTCTTTCACCATCTCTTCCGGCATCAGCAGGCACATCGCGAACAGGTTCGCCTCATCATCTTCCCGCTCCTGCCTGCTCTTCTTTCGCCCCATCTCTATTCCTTCACCCCTAAGAATTTCTTCGCTCGCGACAACTCATCACCCACCGGCAGCCGCCACGCCTTCACCGGATGATTCCCCGGAAACAGATACGGCCAGCATCCATCTGGCTGGGGAAATTGCGCTGTGATCGCCAAGGTTGCGCGAGGTGGAGCGGTCAAAGGATTATCCTTCTCCAATCTCATTTGCTCCACCGAAGGCAAATCGTCTTTCAACTCCATCGCTTGCATCGGCATCCAGCCGATACCACCATCGATGTAACCCATCCAGATACCGCCCGCAGTCGGCCAAGGAAAAATCCCCTCAATCTCTTCTATTACATGACTGCCAGCCGGATCAATCATCTGGCTGACATCCGGCTTGTGCGCCTCGCAATAAGCCATCGGCTTCGGCTCGCCTTTAAAAACGTGCCCCCACTTCGGAGCGCCCGCACATACCTGCCCCGTCAGCTTGCCGAACTGACACTCCAACACCCGCCACATTTCATGTTTATCTGCACTCATTGCTCTCAGAAAAATACCGGCTTATACGCCGCCTTATCCCCTCTTGTTCCTTTGGTTCAGACAGCCCCCACGGGCGTTTCTTCAGGCCATTGCACTTCATGAAACAATGGAGCCGGTCCAAACCATTCCTCACGCTTGGTGGGTGTATGAAAAAGACGGAAGCAAATATCCTTCCGAGGCTTGGAAGACTTCTTACCAGCCGGATAAACCGGACGTCGCGCACCCGTCACCCACTTCCAACTTCCCTCATGAAGCACACGGCAACCCAACAGATCATGCGAAAGCAGTTCCCACTTTGCCCGACACGAGGCTGGTTTCTTAGTTACGCTCTTCATGTCTCCCCTTAATGATTCTTTATCAGAGTTTCTCGCTCAGGATCTTCGCCTCCGGCAAAAGCTGCTCCGCCGTCTTGGGCATCGCCGGATGGTCCCGGTGATTGAAGACCAGCATCACCAACTGGTTCAACTGATCGTCCGTCAGGTCGGCTTGCAGGTCATACGCATCCGCGATCATCCCTTCCGTGTATTCGTGGTTCAGCCGCTGCTGCACCCGGCCCAAGGCATTGTCCAGCGACCGCACCAACAACATGACCCGCTGGATCTCCTCCGGCGTCAGCGCCTGCCCATCCCGCCGCCGGAACATATCCGCCGGCATCAGCAGGCTCTGCATCGCCACCTCACCGCGGATCTGCCTCTGGCGCGAATGAAACGCCTTGCCGTGCCCACCCTTCGAATGCTGCGTCTTGAACCCCGGCTTGAGATGCGTGTTCAGCATACCGAAGCGCAGGCAGTTCCAACCACCCTGCCCCACCACCAGCCATTTAGACCCGAGCAACACCTTCACCAGATCTTCCGCCTGCACCCCCAGACTCTTCGCCAGCAAAGGAGCGGTTTCCTCCGGCATGAACCCCACGTTACCCGTGGTCGGTGCGCTATACCCCAGATGCACCCAGAGCCGCAGAAAGTAGCGGGCCGCCTTCTCCTCGCCCACCAGTGCCTCCAGCAACTGGTATTCATGCGTCCGCTCGACATCGGTTGGAAACCTCAGTTCCATATTTTATAGTGTTCTACGTGGAACAATTCTCAGACTGCTTGCACACTTGCAACCATATTTTATAGAAAACTATATTTTGTGGAATTTCCCAAAATAATTAGGAATTCACCACTTCTTCGTGGGAGAATTCCCAGCGCCGGTCGTGTGCGTTGGCATCCACCAGGTTCACCGGATGATATGTTCCACGTCCACCCACCCCTTCCAGTGATTTGTACCACCAGTCGTCGATGTCGTCGCCGTGATACCCTGCCGGAACCGCCTCCGAGTTGTTCACCTCATCGCGGCGTTGCACCAAGATCAGCGTCTGGATGAACACCCCTTCCTCGATGGTCAGATAGGGCGGATGGATGATCTGCTTCCGCTCCGCGCTCGCGGGCGGGAATGTCACCATGCGCGTCTGCTTGCCGGTATACTCGGCCAGCATGGTGTCCAGTGCTTCGGAATACGCCAGATTCGTTTCCGTGGTCCACAATGCGGGCGGTTTCATCACCACATATTCCTTGTTGTCCCACACCGCCTGCACCCGCATGAACACCTCGCCCAGTTCTACCAGCTTGGCCCAGAAGCACGGCACCTTTCTCGGCGCTTCCAGCCACACCCGCACCAGTTTGGTCTCGCCATACTCCGGCACCAGCGCCACGTCTTCCATCAGTCGACCGATGATCCAATCCTCCTGACTGATCGATCCCTGCTCCCAAAGCGTCACCATACCACCGCCGTCCACCGTCTCGCTCGGTGGCACATAATGCGCGAACACCGGAGCGCCGGAAGCGATCATCCGTCCCGGCTCTCCCTGCGGCACCATCAACCGCACCAATGCCTCGCCGCCGGTCTGCACCCGCAATTCCCGGTTCGTCTTTTCCCCTTCCCGCAAGACCACACCGAAAGGGATCTGCGTCTCCCGCACATCACGAATCGCCCCCGCCGTCGAGTTCGCCCGGTCCTCGGCCTTCTCCTCCACCCAGGCCAGTTCGCCCGCGGGCAGTGTCTCCTCATGGTTGCCCGCCACGTAGACCGAGGAGGTCGTGGTCGTCGTGCCCAGATTGCCCGGTGCATTCCCCGGATAACTCTTCTTCATCTCGCTCCGCATGAAGGGATCGAGCCGCAACGCCGCCGCGATCTTCTCATACTTGCGCGCCGTCTCCATGAGTTCACCTTGCCCCGGGAGCAGACTCTTCTCCATCGAGCGCCGGTCAAAGTCGCTTTCGAGTTCGTAGTTCTGCGGCTCGCGCTGGTTCGTGTAATCCACCGTCTCTTTCAGGCCGGACATATCCAGCGTGATCGTGATGCGGTCATACATCGGGTTCAGCGGCAAGGTCGTCACTCCCGTCACCAAGGGCCGTTCAAATCCGCCCGAGCGAAATATCGCATCCTGATTCAACAGGCTTTCCGCGATCAGGCTTGCTTTCTGGCTGGCCGTGCGACCATCGGCATACGCGAGTTCTGTCACCGCTCCATTCATCACCACACACTCCCGGAACAGGCCCGGCTCCGAATGGTTCACTTGCGCATCGCCATCCCCTTCCTCCCAGAAGAACCGTTCCGCTTCAAAGCACAAGGTCGCCCGGATCTCCGCCACCGTGATCGTCGGATTGGCCTTGTAAACGATATGCCCGTTCTTCGCCTGCACCAGGTCGACCGATCGGATGACCGGTGAATCGAGCAGGATGAAATCACCATCTTCACCCGACGAATCCACCTGCATCCCCACCGGCTGCCACACGTCCTGCGTCTCGCGCCAGCGCGTCAGGTCGAACCGTTCCGGCCTGACCGCCTCAAACAGATCCGCTCCCACTTGATACCCTCGGGCCAGCACATAGCCGTTGCCTTCAAGCGGCTTTTCATGATCCGGTTCCATTCGTCCCGTCGCCGGATCATACGCCACCGCTACCAGCATCTTGCCCGCCATGGTCAAGGATGTCAGCGGCCTCGAGATGCCACCCCACGTCATCGTCGCGGGGGGACGATACGCCCGGAACACGAGCTGCGAGACATACAGCGCCACCGGCATCGTCATACGCGAACGCCCGGAGAAAAGCCGGTAGTCACTGAAATCCACATCTTCGCGCAAGGCCGCATACTCCCCCACAGTCATCACCAGCGCACGCGCACGCGCCAACTGCCGACCAACCAGCCGTTGGTTCGTCGTCGGGCGGGACGGATCATCGAGGATGTCCCTATACCGCGTGCCCTTCCCCACAAAAGTCGCGCCCGCTCCGAAATCCGTTTCCGTCGCCAGTCGCAGATACACATCGTCCACGAAGTTATCAAAATCCGCGAACCCCTGCCATTGCACATTCCAGTCAGGTTGCATCGCCACGTTGAACACCTGGTAGATGTTCCTCCCGCCCACGATGCGCGCCAGTGTGGGATTGTCCGTCAACGCGAAACCATCACGCCGCGGCGAACTGTCCGGCGGATAGATCTTGCCATTGGGAAAAACCGGAAAAAGCCCTTCACCCTTCCTCACAAAGAAAAGCTGATACGGATTGAGGTCGGAACTCGTCACCGTGAACGTCATGCCCTGCTTGCGGCAGATCTCCGCCAGCACCGAACCCAAGGTCTTGCCGCTCTCGCAGTTGATCCCGAACACCGGTTGCGTGATCTGGTCCGTGTGATACACCACCGGCGAAACTCCATTATACCAAGGACTGTTCACCGTGGGCGCAGTGAGCAGCAGGTAGATGATTTGCGCCGCCGACTTCGGCTGTGTCGTGAAGGTCTTGATGCCGGTCTTGATGTCTGCCGGCAGGATATGCCAGTAGCGCTTCACGCGCACATCACCCACCATGCGGATGTCCGTCATGTTGAACATGCCGAACACCGTGTCCTTCTCCAAGAAATGGCGCATGTCCACGAACTGCACCGTGCGCTCGCGCCCATTCGTCCCCTCTACCGCATTGTCCGTGCGGCAGATGCCCCAGTAGATCCTCCCCGCCAACTGGATCCGCATCAACGCACCCGCTGTCACCGGCGCAGGCACACCGCTGGTTCCGACATACGTGATGCGGGCCTCGGCAGGATTCACCCCCCATGATGTCGTGAGGCTCATCGACTTCGCCGCGAAGGTCACCGCCGCCTGCACACCACTGCCCCGCGGGGGCGTGGACACCTGCACCAATACTGAAGAACTGCTCATATCTTTTTCCTTGGTTACATCCCCTGATAAAATGTGATCGAATAATCCCGCGTCGTCAGCGGCCTCCACTTCGCCAGCTCCATCTTCCATGCATCCGCCCGCATCTTCCTCATCCCCACCAGCTCCCGCTTCACCTTGTCGCGCCGGTACGCCTCGGCGAGCCGATGACAACGATGACACCTGCCCTGCCCCGGACGGTTCTCACCCCCACAAACTGGACAGAATCCGTTCATCCTCAAACTCCGGTAGGGCGAGAGTCCCCTCGAGCCGTTGCATTTTCCGTTGGTTTGATCTCCTCCCAAATCAATTCGCCACGATCATCCTTTACGATCTTCACCACGACACGCTCGGCTTTGTAATTTGCTTTGGGAAATTTTTTGCCTGCCAAGGCTTCACGAAATCTCCTCTTCAACACTGGCAGCTTAAAACCTCTCCATCCCCACGTCTCTTCGAAATTCTCATCCTTGATAGCTCCTTTCACGATTCCATTGATTAGAACTTCCTCGCGTATGGACTCATGATGCCGGCCATCTTCAAAACATCGGATCACCGGCGAGATCATCATCGAGGGACAGTCAAACTCCCACCCTTCATCCCACCGCAACGTGTCACACACCAACTCCATCCCTTCCTTAATTTCAAATGTCTTCAACTTCAACATATCATCCTCCTTCATCCGTGTGAATCTGTGGCTAAGCCTTTACCTCCAGCAACGAAGCTTCTTTGGTCATCGCCTCACAACATTCTTTACACACATCCCACTCTTGATCTTCCACCGGCACAGTCTCCAATTTGCTCTCCGGCAATTTCTCCGATTCGAACTTACCGCACTTGTCACAACTGTCCGACTCAAAGAGTTGCCATTCCAACTCGCGATAGATCCTCAAACCTGCCGCATCATTCCAATCCACCACACAATGCGGATACGTCGCTGCATACTTGTCCGCCTCGGGACAGCGGGTAGCGCGGATCTGTCCAAACTCACAATCAAAACCATCCGTCCGATGCACAGCACCTTTGGCTTTACCTCGACTCTCCACGAACACGATTGCCGCGTTTTCCTCGTAGCCTCCTTCATTCACTACCTTCCATGCTTTGATCATAATTTCTGTGTATTCTGTGGTTTAAAAAATCTGTGTTTATCTGTGTTTGCCACCGGTGCTACCGGTCTGTGGTTAAAAACCCGGCATCTCCTGCACCTGCAACTCCTCCGGCCACTCGTTGATATCGCCTCCCTTTGGATGCTTGTAACGCACCCGATGATTGCGCCGGTTGAACTCCCATCTCGCGATGTCCGCTGGATCCACCACATCCTCACTCGCCTCCGGTATAACAGCCGAATCATCGCGCACCGCGTAGCTCCCCATCTGCTTGACGAACACTTTCACGCACGCCGCAAATGCCCCCGCCACAGCCCAACGCAACCAATCCTCATGACACATACGCGGATCTTCATTCTCATCACCCGATTCTCCACCCAATATCAACAACTCCACCTGGTAGATTTTCTCTAGCCACTTCATCTGCTCATGCTCGATTTGTGCCGCACTCAACCCCTTGCGCGCCTCACCCATCGGTTCACCTAACGGCCCCAGCAAAGGCTCGGCGCTTACAAACCGCACCTTTGCCTTCACCGCCAGCAGATCATCAATCTCCGCCGGGAAATCCGGCTGCCAGCTCCACCCGATCCACAAGTGACCCGGCACCGGACCGCCTTCATAGCGATACGTCAGGTACTCGCGCATCACCTTCCCTCGCTTGGTCAGCAGCATGAACCGCAGGTGGGTGCATTTCTCCATCACCTCAAACCACGCGTCCCTTTCCTCGGTCGTATAGACCTCTTCCGCCCAATCGAACATCGAACCCACGAACACCCGACGCGGACTGCTATCGAGTGACGAGTGGCACTTGGGGCACACGTAGTCAAACTTCAGCGCATCATCTCCCGTGTAACCAAACATCTCATCCTTCTCCTCACTGCACCCCGAACAAGTCCACGGATGTGTCTCCGCATACGCATTCCACCGGTAAACTTCCTTCGTCGTCTGCGCGCTCACCACATGGCGTGGAGCATTCGCGCCCCAATGCGATATCGGTTTCTCCTTGCTGCAACCCGGCAACGTCTTGCTGAAGCGGCGACGGTCCATCAACGCCGCATAACACCTCGCGCAACAGATAGACTTCTTCGCGCAACCGATGCGGAAGTTCAACGTGTAGTGACACCACTGGATCTTCGTATATTTCGCCATAAAATTATTTCTCAATGTCCATCCCGTCCATCCCGTCTATTTCAGTTAAAGCCCGGCCATGACCCGCATTGAACGGAGGCGGAAAATATCATTGTTGAGACTCACTCTCTCCCTGTGTCCGGTCGGCAGGCTGTCATACATCGCCAACAGCTCCGCCTCCAACGCGTCCAATTCCCGGATGGCACGCTGCCGTTCCTGTTGACGCCGCACCGCCCGCAACGCCCTCAAGCGGACACGACGCCGTCCTACAAACCCATCCCACCATTTCTTGAGTTTTCGTTTCATTGTCACCACCTCGATAGCGCACACAAAAACATCGCGATACAGAAGCCCACCATCAGAGCGATCATCACCGCACACCCGCCCGTCGCCTCCAGTTTGATCGGCTCATCACCCATTCCCTCTTGCCACTGCTTGGATTCCTCCTCGGCAACTGCTGCCTCTACGGGTTGCGCCGCACTGGCCTCCATTATCCAATCCTCACCATACCCATCCGTCCGCATCCCATCGTCTTCCTCCACCGTGTAATCCAGATGCCCATGCCGGTCTGCATGCACCCCACAGATCACCGCCTCGAAGTAAGGCGGAAAACCCATCTCCACCTGCTTCACCCAAACCCTTTGCCCCACCTGATATTGCGCCTTCGGTATCGTCGTTTTCATCTGTGTTTATCAGTGTGAATCTGTGGTTAAAAAATCCAGTTACGCCGCCTTCTTCAAAAATTTCAGATCACTCGCCGTCACATAACTTCCGCCCTCATGACACGGACGGAAGAATCCCTTCTCCCCCTTGCACGGGATGAATTCACACGGCTGCTGGTCCTCCATCAAAAAACCGTAATCACCCACGAACCATTTTGAGTTCGATCGGGTGACACAATCAGTGATGCTGGCGATGCCCACGATCCCACCCAACGGCAGGTCCTGCGCCCGCGGCAGCCGGATATGCGGGAAGTGTTCTTCCAAGAAGAAATAGCAGTCGTTGTATTCCTCCTCCTTCATCACCTTCCCGGTGTGGATGAAACGCGGCCCGCGCATGAACGTCTGCCACAGCCGATTCTCGACATCCTTGAAACCGTTCACGATCAACCACGCCCAAGGCTGCCGCACGCTCAAAGCAAAACGTATTTCCAATATCTCGCTCATGGCGTCGCCTTCTTGTTCGATTTCCTCTCCGGACAACGCCCCGGACAGCTCGGCGGTTCCGCACTGATCCCCATCCACGCCACCTCCACATCAGGATGCAGGCATTCGTAGTTCCACTCCGCCTCCTCATCCTTGCGCGCCGGACGCTCCAGACGGATCTTCAAATGCACACATCCCGTGCAAACCATCTCCGTCTCCACCAAAGACGTCCGCGGCCCCACCTGCACCTTCTGTTCAATGGTCTTTTTCATCTGTGTGAATCTGTGTCCATCTGTGGTTGAAAAACTGCGCGTATCCCGTCGCGCCCCGGCCTGGTGCGCTCAGAACTTCGCGATGCGTTCCCCTAATGCCTTGGAATACGCCACCATTGTTTTCTTCTGCTTAAACAACAGCGACTTTTCCTCCTCACCCAACTTCTCAAACGCCGGACTGTCCATATACTTGTCCAGCGCCAGTCGGCGCTCATCCAATGCCAACTGCTCTTCAATCACCCGCTCCTGCCACTCCTCCAGCTTCTTGATGGCGGTGAAGTCCAGATAATATTCCTGGCCCTCTTTTACCCGGCCAAACAATGCGGGGTTCATCACCACCAAACGCAGATCACCCGACGGACTAAACTTCGCGTAAGTGTTGTTCTCATCGCTGCCATCAGGCGGATACGGCCCCTTCGGCCCAACCGGAATCATCTTCAGCTCTTCACTGACAGTTTCCTTCGCCTCGTTTTGTGTCACCACCACACTCGTCACCAGCAGTTTTGCTCTCATCATACCGTTCTTCCTTTTTGTTGTTAATTGGCCTTCATCGGCCAAATTCAAAACCCCTTGAAATCCGGCAGGTTTTCAAACACCTCACGGTGCATCTTCTCCGGCGTGATCGTCAGCGGCATTTCTCCCTCCTCCATCTTGGCGATCTCTTCCGCCTGGGACTTCGTGCCCACATAATGCGTCGGCACTCCCTCACCCGTGATCTTCCACACATCCATCAATGAGTCGAAGTAGCGCAGGCAGTTCGGATGATGCTTGGTGATATACTTCGGGTTCAGATCCATTCTCACCCACAGCGCACACTCACATGACTCCTGCACTGGCGACTTGGTCGCCACCGGATGAAACACCCCGTCCACAAGGCAGCCATTGCAGGCCGGGCAAACGTAGTGTGCCGGAGAGACACCGTCCGATAACTCCATATGAATCGCTTCACAGTGCGGGCAAGACGGCGTTACCGGTCCTTCATTGAGATTCAGATAAGGCCGCGTGGCCGTCCCATCCGGCGCTTGCTTGTTTTCGATCAACTCCACCCCGTGCGACTCTCCCTGTATCGCCACCAGCGGTTCTACCTTGTGTTCATGGCACCAGACCAATTTCGTCCGCTTGCCTTCAAACGTCGCCACCCACACCGCGGGCTTCGCGCAACGATGCTGTGAACCCAGGCCACTGCCGAAGCAGCAACGTGCCATCCGCGTTTCCTGTCGCGTCACCACCACGCCGTTCACCAGCCGCACAACCTCCTCCACGATCTCATCCTCCGCAGCCGTAGGCATACGAAGAAACCCTTCATCATTGGGCCGCTTCGGCGCGACCGGCGCGCAGATCTGACCACCCTTTTCCAAGAGGAAACAACAAGCCACCGTCACGTCATGAAACTCATCTTCGGTGATCACTTCACGATGCGCGTTCACCAGTTTGCGCACCGCCTTCTGGATCTCGAACACTCGCGACTTCTGGTACCACACCTCGCGACACGCCTCCTCTTCTGTCTGCAATGCCTTGAGAACGATGCGCGCCTGCTCACTCACTGCGTCACCCATCTCGACCTTCTCTGGTTCGATGATGTGCCCGATCGCATCCAGCAGCAGCCCGCAGTCCCTTGCCGTCGCCTCATACCAGTCGCCGTGCAATTGACGGGCATACGTCACCAACAACCGTTTCACCGCCACCTGCGCCCGATACCGCTCCACCTCCATCATCCGCACCACCGACTTCAACGCCTCATTTTCTTTCTCCACTTCATCCAACACCGTTGTCACGAAATCAGTCCCAGCAGGATTATCCACCGGCACAAGCAGTGCCCTCCCTAACTCAGCAAACCTCTGCTGCGTGATCTCCATTGCACCATCAATCTTCTTCAACTCCTCCAAAAGTTTCGCTTTAGTCCTTGGCGCTTCCTTCCCCAAGCGATACGTCGCCACCATCGCGCTCAACACGCGGCTAAACGGGATCTTCACACTCGTAGCCTCAGCGGCCATTTGAGCGGCGATCATGGAATCACGCACCGCCTCCTCCACTTGTTCGGGCGGCAGTATTTTCGCCCACGTCTCCCGCGCCAGTTTCTCCGCTTCCAAATCAATGGTTCTAATTTCTGGATCCAGCGTAATACTACTGCCCGTACTCACCTCAGCCAGCAGTCCGGCCAGTTCTCTTTCACCATTCTGAAAGGGTTCCACACGGGCATCGGGATCCAACTTCACCTCAACACCACTTTCTTCCTTCCGCCGCGGCCACATCCAAGTGGCCAGCGCAGTTCCAGAAACTAACAGCAGAATGCCTACAGTCAGTGCGATCTTATGTTCTTCACTCATAATTTTTGTGTGTTAACCGAGTTCCCCATCATCCCAACTTTGAAATCCTTTTAACGTCAGCCACTCCTTGCTCTGCTTCCTGAAATCGAGCGGCAAGGTCGTGTTCGCCGTGATGCCCTTATGCACCGCACCCCAGAACGCCGTCTGATGCTTCGGCATCTCCACCCCGTTCCACTTCCGCACCACGCCGCGGATCCTTTCCTCATCGAGCGACAACAGTGCCTCGTTCATCTCCAGCCTGAACGCCGCATCCTGCTCTAATCTGTGGTTGTCTGTGTTCATCTGTGGCTAATCTAAAAACCTCTTCCCATCATTCAGCGGCTCCATGTTCACGCGGATGATCTCCCCCTCCAGTCCCACTTCCACCGCCACGAACACCATGCCCGCTGGTGCTGTCGGCGCGCCCAACACTTCGCCGATGCGCCAGGCACGCCCTTTCCATTCCGTTGCGATCTGTCGGCGCAGGTTCGGAGCCATCACCGTGCGCACCCCGAGCTTCACCGCTGCCTCTCGACGCGGCGGCACCAGGTCGTAATGCGGGTGAAAAGGTTTGTTCTGGAACCACGCGGACTTCATGCCGATCGCCTGCGCGACTTCATGCAAGGCTTCCTCATGCCCCGGCAGACACCAGAGATGGCACCACATGTCTCCATGCTTCGCGCCCACTCTCGCGGTGTGCGGATCTCGGTAGTGGGGCCAGCGGAAAAGTTCATCCACGAAGACACCCGCTGCATTGATCTGGTTCGCTTTCATTCCTTTGCCTCCCTCGCTTCATCACGGATCATTTCACAAAAGCCCCGCCGCAGATTGGTCTTATACATGCGGCCGTCCGGGCGGCGCAGATGCGTCGGCGTGCCGCCGGGCAGTCCCACCCAGATCCAGCCACGCTCGCCGACCAGCTCGAAAACTTTGCCGACCTTCAGCTTCAACCATCTATGTCGGGGCTTTGAACTCATTTTACATAGTCTCTATATTTTATGGATAATCAGATCAGGCCAAAGTCTGCTGGTCGTTTGACAACTCCTCCACGATCGAGAAGAGCGAGCCCTTGCGTGGATCTACCCAGTCATCCGACACCACGCGCATAGGCCCGTGGGCCGAATCTCGCCAACGGCTGGCCTCCAGTTCCTCCTCATCGACAAACTTGTAACCCAGATCCGGGAACCGGTCTAAGTCGATCTCCCAGCACTTGGAGTTTTTCCCGGCAAACCGCTGGGTGGAAGGCCCCACCCAGAATTCATTCTGCGCGAGCTGGTCGCGCAAGTCGCTGATCTCCAGCGGCACTGTCCGGCCCGATCGGCGCAGATGCTCCGACAACGTATCCACCACCAGCAGATGATTCAGATACAGGTGATAGTTCATCCACGCCCCTTGTTTCGGTGCATTGGGCGGATGCGCCACCGGCGTCGTCTTCACCTTGAAGTAACGCTTCTTGTCATTCTCCGTTTCCCCGAACACCCCCCGCTGATAGGCACTGATGATATGCTGCATGAACACATTGATGTTCACCCGGCTCTGCACATCCTCGGTGGCCGTCACTGAATGGCCGAACAGGAAGTTGCGGAAGTCCATCATCTCATCCGGCGCATGGCTTTGGAACATGGCCACTGCTGCCCGGAATCCGGCATGCGCCACACCATGCACCAAGCGTGGACGGTCCTTTAGCGATTTCAGATCCGGCAACGCCATCCAGCTTTTCATCTCGCGCAAGACCGAGGCCGCAAACTCTTTCCGGTTTCGCAGGACCTCCCGGAAGAACAGCACCAGCCGGTCGCGGTTGCGTTCAAACCATTCGCGATGCTGGCCCTTGCGCCGCGGCTCACTCACGAACACATGCGCGTAACGATCACGCGTAGCCGCATCCGAGCAGGTGGATTCACCCGTCACCAGAAATGACGACCGGATCTGACGCTGCCGGCCGTCAGCCGTTTTCTTCGATTGCCGGTCGCGGTTGAATGACGCATGCAGCACACCTTCTCGCCCGCTGTCCACCGTTCCATTGCGAAATTCTTCAAACCACACGCCAAGGTTGGAGTATTGCTGGGCCGCGATGAGCATGCCCACTTGCGTACAAGCCGTGCGCAGGTTCAACCCTTCCTTGAGCGAGAAGCCATGCATGTCCATCAGCCAGCGCGTGATGCTCGTCTTGCCCTGCCCCATCTGGCCGTGAACCCACAAACCGGGGAACCCGCCATACTGCCGGAAGATTTCCGGTGCCGCCGCATACGCGAGCATCATGCCCACCGCCATGTAAGATTCATAACCACCCAGCGTCTCGCGCATCCGTTCCGTAAATTCCCGGAAGTAGCGGCCCAGCTTCTGTGTAGCTGGCCAGTCACCAAGGCTGTCTGGATCTTCTCCCGGAAACAGGCTCAATCCCGAGTATTCGAATTTCATCTCGGCGATGTTCAACTCCGGTCGCCATGTCGGAGCCTTCTGTCGGAAGGTTTCATTTTCCTCGTCCTTGTCCGGGACGAGATAACCCAGCCCGTCATACCAGAACACACCGTCATTATCAGGCCGCAGGAAATCACCTTCGGGCGTCACCGCACAATCACCCGCGAACCAGACACCGCTGGCCTCGTGGAACCCGTAGAACGGAACCTCATGCACTTCCAGATCCAACGCCGCATGGTTCAGATCACGTTGCAACGCCTGCAGCTCTCGTTCGCCCGCCATCCATGTCAGGTTCTTCGTGTTGCCCAGCCACTCGCGGAATTCCGAAGGACGCACCATGCTCCTCGCATCGAGCGCCGCCCGGCGCACTTTCTCCCCCTGCGCATTACGGATGTCCAAGATACGATCGCGCTTGCCGTTCGACCTCACCAACACATGCCGCAGGTCCATGCGGAAATCCGCCACTTGGGCCGGGATGCCCTCGAGCTGGAGATCCAGAAACCAAACCTCATCCCACCGCTCTTCCTTGCGTGCCTTGACCAGTTCCTTTTGCAACGAGATACGTCGCTTCTCCGGCACATCCTTGAGCGTGTAATACCAGCCCACCACTTCATGATACTTCTCCGCCAGCCACTCTACTCCCGGTGTGTATTTCAACGTGGTGTTCGCCAGCCGTTTCAGCTTTTGCGCCAGTCGTCTTTCCCGGTCGCCCGCATGAGGCAGCGCCGGTTTATACCAGAGCTGCATCAACCCGTTGCGGATGATGCGCTCATCTTCATTGTCGAACAGGCCACGCTGCCGGAAATCCGCCGCCCGTGGCGACACGCGCAAAAGACCGGACCACTCGTGGCGGATCTGTTCCAGCGGCTTCTCCTCTTTCAGCCAGCGGGCAAGCACACCGTCCCAGTCCGCCTTGCCCTTCTCATCGCGCCACTCTTTCGGCAGCAGACACACGCGCCCGTCCCAACCGTCACGCGCCAGCTTCTCCGCCAGATAACGCGCCCAGATGATCGCATCGTAACGCTTCTTCTTGTCCGGCTTGAAACTCGCCAGTGCCGGATCTCCCTTCTCTTCCGAGTCGAACCCCACGATGACATGCTTGGGATTCACCTCACGGATATACGCGATCAACGCACTCCACACCGCCGGGTTCTTCGACTGCGATATCCCCGGCAACGCACACCAACCCACCTTGCTCCCGCTGAAAACAAAATCACCGGCATCGGCCTTGAACTCACCCTCACAGATGACGAGCGTTTCAAACCGGCGGTTGTCCATCACACCGCCCGCTCGCGCCACATACAGGCGCGAACCAAAACCTTTGACGCCGCCCTTGTGCGGTCGCAGATAGATTAGACGACCACTGGCATCCCAATAAGGTATCAGGATTGGATTGTTCCATTCCCACACCTCATTGCCCTGCGCATCCTTGCCCGCCATTCCGTAACCGTAGAATTGCGAGTTGGGCTTGAGATCATACTGCCGTTCATCAGCAAGGAACAGCCCGCTCGCTATCAAAGCTTCTTCCGGGAACTCACCCCGCAAACCGTGCAGGATGTCCAGATTGCTCTGCCCGTTGCTGCGGAATCCGTAGGACACACACGCGCTCTCCGAGAGTCCGCGCTTGGCCATGATCGATTCCAGATCCTCTGGTCGCAATACAAGCTGGCTGTAGAACCGCCGCAACACCACCAAGCCCTGATCATCTCCCTCGCCGCCTTCCGCATCCGGCACCACATCCTCCGGCGGCACACTGCCCGCATCCACCACATCCAACGGACGCGGCATGCTGCTTTGCAACGGTGCCTTGTCCTCTTTTCTCACGCCAGATGAGGCAGCGTCGCCACTACCAGACGACGCTGCCTCTGGCGGAACCGGAGTAGGCGCAGGAACACCTTCCGGCAAATTGTCTTTGATGACTGGATTCTCGAGCAGGATGTCACGCGGCTCCGAACCCTTCGACGGGCCGACCACATGCCGCCGTTCCAGTTCATCCATGATCATCGCACAGAGCGTGTAACCTAGCTTCATCCTGCGCTGCAGCAACGACACGCTCGCCTTCTGCTCCGAACGGATGATCTCGAGCGCTTCCGTCACCTGCTCTTCGGTGAACTTCGCGGCACCTGGCTTGGCCGTCTTGGCCTTCGGCTCCTCCCATAACCCCGCCAGCTCAAGATAACGCTTGTAGGCCGGTGCGGCCTCGCCCTTCGCCGCCTCGGCACTGAGGCTTTCTTTGATCGCGACATAACCGATTTCAGAGACGGCATTGTTCTCACCCGCCGTACCGGAAGGACAATCCGTCTTGAAGCATTTGAAGAACTCCGTGCCCTTGGACTCAAAAACCCCGGCACTTCCCTTCTTCCCGCAGAAGGGACAACGCGGCATGGAAGCCCAGCTTCCATTCCCCGGAGCATCGCCATACTGCTCCATCAATTTGCGAAGTGGTAGCTTCGCTTTTGCCTGCTGATATTTGTTCATTTCCTGCGTCCCTGACCGGCCGGTGAACCGCCAAGATCACCGTCCCGCCTCAATTCCACATTTTATGGTCAACTATCTTTTATAACAATTTGAATGCAAAGGAGTTCCGTCCATGTGTCCAAATCAGCATGAAAAGGCACAACCCCTAGGCACAACCAAACCCGGAAAACTCACCCCAATAATCTGTCAACCAACCACTTAGAAAGCCATTCGATTTACTTCGGAAATAATTTTTATAATTATTTTTAAATATTATTATGATCTTATTGTCTGATCACTTCTGAAACGAGGGATAGTTCTGACTGCCAGCACTCTCGATGTAGGCAAGCAGATCGAGAATTTCTTCGCGCGTGAGGACGTTGATGAGTCCTTCCGGCATCGGTGAAAGTTTTGAGCGTTCCTGTTTCGTGATGTTCGTTTTGAGGATTTCAATTTTTCCCGGAGTGAGTGGATTCGGTTGCAACACGACTTTGTTCGCATCTTCAGAAAGAATACGGCCTGTGTGATCTTCACCATCGCGCGTGAATACGGTGACGTTCTGGAACATATCGGGAACTACTTTCGAAGGATTCACAATCGCTTCCAGCAGATCGTAGCGCGTGTAACGGCTGCCTGCCGCAGTGATGTCTGGTCCCACTGCCCCACCGATGCTTCCGAGGCGATGACACATGACGCATTGCGAGGCGAGATACGCGGCTTTCCCTTTTTCAAATGAGCGTCCACGCGAAACCGCATCGAGATGCGGTACGAGCTCTTCGAGCTTCCATTCTTTCACAAAATCTTTTGTGGGAATATTGACGGGAATTGAAGCAGTGACGAGTGGTGCTTCCACTAATGCTTTCAGGGAAACTTGTTCGACATCGCTCAAGGTCTTCACGGCATCGGTGCGGATGTCGGCGAGGAAGCTGAGGACTTTGCTGCTGCCGTGATAGTTCGCAGCGGCTTGCGGGAACCAGGCGAAGTATTGTTTGCGTAGCGCGTCATTCCAACCCGGCTTCATCAAGCGCAGCGCGAAGGCGTAGTGAATCTGTTCTTCTTGTGATTTAGAGGAGAGTAGCAGCTTCACGGTTTTCTCCACCACATCGGGTGCTTCGAGATAAACGAGCAGGCTGCAGAGTTCACGATTATAAGCATCGCTGGCGGAAGGATATTGGCGACCGAGTTTTTCGATGGCGAGATTGCGCAGTGCTTCAGCGGGTTTGCCCTGGCGGATGAAACTCACTTCGATGACGCGTAGTTTATCCAGCTTCTGTTCTTCGCTGAGCGTATCGAGCGGCCACTTGGCGAGGGCTTTCAGCAAATCGGGTTGAATGTCTTTCGTCGTAGTGCGGGCGAGTGCGAGCAAGGCGGCGAGACCGGCGTTCGCATTGGTTTCACTCAGCGCACGCGATTGCCATAGTTTCGGATCCTGCCATTCGAGGGCGATGCGGGCGGCGTAGCGGATGGTGCGATCACCGCTATCCAGATGCGGCCAGAGGGTCTCAATGCATTTCGGATCAGCCTTACCATGGAGGGCTTCGAGCTCGCGACGGAGCGCGCGTTGTTTGCTGCCATCTTGTTCGGGCATGCCCCACTTGGGCAGGACTTTCGGAACGGGCTCCGTATAAGTCACACGATAGAGACCGGATTGTGTGCCGCGTCCGCCAGTGATGAAATACATCGCGCCATCTTTGCCGAATTCCATATCCGTGACGTTCAGTGGACGGCCGGTGACGAAGGGTTCAGCTTTCGCCTTGTAGCTCGCGCCGCTCGGCGTGAATTGCACGGCGTAGATGGTGCCGAAGGCCCAATCGCAGAGATAGAGCGCCATGCGGTAATTGCGCGGGAAGGCGGCATCGTAGCCGAACTTCACGCCAGTGGGTGAACTGCGGCCGATGTCCAAGGTGGAGCGCACACTATCGGGATAATGATCGGGCCATTTGCCGGAGCCTTTGCGCCAGCCGTATTCGCCGCCGGAGACAAGATGATTCACGCGCGTGGGGCGATACCACGGCGCGCCATCGTCCCAATCCATGTCGCTATCAAAGGTGAACATCTCGCCATCGCGATTGAAGGCGAGGTCGTAGGCATTGCGTAAGCCACCGGCAATGAGTGTCCACTCTTTGCCGTCTTTATCCGTGCGCACCACATAGCCACCAGACGCTGGGCCATTCGCCCAGGTATAATTCGCGGGCCAGACCAACTGCGGTAACAATTGATCTTCATCATAGTTCTTATGCGGAGACGTGAGGCTAAGCGGTGATGGTGGTTTCACTTCGTTGCCATTGATGATGTAGAGGTGATTATCCAGGCCGAGCACGATGGCGTGCGGGCCATGTTCACCATTGGCATTGGGGCGGAAGGTGCCTTCGAAGCGTTTCAGGAATTCGACCTTGTCGTATTTATCATCCTGATTCGTATCGGTGAGACGATAGAGGCCGGTGCCGTCGGCGCCTTCACCGCTGACGTAGAGGCTATTGAAGGCGTAGAGCAGGCCCATCGCGCTGCCAACGGGGAGTTCGATGCGTTCGACGAGGGTGACGTTGCCATCGCTACCCAACGTCATGCGCAGCAGCCCGCCTTCCCCCACCTTCCCTGCTCCATCGCGGCGCAGAACGTCTTGCGGTGAGATGATGAGGCGGCTTTTGTCATCAATGGTCATGCAAACCCATGAGCCTTCCACGGGCAAGGCGGAGCGGACGAGTTCGGCTTTGAAGCCAGCAGGCACTGTTAGATTGGAAGCGGGCGTGGCGGCTTTGCCGGTGGCGACGTTGGCGCGGGTGGACAAGGCGCAGCACAAGAACGTCAGCGACAGGATGAGAGACTTAAGGATACGCATGGAAATGTCTGATGATTTTCAACCGTTTGAGGAAGGCGGCAAGGAGATTTGCTTAAATCCCAAATCCAAAGATCCAAGCTCCAGAGAAACTTCAATGAGTAAAACATCAAATTGGCTGCCGCTGATAATTGTTCGTTTTGAAGTTTGGCGATTATCTGGTGTTTGGAGCTTGGGATTTGAAGTTTATTTCCGCCAGTTCCGCCTCGTTATCCCGCATGCGGGACGGCTATGTTGGCTAGGACCATTTCCGGCATTGCATTTGCGAGGATATGACCGTTAGCTAATGTTTTATTCGTATGCCGTCAGTTGCTGAACAGTTACGCACCGCTCGCGAAGCCCGTGGCCTTTCCGTCACGGAAGTAGCCGATATCACCAAGCTCAAGGGCGATCATGTGCGCGCCTTGGAAGAGGGAAATTACGATTACTTCGCCGCGCCGGTGTATATCCGTGGATTTGTGCGGACATTGGGCAAGTTGCTGAAGCTGGATGAGACGGCTCTGATGAACCAGCTCAATGCGGAACTGGCAGGCACGCAGAATTTCAATGCG
Organism: Verrucomicrobiia bacterium; assembly: GCA_036405135.1. Lineage (NCBI taxonomy): Bacteria > Pseudomonadati > Verrucomicrobiota > Verrucomicrobiia > Verrucomicrobiia bacterium. Next base: position 222,991 of record DASWYF010000013.1, on the reverse strand, counting down.
CCACCGAAGCTGACCGGTCAGGCGAATGGACCGGTGGACAAGGTGCTCTTCCTGCTCTCTCGTTTGCCGTGGAAGCTTATCTTGCCGATCGTGGTCCTCGCCGTGCTGGTGGGCGTAGGCATCTGGGCGATCCGGCGGAACGCGGAGAAGAAGCAGGACCCGCTGCAAGATCTGGGACCGGGATTGTATCAGGGGCCGAAGAAATCGCCAGGACCGACACTGCCGTTGCCGCCTCCGCCGACACATCAGCAGCAACCGCAACCGCCTACGCAGCAGCCGAAGAAGAAGTGACGGTTACAACAGGTGGAGGTTCAGACCAATAAGAAAGGTCAGCGCCGACTAATGTCGGCGGCTACGAAGCAACTTAAACCTCACCTCACGCCACGGGTCTTTGCTCAAAGCAGGTGTTGATGGATCGGCTTAGTTTTTCGTTGATCTGGGTGACGAGGCGTTCATCTAGCTGCACCTTGCTCCATTCACAGTGACGGCGCGGCGGGCGCGCGAGCCAGCGGTGATGGGCGGCGTGGCCGTGAAAATCTTCCCCGCTGCTTTCTGCCGTGATGATGATCTCGGGGAATTGATCAGGGTTACCAGATACGAGGTCCAGCCATGGAATGACATCCAAGCGGGCGTGTTGGCCGTTATTGAGAAACAGGTCCACGGCGAGGACCGAACCGTTCAAGGTCGGCTGGGCGAATAGCCAGTCTTCAGTCACGAGTCGCGCTGCCATACGAGTCCTTTCTTTTGACTGCGTTTACGGCTGCGTCTGGAGGAGACGGGAAGGAACTACAGGCACGTCATCCCATCCCAAGAGACGTTTTGACTTCGCCTTATCTGGTGGCGGAGCTAGTGAGTGAAACACCGCCGTGCAGCAAAGGTTTTGAAGCCATTTACAGAATAAGCCTTCCCGCCCAAAACGCGCAAGGGAAATGGACGCTGATAAATGTAGTCGCGGAACGTCAAGGAGCTGAGGCGGTTGCGGAGAAATGTAGAGGTGATGAAGCGTTTTGGATCAGGAATTGGGCTTCAGATCGACAGCGGCTTTGTAGCTGCCATCCATGTAAAAAGGAACAGATTCGTGCGCGTGGATGATGCGCCATTTGCCTTTGATTTTACGGAGGCAGAGGGTTTCGCGGAACCAGACATCTGGTTTTTGGCCATCGGTCTTGGTACCGGTGAGGTGATTGAGACTGTAGCAACACGCGAGGTCGCCACTGGTCACGATCTTGAGATCGCGGATCTCATAACCGATGGGGCCGGTAAAGGTGGCGAACCAGTCAGCGAGATTTTGGCGTATGGGTTCATCGGCTACTAAAGGTGGAGCAAGGTAGAAGGCGACGTGGTCAGGCGCGAAGTGGATCGCGACGGCTTCGACGTTTTTCTGGCGGATGCCTTCGGCCCAAGCTTCGACTACGGAACGGATTTCTTCCTCGGCAGCAGACTCCGCGGTCTCGGAACCGAAGTAGACGTCCACGTGTTTGATCTTATCGCCTTCGAGGGTGAAGAACTCGGTGTTCTGGAATTTGGGCTGACCTTTGGGCTGGCATTCGTAGCGGACGAACGCATACGGGCCTTGAGTGAAGAGCTGCAGAATGTGAAATTTGTCCAAGTGCTCGCTGTTCGGCCAACAGCGCTTGAAATAGGTCTGGCGATCAATGTTGTCATCGAGTGGGCTGCTGAAGGTAAAGTCATCGGTGAGGAGCGCTTCGATAGCGGCGCGGTCTTTGTTCTCGTAGGCGGCGTAGCAGGCGCGGATCTGTTCGTCAGCGGTTTTCATACGGATGAAGAAACCTAGAAGGCGCTAGAACGATTCGCAAATGGGGGGAAGGCTCTACTTCTTTACCGAGGGATTTATCAACCGAATGGGGCAGGCGAATGGAGGGGGGAAAGAAAGAGCACCGCTGGCAGTTGTGGCGTGTTAAATTATTTCCGCCAGCGGTGCTAAGGGGAGTTGCTGCGGCTCGGAGAGCCGCGCTCCAATGCCGGGCCGGAGGCCGGCGCTCCATCACATGTTATGGCCGTAGGTGCCGTTGCCGTGGGAGTTTTTGTAGAACTCGTTGAACCACTTATTCGGGAACGGGAAGACCTGGCGTGCGGGGAGTTTGGTCCAGTGGATGCCGTAGGCTTCAAGGACTTGATAGGTGTGGTCGAGGCAGTTGTTGGAGATGCCTTGGAAGCCTTTCATCTGGATCTCTTCGGTGCGGAGTTTGGCCTTGAGGACCGTAGGGTTATCCACCAGCAGCATCTTATACTGGGTATAGCCGAGGGATTTCATTTTCTTGTACATCTGGTCGTTGGTATCGAATTTCTCGGCCCAGAAATCATTGTCATCACCGGCGTTGACCCAGTAGGTGCGGAAGTCGCCCTTGGCGTAATTCTCGGTGGCACCGCCGTAGAAGGAGCCATCGGAGAGTTGGAATCCCCAGCCGATGTGACCAGCGGTGCCGAGGCCGAAGTTCACGTTCTCGGGTTTGATGAAGACATAGGCAACGCCTTTGTCACATGCGCCGGTGTATTTGTTGCGGATGAAGCTGGTGAGCTGGTCTTTGCTGGACCAGTTGCCGTTATTCCAGAGCTTGATGTTGCAGGCATCGTTCTGTCCCCCAGTGAGTGAAGCAGGCACGCCCCAGATCTTGTAATAGACTTCGCCCACCCAGGCATCGGCGCAGGGCGCGCAATCGCGAGAATAGTTTTTCTCGAAGTTGTCTTTGTGCGGTTTGTTCGCCTGCTGGGATTGCTTGGATTTAAGATCCCGCAGGGTTTTCTGCAGCTCGGCGCTGGTGGTGCCTTGGCGCACGGTGGCGAGGTGCATGGAAATCTCCGTGGGCGTGGCACTGCGATTGAAGACGTGGATGTAAGAGAACGTGATCGCTTCTTTCGCAGCGGCTTCATTGCTCTTCAGATATTGGCGGTGCATGTCCACGAGGACGGTCTTGTTCTGCCAGTCGGTGCGGCCAGTCCAGTATTTGCGTTCGCCATCAGAAGGGGCTTTGCCGAAGGCTTCGAGGTAAGAATCTATGACCATTTGATCACGCGGGGTGACCTGCTGGGCAAAAGCGGTGGAGACGGAGAACAGGACAACAAGGAGGAGTGAACGGAGCATAGTTTTGTGTCTTTGAAAAAAGGTGGCGATCAAACCTTCGGCACAACGGCGTTTTAGATACGCGTGATATCTCTAGAGGTCAAGTTGACGGGGTGGCACAAAGTGGAACAAAGGATGTTAGCCATAGATGGAACACGGAAAGACACGGATAGGGAAATTTTGAAGTGGGAAAAATAACAATCTAAAGCTCCAAACATCAGAAAAGCTTCAACTGTGGATGGGGAAGAAGATCGGTTAACCGCGAAATACGCGGAATACGCGAACGGGGAGACACAAAATCGTTACCTATTGAGGCTATGGATTTCGGGCATACCATGTTTCGTCTATCAATGGAAGGGGGTGCCATTTCGGGCCGATGATAACGCCGTTATATGTGCCTACGGCGAGACCATCGGAGAAGGCACAGACACAGCGAAGAGTGCACCGGTTTCCATCAATCTTGATGCGTTGAGATGTCCAGGCGGATTGTCCGGCAGGCAGATGGTGTAGCTGATTTGCATTAAGAGCATAGAGCCCTTCCTGGAGATCATCCGCCAGTTCGCTCACGCCTTCCAGCGGAGAGAGCGGTTGCAACTTGGCTTCCTTGGACCAGAGAGCTTTGGCGTTTGCGTGGAAGATTGGGCCTTTAGAAATAGAGACGTAGAGTTCTCCGTTGGAGTGGTTGAGCAGAATGTTGATACCGCCTTCACTCTTGGGGATGGAAATCTTCTTTTTGGTTTCGCCATCGAAGCCGATCAATAGCGGGCTTTCCGCTCCATCACCGATACGGGAGAACAAGGAGCGGCTGTTGCCACCTGCCCAAAAGCGGCCAGAATCATCTGCACTGAGGACGGTCAGGTCTCCGATGGAAGAGAGCGTGGTGGTAGATTGGGAATTGCCGTCGATGGTGAGAAGTTTGTTAGAGCTATGGAGTATGCTCCATGTGTCCCCTGCCCCTTCGGCCAGACCATCCGCACGGATGGGTTCACGCAAAGGGTAAGCGAGTTTCCGCCCGCCATCCGGTGTGTAGCAGATGAGTTCATCACCGTTGCAGATCCAAAGGCGGTTATCCCGATCAGCATGCATCTTGGCATGAAGAAATCCAGGCACGCGGGTGATGAAATGCCAACCGCCCTGATGCCAACGGGCAATGACGGTGGGCTCAGTGTTTTGCGCGGCATCGCGCGGGAAGGCGGCGTAGAAGTCATCAATGCTGCGACCGGCGATCTGTGTGCAGACGTGAGGAAATTGCGGGGCGAGCATGGGCTTTCTCCAATCGTTCGGATAATCAGGATCTTAAGAGAGGTTATTTAACGGCGCGATGATGGCCAGTTTGAAATGAGGTTTTCAACCGAATGGGGTCAGGCGAATGGAGACGGAGAAGCTTGGGACGTGAAGCGTTTTAGCGTGTTTATATCAACGGTGGTTAGGGGAGTTGCTGCGGGTCGGAGTTCCGCGCTCCGCAGTGTATTGGCGAATAGAAGGCCACTCTTGCTTTTGAACGTTCTGCCGACTGACAGCGGCGACATCACCGCAATCGCAGGACATGCGGCAGGTCGACGACCTGCGCGACGGGGAACGCGCTCCTTCGCCAAAGCTTTACCACAACCCAAAAAGCTTCGTTCCACACAGCTACATCATTTAAAAAACGCTCTAGTTTTCCTCTTGCACCAAAAGCGTCTGCCATTTCTTCATCAGATCAATCGAAGCGTGGGCCGCCAATCTTGCCAGCTCAGAGTTGCCAACTAACAGGCCGCTTTGAAGTCGATGCTGCCACCAGTCTTGCAAGAAGCCGGGAGCATAACCGTTCAGACCAAAGGATTCATCGTCCTCCTGCCACCAACTTTTGATGAGCGTGGCCATTTCAGTCCATTGAGTCGCCCGCTCTTCAGGGCGTGCATTTTCGTATAGCCAGAAGGCCAGATCGAGCAGGGCAAAGGAATGCTCGTCATCATGGATGGCAAAGTAACCTTTGGCATCGAATATTCGCAGAGTCAGAACCCTGATCCATGAACGGATCGCCGGGGCTTTGCGACTCACGGCAGCACATTGCTTTTCTAATTTGGCGGGAAACCTGCCTTCCGCCAACGCTAGACGTACCGCCAAGGCTTCCGCTTTTTTCAGAGCCTCTTCCTCCGCTACTGGCCTGATACGCAATAGCAGATCCAAAAAATTATCAGCCACAATTCGGTGATGCTCATAGGGCTCTTCCAAATGTTCATGGCAGACGAAACGGACACAGTAAGATTTCGGCCCAAGTTCCAAGACGAAGCAATTGCCTCCATCATCTTCTGCAATCGGCAAAGCATAAGGGGGAAGATTTAAGCAATCGCTCGCTTCGACTTTTAAATGATATTCAGGGACCGCTTCCCGAGAATTCGACAACTGAAGAAAGATGCTTACGGCATCTCCATAAGCATAGGGTGTATGGGGATCGTCATCCCGCCCATTCACCACACCAACGACAGGTTGACCACCATTGTAACGCAACAAAAATTCCCGATAGTCAGGCGGAAGCGTAAAGCGAAGCGCCGCCTCGAATTGAACGATATCGGTTTCCGACATGATTGGTCCGCGAGAAGAAAGAACGAGAGGCGTGTGATGACCAGCAATAGTGACTGAAATCTGGTCCTTCATTGGGATAGCTTGGCTGAATGAGATTGCTCAGCGTTGGTGGTGAGGAGCAACAGCAAAAGTGTTTACTATCAGGCTGTCGACCACCAGTCGGTAACACGACTGACTGCCAACCTGCACTTAGACGTTCATTTATTGGGGATTGAGCCCAAGAGGGCGGTGCATAACTATAATCCGGGAGTGTTTGCACCACAGATACATACGCATTTATTGCGCTTTAAATATCAAAAATTACATTTTTATTTCAAATATTTATTGACGACTTGAATAGATTGGAGTAAAAGAAAATCAATAGCGCGAAGTGCGCACTAAAGGAGATAAGGTTTTAATGAGGGAGTTGCGGGACATAAAAGAGGGCTTCGTGGAGGAATTTTCGCTTGGGAAATTTTATCCGAATCCACATGCTGGCGGGAACGTCCCTTTTTCAGCGCATAGCACACACACTATGAATCATCATCTGACATCTCGTCGTCGTTTTCTCAAAGGTTTGGCGGTCACTTCTGCTGCCGTGAGCACGCTGGGTTTTCCGGCGATCACGCGGGCGGCTTCACCGATGAAGCGGTTGAACCTGGCAGGCGTGGGCGTGGGCGGGAAAGGCGCGGGTGATATCCGCGAGACGAGTGTGAACAATAATGTGGTGGCGATCTGTGATGTGGATGATCGCACGCTGCAAAGCGCGGCGAAGTCTTATCCCGGTGCGAAGACGTATCACGACTGGCGGAAGTTGCTGGAGCAAAAAGATATCGAGGGTGTGACGATCTCCACGCCGGATCATATGCATGCGCCGGTGGCTCTGGCTGCGATGGAGCTGGGCAAGCATGTGTATGTGCAGAAACCGCTCTCGCACACGATCTATGAATCTCGCGTACTCACGGAGGCGGCGCGGAAATACAAGATCGTCTCCCAGATGGGGAATCAGAATCACAGTCACACAGGGTATCGCTCACTCGTCAAAGCAGTGCAGACGGGTGTAATTGGCAAGGTGAAGGAGGCGCATGCGTGGTCGAACCGGCCGATCTGGCCACAGGGTGGCGAGCGGCCGACGGGTTCCGATCCGGTGCCGGATTATCTGAAGTGGGATCTGTGGCTGGGCGTGGCGAAGGATCGTCCATATGTGGGAGCGCGGGAGATCGAGAAGGATGGGAAGAAGCAGGCAGTGAAGGCGCCGTATCACTCTTTCAACTGGCGCGGGTTTGTGGATTTCGGCGTGGGGGCATTGGGTGACATGGGGTGCCATATCATCGATCCGGTATTCTGGAGTCTTGATCTCGATGCGCCGACGCTCGTGTGGTATGAGGGCGAGAAGTGCAATGGCGAGATGTTCCCGAGCAGCGAGGTGATCCATTATAAATTTAAGAAAACGAAGTTCACAAAGGGTGATATCACGATGACGTGGTATGATGGCGGGAAGAAGCCCGCGCTGGAACTGGCACCATTGCCAGAGGGTGAGAAGCTGACAGATAACGGCTGTTTGTTAATCGGCGAGAAAGGCACCCTGCTCTGCCCGCATGGCGGCAAGCCGCGTCTGCTGGGCAAGGATGCGCAGGACGTGAAGCTGGAGGAGGTGCCGGGTGATAATCATTATCAGCAGTGGACGGAGGCGTGCAAAGGTGAAGGGATGGCGACGGGGAGTTTTGATTATTCTGGTCCGCTGACGGAGACAGTTCTGCTCGGGACGGTGGCGATCTATTTCCCGAACCAGAAGCTGGAGTGGAACTCGAAGAAGATGGAGTTCAAGAAGAACAAGGAAGCGGATGCACATGTGCATCATAAGTATCGTGCGGGTTGGGAGATGAAGGGGCTGACGAGGAAGGGATGAAACTTTTGAAAGCCGGGCACCCCTCACCCCGGCCCTCTCCCCTGCCGAAGTTCGGCTTCTCATGGGCGAGGGTGGTGAGGCGTTGCGGTGTAGTTTTACCCGCTGGGTAGTTCGTGGCGGGTTGGCAGGATTAAAAGAATAGGAAGATGTATGAATCGGAGAGAATTTATTGCGGGTGGGATTGTTTCACTGGCGACGGCGCGGTGGCTGGGTGGCGAGGCGATGGCGCAGGCCACTCATCTGACGCCGAAGGTGGAAGAAGGGGTGCATTGGTATAATGCGAAGGATTGGGGTATTGAAGGCAAAGGGTGGAAGGATACGGAGAAGTATTACGACCGATTGCCTGCGAAGGCGAAGGGTGTGGTGCGCGATGTGGTGTGGAACTTGAGCCGCAATTCCTCGGGCATGGTGGTGCGTTTCGCGACGGACAGCCCGACGATCAAGGTGCGTTATAAGCTCTCCAATGCGAAGATCGCCATCTCGAACATGTCCGCGATGGGTGTGAGCGGTGTGGATCTTTACGGGCAATTGCCGGATGGGCGCTGGAGCTGGGTGGCTTGCACGCGGCCGGAAAAGCAGGATGTAGATGTGGTGTTGGTGGGTGGATTGAAGCCAGGGTATCGCGGCTACATGGCGTATCTGCCGCTCTACAACGGTGTGGAATCGCTGGAGTTCGGCGTGAACGCGGGGAATTGGTTCGTGGCGCAGCCGCCGCGGACGGAGAAGCCGGTAGTGTTTTACGGGACATCCATCGTGCATGGCGCGAGCGCATCACGACCGGGCATGACGCATCCGGCGATCATCGCGCGGCGATTGAACAAGCCGTTCATCAACCTGGGGTTCTCAGGGAATGCGTTGATGGAGCCGGAAATCGCATCATTGCTTACCGAGCTTGATCCATCGGTGTATGTGATCGATGCGTTACCGAACATGGTGCCGACGTTGGTAAAAGAGCGCGCGGAGAATTTCATCCGCAAGTTGCGCGAGGCGAAACCGAAGGTGCCGATGGTGCTCATCGAGGATCGTACTTACGGAGATGCGCCGTTCTTGCAGAGTCGACGGGATCGCAATGACGGAAGCCGCGTTGAGTTCAAGAAGGCTTACGAGAAATTGGTGAAGGAAGGGATGACGGGCCTGAGCTACATCGAGGGTGAGCAGTTGTTGGGTAGTGATTCCGAAGCGACGGCGGATGGGTCGCATCCATCGGACTTGGGATTCTGGCGGCAGGCGGAAGTGATCGAGCCAGTGGTGCGGAAGGCTCTGGGATTATAGCGCGGTGAACAACAGGAGCAGCAACGTGGTGACGATGGTCAGTGCGATGAGGCTGCCGAGAAACAGGTAGAAGCTTTTCTCGCCCCACTTGTCGAGTTCATCGGTGTGGTCCTTAGTGAGGCGGGAGCTGAGATCGAAATTGTAGAGGAACAGTTTGGTGCGGATCTGTTTGTTCCACTTGTAGACGTAGATGACGGCGAGGATGGGAAAGATCAATTCCCACCATGCCCGGTGAAAAGCGAACGGGAACAGGGAGACAAGGAGGATGGCCAGCGGTGCGATGCCGGAGGTCCAAACAGCCGGTATCAGGACCTCGTAAATGAGGCCCTCGCGCTTGGAGATGATGGCATCTTCCTGATCCATGGCATCTAATAACGGCGTAACAGGAGGCTTACTGAAGTGAAAGCGACGGAAAAAGACGAAGGCATGGAAGGAATGTCCAATCCAGCCGGTCCTTTGCGCCAAGGTGTGTCTTCCGGTGGCACCATGGGCGCAATATTAGCTTCATTTATAGAGATTGAAAGGGAAAAACCGGGCGAATCAACAAAAGGCAAGAAATGTTGCCACAATCAAGGCCGTAGCGATTCCGGCAAGGACGTCATCCGCAGTCACGCCAAGGCCACCTTTGAGATTTTGGATCTTGCCGATAGGGCCGGGTTTCCAAATATCAAACAGACGGAACAGGCCGAAGATGGCGAGGACGCCGAGCCAGTTGTTGCCCGTGAAGAAATCGCTGATGGCGGGCATCGTTTGAGCAGGTTTCCACAAAAAGATCACCCACGGCAGGAAGCAGATGGGCAAAGCGATGATCTCATCCAGGACCACGGAGGAAGGATCGTGCTGATTCAGGATTTTCTCGGCGCGTTCGCAGATCCAGATGGAGGCCGGAATGCCCAATAACGTGCCTAACAGGAAAATGTCCAGCCGTGCGGGAAAGATAAGCACCATCGTCCAAAGAACACCCACGATCGATCCCCAAGTCCCCGGGCCTTTTGGTAGCAATCCAGAATTAAACCCGCGGGCGAGCCAAATTATGAAACCATTGAGAAATCTGCCATATGCAGAGTTCCCTTTTTGGATGGCATTAAAAGTACAAAGTAGATGGATAAACGAGCAGATCAAGAGGACGGCGGACATTTCTACCAACGTTCCTGAAATGGATGACATGGCGAGCAAGCAAGCCATCGTATTCGCCTCCTTACATGTCCTTCAACAACAACTCACGGTTTTTCCACAGATACACGCTGCCGGAGTAGAACGTGAGGATCACGGCGACCCACTTGGCCAAGGTGCTGAACCATTGAATCCAAGGGCCGAAGCCGAGCAGGTTGAAGCTGAAGAATTCACCGATCACGCCCCAGCTATCATGGGCGTGAAAGATCAAAATGGCGATCACCGCCACGATCTGCGAGATGGTCTTGTGCTTGCCGTAACGTTCAGCGGCCATCACGACATTCTTCGAGGCGGCAAGCAGGCGCAGGCCGGTGATGGTGAGTTCACGGGCGACGACCACGACGACCATCCACGCAGCCATCCATTGCAATTCCACGAAAGCGATGAACGCGGAGCAGACAAGTATCTTGTCCGCCAGCGGGTCCATGAGGATACCGAAATTCGTGATGAGTTTCTTCTCACGCGCGATCTTGCCATCGAAGTAATCCGTGAGGCTGGCGATGCTGAAGATGACCAAGGCGATGGTCTGATACCAACGCATGTGCGAAAACACCACGATCAGGAAGGCGAGGGTCATCACCATCCGGGAGAGCGTGAGTTTGTTCGGTAAATTCATTAAGCGTCGCCAGTCTAGACCTGATATGGCGGAGGTTCAATGGCGCTATTCAAGTAAATGACGAGAATGGTCCTGTTTTGCATGAAGAACGCGGAAGACAACGACGGCTTCACCATCGAAAAGAAAGAATATTTTATAAGGAAACCGTTTCACGAGCAACTGTCGGAATTCGCCGTAGTATCTGGGCCGTATGTCACCGAATTCAGAAAGATAATAGAACCCGTGAAGAACTTCGGCGGCAAAATCATCACCAAGGCCGGGTACACGCTCGTCATACCACTCTCTTGCCGAAGCAATGTCATCCAAAGCTCGCGAGCGAAGGCTGACTTGCCACTTCATTTTCCACGTCCCCGACGCAAGAGAGCCTCCACCTCGTGCAAAGGAGTTCCTTTGTCACCATCTCTTTTAAAATCTTCCCATTCTTTATCCAAGATGGCGCGTTCTTCCGCAGTGGGAACCGAAGTGGATTCTTCGAGCTCGCAAAGTCTGGCGAAAATTTCAGCCCGCTCCCGCACATCCAGTTTGGGCAGCTCGCTCAAAATTTCAGCTTTGCTCATAGTCGTCAAGATAGCCAAGCCGGTAACACTTGGCAAGTTACGCCGGTTCCGCAATCAGGTCGTAATCCGTATGCCCGATCACCTTCACCTTCGCGAATTCACCGATCGGCAGCTTGCCGCGCACATACACGCGACCGTCGATGTCCGGCGCGTCCGCTTCACCGCGCGCGATGAGGTAACGGCCCTTCGGCAATGCGTTTTGCTCGTCATCGCTGCGGATCAAGCCGTGTTCCCACGAACTGATCTTCGCGCCTTGAAGCTCCTTCGCACTCGCTTCGCCTTCGATGAGCACCTTGATGGTCTTGCCGACGAAACTCTCGGAGACGGCTCGCGCCACTTCGAGTTGGGCGGCCATCGAGCGTTCACGACGTTTCTGCTTCACCTTCTCCGTGATCTGGCCCGCCATCTTACCGGCGATGGTTCCCTCTTCTTGCGAATAAGTGAACACACCCATGCGCTCGAACTTCGTCTCGTGGATGAACTCGAGCAAACGGTCGAAATAAGCTTCCGTCTCACCGGGGAACGCCACGATGAACGTCGTGCGGATGGCGATGCCCGGGATGCCTTTACGGATCTTCGCGATGAGATCCACGATGTACTGCTCGGACGTTTCGCGGCGCATGCGCTCCAGCATGTTCTGCTGGATGTGCTGCAAGGGCATGTCCACGTAGCGCACCACTTTCTTGCACTCCGCGATGGTTTGGATGAGTTCATCCGTCCAATGCGCCGGATGCGTGTAGAGCAGGCGGATCCAGAAATCACCCTTGATCGAATTCAATTCGCGCAACAGCGAGCAAAGCGTGGTCGCATCAGCGGGCAATGCCTTCGCAGCCGCGTTAAATTTTTCCGGAGAAGAGATTGCACGCGAATGATTCGCCCGCAGGTCCAAGCCGTAGTAAGTGGAATCCTGCGAGATGAGGTTGATCTCCTTCACGCCCTCTTTGACGAGCTCTTTCACCTCAGCCACGACGTCTGCTTGCGTGCGGCTGCGATGCGAACCGCGCATGCGCGGGATGATGCAGAAGCTGCACGGATGATTGCACCCCTCGGCGATCTTCACATACGCGAAATGTTTCGGCGTGAGGCGAAAACGTGGCGTGCCGAAATCAGGGATGTAAACCGGACGCGCTGTGACATCCATCAAAGGGCCTGCCGGAACCGCGGGTGCTGTTGGCGTGAGCGCGATGACTTGCTTCGATTTACCGAACTTGTCCGTGCCACGCGTCACGGCTTCATCCGCGTGATGATCGTGCGGCTTCTTGGCATCGAGTTCCGCGAGCTTGGAGGAAACTTTCTTTTTGGAAGCGCGCTTGAGCGGTTGGCCCGTGGCGATCTTCTCTTCGCGACGGCTCAGCGCGGTCTTCACGATGTCCGTCACCTGCGCCACTTGATCGATGCCCATGAAGGCGTCCACTTCCGGGAACAGCTTCGGCAGATCATCGCGGAAACGTTGGGAGAGACAGCCGGAAACGATGAGCGCCTGGCCGCGATTGTTCGCTTCTCGGACTTCCACGGATTCGAGGATGGTATCGACGCTCTCCTCCTGCGCAGCATCGATGAAGGAGCACGTGTTCACCACCACCACATCGGCCGACTCGGCCTGATTGGTGATCTCCACGCCGTCTTTCATCAGGGTGCCGAGCATGATCTCGGCATCCACCAAGTTCTTCGCGCAACCGAGCGAGATGAGGCCCACCCGGATCGGCTGCTGCTGTTTTGTTTCCGCGTTTTTCACAGAGCCGCGCAAGGTATCAGAGAAGTTTCCGATGTAAACAGTGGAAAATGGGTGGCTTTAATCAAGATCATGACAGTTTTATACAATGCTGTTCGCGCGGACATAAAGCCCGTGCTGCCGGATTCCAGCCGGCAGGATATTGGCGCCCGACGAAACACGCTGCTCGAAATCCTGACGGATAGTCATATCCGGCTTAATCATTCAAATGCCGCCTTGTTTACAATGCCCCTTTACTGCCGGCTGGAATCCGGCAGCACTTTGCTGGCGCATTACTCATCTCTCATTGTGAATAACATCCCTGCCCCTTCACTTGCGCAGGGCCCTCACCCGCCCTTACATTCCCGGGCATGTCGCATGCGGAATATGTCCATCTCCATCTGCACACCGAGTACTCCTTGCTCGATGGTGCCTGCCGGCTAGACCGGCTGATGGACCGTGCCCACGAGTTGAAGTTCTCCTCTCTCGCCATCACCGATCACGGGAACATGTTCGGTGCGATCGATTTTTATCAGGCCGCGAGGAAGAAAGGCATCAAGCCCATCATCGGGTGCGAGGTGTATGTGGCTCCCGGCAAGCGCACGGAGAAAAAAGCGAGTGGCGGCGGCAAGGAAGTCTATAACCATCTCGTGCTGCTGGCGAAGGATCAGCAAGGCTACAAGAATCTCGTCAAGATGGTGAGCCTCGCTTACATCGACGGGTTCTACTACAAGCCGCGCATCGACAAGGATCTGCTCGCGGAGCACAAGGAAGGCATCATCGCCCTTTCCGGCTGTCTCGCCAGCGAGATCTGCCAGCACATCATCCACGATCAGCCGGACAAGGCCCGCGCTTCCATCGACTGGTTCAAGCAGACGCTTGGGCCGGAGAATTTCTATCTCGAACTCCAGAACCACGGCATCTCCGAACAGGCCAAAGTGAACCGCCTGCTGATCCCGTGGGCCAAGGAATTCGACCTGAAGCTCGTCGCGACGAATGACGTGCATTACGTGAAGAAGGAACATTCTCACGCGCATGACTGCCTCATCTGCATCGGCAATCAAAACCTGCTCAGCGATACGAAGCGCATGCAGTATGTGCAGGAGCAATTCTTCCTGCGCTCCGCCGAGGAGATGCATGCACGCTTCACCGAAACTCCGGAAGCGGTAAAGAACACGCTGGAAGTCGCCGAGAAGTGCAATCTCGACATCAAGTTCGGCGACCTGCACTACCCCGTCTTCAACCCGCCGGAGCATTACACGCGCGAAGGTTATCTGCGTCTGCTGCTCGCCAACGGCCTGAACCGCCGTTACACGTTGCAGGCCCGTGCTGAGGGGTCTGATTTCATCATCGAATCCATCCAGGAGCCGAAACGTCTGCCCACGCTGGATTTCGCGAAGTTCGAAGCGGAGAAGAGCGCATCACCTGATACCAGCTTGCATCAATTGCCTTCCGTGGCCGCGGCCATCAAGGACGTGATTGACCGCGTGCAGATCGAGATGGCGGTGATCTTGAAGACCGGTTTCGTGGATTACTTTCTCATCGTGGCTGATTTCGTTTTGGAAGGCCGCAAGATGGGTGTCGCGTGCGTGGCGCGTGGTAGTGCCGCAGGTTCCATGGTCACGTATCTGTTGGACATCGCGAACGTCGATCCCATCCGTTACGGCCTGCTGTTCGAGCGCTTCCTGAATCCCGAACGCGTGAACCCGCCGGATATCGATATCGATTTCGCGGATGACCGTCGTGCGGACGTGATCGAATACGTGCGCCAGAAGTATGGTCGTGATTGCGTGGCGCAGATCATCACCTTCGGTACGATGGGTGCGAAGTCCGTGGTGCGCGATGTCGGTCGCGTCATGGGTCTGAGCTACGGCGAGTGCGATCGCCTCGCCAAGATGATCCCGAACGAGCTCAAGATGGACCTGAAGAAGGCGTTGGAGCAATCCGCCGATCTGAAGCAGGCATACGAGTCCGAAGAGGTAACGCGTGAATTGATCGATACGGGTTTCGTGCTGGAAGATATCACGCGCAATTCCTCCATTCACGCCGCCGCTGTCGTGATCGGCCCCGAGCCGCTCATCAATCTCCTGCCCGTCAAACAGGATGATGACGGAACGATGGTCACGCAGTACGCGATGAACCCGGTAGGCGACCTCGGCCTGCTGAAGATGGACTTCCTCGGTCTAAAAACGCTCACCGTCATTCGCAATACGTGCGACATGGTGAAGCAGACCAAGGGCATCACCATCGACGTGGACACGCTCCATCTCGATGATGCGAAGGCTTACGACCTGTTGAACAAGGCGAATACGCTCGGCGTGTTCCAGCTTGAGTCTGGTGGCATGCGCGATCTGTGCCGTCGCTTCCAGATCGCTTCCGTGGAGCACATCACGGCACTCGTGGCGCTCTATCGCCCCGGCCCCATGGACCTGATCCCGGACTTCATTGAGCGCCGTCACGGGCGCAAGGAAGTCGAGTATCCACACGCGCTGCTGGAAGGCATCTCGAAGGAAACCTACGGTGTGCTCATCTACCAGGAGCAGGTGATGCAAGCCGCGCAGATCCTCGCCGGTTACACACTCGGCGGCGCTGACTTGCTGCGTCGCGCGATGGGCAAGAAGAAGATCGAGGAGATGCAGAAGCATCGCGCGCTGTTCGTCAATGGTGCGAAGGAAAAGAACGGCATCGCGGCGGACAAGGCGAACCAGGTGTTCGACTTGCTGGAGAAGTTTGCCGGTTACGGCTTCAACAAATCACACGCGGCCGCCTACGCCGTCGTGGCGTATCAGACGGCGTATCTGAAGGCGAATTATCCGGTCGAGTTCTTCTGCGCCATGATGACAAACGACATGAGCGATACGGCGAAGCTCAGTCAGTTCATCGCCGAGGCCCGCAGCATGGGCATCGAGGTGCTCGCGCCGGATGTGAACGAGAGCAGCCTCTACTTCGCGCCTGCACGCGGAGGCACCGTCATCCGCTTCGGTCTCGCGGCGATCAAAGGCGTCGGCGAAGTGGCGGTGCAAAGCATCCTCAAGGCGCGTGCCGAAGGAGATAAATTCAAGACGCTCGGCGAGATGTGCCAGCGCGTGGATACGCGCACGGTGAACCGCAAGGTGCTGGAAGCGCTGATCAAGTGCGGCGGTTGCGATTGTTTCGGTGAAACGCGCGCGACGCTGTTCTCACAGATTGAATTCAGTCTCACCCGCGCGGCCAGCGCAGCTTCAGACAAAGCCAAGGGTCAAGTCTCCCTCTTCGGCATGATGGCGGAGGACACGACGACGGCCATGCCGGAGTCTCTTGCCAAATTGCCGGAATGGCCGCAGAGCGAACTCTTGCAAGCGGAGAAGGATTTGCTCGGTTTCTATGTCACCGGCCATCCGCTCACGCCGTATGCGAAGATGCTGGAGCGTTACACGCTCTGCACGCTTACTGAGGCCACCCAATTGCCCGCCAAGAGCATGAGCCGTCTCGGCGGCATGATCACCGCGGTGCAACAGGGCTTCTCGAAGAAATCCGGCAAGCCTTACGCGATGGTCACCTTGGAGGATACTGCCAGCAGCGCGCAGATCCTCTGCATGAATGACAATTACGACAAGTTCCGCGATCACCTGAAGCAGAACGCCGTCATTCTCGTCATCGGTGAAGTGAACAACGGCGAGGACAAGCCGAAGATTTTCCCAACGGAGATCATGCCCATCGAAGTGGCTCCGCGTAAGTACACGAAGCAGGTTCACCTGCGCTTGCAGATGGCGCATCTCACGTTAGAGAAAT
The DNA here is from genome assembly GCA_036405135.1 of Verrucomicrobiia bacterium. Taxonomy (NCBI): domain Bacteria; kingdom Pseudomonadati; phylum Verrucomicrobiota; class Verrucomicrobiia; species Verrucomicrobiia bacterium. The sequence continues at coordinate 206,356 of DASWYF010000013.1, read as the reverse complement.
TGGATGATGTGCGGCGACTGGTGGAAGCGAACAAAGGTCGCACTCCCCTCTTCCTCTGCTTCCGCGATCCGAGCGGAGCGGTGATCTTCATCGAGACACATGACCGCTATTTCGTCGCGCCCTCGAATGAATTCGAGCAAGCCGTGAACGACATGCTGGGCGAAGAGTCTTACTACGTGAAGGTGGACACCAAGCTGCCTGAGCGCGAGAAGAAGCCGTGGGAGAAGAAGAGTTACGCCAATGCGGGTGGCGGTGATGACGAGTAAGATGCAATCGCTCCCCCTCTCGCCTTCGATCACTGCGGATAGCCGTCGTGCGCTTTGGCTGCCTGAACACAAGCTGTTAGCGGTTGCCGACCTGCATCTCGGTTATGTGTGGGCACATCGCAGTCGCGGTCAATTGCTGCCGGTGAGCCGCGAGGAAGACACTGTGGAGCGGCTGCTGGAATTGCAGGAGGATTATCAACCGGAACGTGTCGTCATACTAGGTGACATCGTGCATGGCACTGTGTCTTTACCAGAAGTGCGCACGGAGTTGGATCGCTTGATCAATGAGCTGTCCCAGCGTTCTCAGCTCACTTTACTGCTGGGTAATCACGATCATCTGCTGGAACGCAATCTCACGAGTTTGCCTACATCGGTTTCAGTTCAGAGGAAATTACAGGTGGGAAAATTTCTTCTGCTGCATGGTGATGATTCACGCGCTGTAGATGGCACCGATGAGTCACTCACACTTATCATGGGACATGAGCATCCGACGTTGTCCTTGGGCGATGGCGTCACCTCGGAAGCGCGTTGTCCTTGCTTTCTGTTCAGTGATCGAGCGGTCGTGCTGCCTGCGTTTTCATATTGGGCGAATGGTTGCACTGTAGGGAAGCAGCCGTTTCTTTCGCCACTGTTGGAAGGCATAAGCTTCACTCACGCGTGCGCGATCTTTGGGCAGAGGATTTTGAGGGTGCCACTGTGAAGGAGTGTGATGGCCTGCTCCGTACCGACAGATGCTGGATATTTCAAAATTGTTGAATGGATTAGAATACCCTGTGTTGCGACTCACCCCTCACCCCTGCCCTCTCCCCGTTGAGGGGTGAGAGAGAACATATGGACGCGTCTCTTGGTGGTTCACGCACCAAAGTTCATGACAGGCTTTATGCCCGTTGCTGTGGCCGAGGACCCCGACCTAGCGGCACGGGGCGGGCGGCCACGCTCCTATGGCAGTTCTGAAAAGAACCGGCTCCAGCGTGCTTTGAACCACGCGTCTTTTTCAAAGGAGATCGCAATACCAACCGCCTCGCCCATGATTTCTTTGCGCGGCACGTAGCCGAAGTAGCGCGAGTCTTTGCTGTTATCACGATTATCACCCATCATGAAATACTGACCGGCGGGCACGGTTTGCTCCGGGAAAGAATTGTGCGACTGAACCGCAGGAATGAACATCACGGGATGCGATCGTCCGGCCACTGTTTCTTCTGCGAACTGGTAATGTAGCACCTCCTGTGTGGGCATATCCTTGATTACGTCTGACTCCAACGGCCCGTATTCAGCCGCTACGCCATTCACAAATAAACGATTGCCGGTCAGCTCAATGCGATCACCCGGCACAGCAACCACGCGCTTCACCAATCGTATCCCGTCTTCTGGCGAGAAACACACCACGATGTCGCCACGTTTCGGATTGCCCCACTCGGCCAGATGCCATTTGGTGAACGGCACTTTCAGATCATACGCCGTCTTGTGGACGAACACGCGGTCGCCTTCGAGGATGGTCGGTTTCATGGAGCCCGTCGGCACATCATACCAATCTGCCACCGCCGAGCGGAAGGCGAACAGCACCAAGGCCATGATGAGCAAGGGCAGCAGTTCCTTCTTCCAAAAAGAGATCATCCCGGCCTTAGTCGGTTTTTTCATACAGAACATTGGAGCAGTAACGGGCAAAAACGTTCATTCCGAGCTGTCCAAAACCCGCCTTTTCGGACTTAATCTCCTGAATAGCCACCATGTCGGCACCTGATAAAACCGAATTGTTCATCGTCCAGCTCTCCAGCATCGAGCGGTCGCTGGCGTTGTATGTGATGACGCTGGTGCCGCGCCCGCAGGACGCCGAGGATATCCTCCAGCAGAGCAAGCTGGTGATGTGGCGGTGTTTCGACCAGTTCCAGCCGGGCACGAACTTCGGTGCGTGGGCGCGCAAGATCGCTTTTCATCAGGTGCTCACCTATCGCAAGCGCCAGAAGAAGAACCAGTTGCAGGTGTCAGATGAGTTTCTGGAAATCATCGCCTCCGAGGTGGAGAGCAATGATGAGGCGCTGGAAGTGCAGCGGCAGTTGCTCACCCAATGCATGGGCAAGCTGGATGCCGAACATCGCCAGATATTGAATTTGCGCTATCACGAAGGCGCGGAGATCGATGACATCGCCGAGCAGACCCAGAAGACCGAAGGTGCCGTTTACCGCCTGCTCAGCCGTATCCGCAAGAATTTGCACGAGTGTGTGACCCGTTCCCTGAAGAAAGCCGATGACTATGAACCCGAAGCAACCTGAGGAACTGCACGAGCTGTGTGAACGGCTGGTGGAACAGCAGTTGACGCCGGACCAATCCGCGCGGCTGGAAGTGCTCGTGCGGGAATCAGCTACCGCGCGCCGTTACGTGGTGGAGCATCTGCAATTGCACGCTGGCCTGCATTGGGAGAGCGGTCGCATCGGTCAACAAACTTTGCCGGATCAACTTGCCGCTTCCTTGGCTGGATTGGAGTCTCCTACTGAGAGCAAGGTCGTTCCCCTGCCCTCGCCCTGGAAAAAGAACGCTGTCTGGTTGGCGGCTGCGGCAAGCATCGCGGTATTGGCCACCGGTATCGGCTTGGGCATCAGCCTGGCCAAACACGAACACCCCGCCCCTCAAGCTGCCATCGTCACACCGCCCGTCGTCGCGACCCTGACGCAGACCCGCGGTTGCCGTTGGGAAAGTTCTGCTTTGCCCACAGCGGAAGGAGCCCGGCTCACAGCGGGGAAACTTTCGCTCACCTATGGGCTGGCCACATTGCGCTTTGAATCTGGCGCTACCATCACGCTTGAGGCCCCTGCTGTTCTGGAGATCGTGAACAAGGATCTCTGCATACTTCATCGTGGTATGCTCACCGCGCATGTGCCGAAACAAGCGGTGGGCTTCACCGTGGAAACGGCCAATGCCAAAATCATCGATCACGGCACGGAATTCGGCATCAGCGCGGGTGCAGACGGCAAGGCCCACGTGCAAGTCTTCGATGGCGAAGTGGAGGTGCGTCATCGCCAGAGCGGCGAGAACCTGCGCCTGACCACTGGTGAAAACGCCGTGTTGAACCGGCAAGCAGTGGCAGCACGGAACACTTCCTTCGTAGAAGCCGATCGGGCCACGCGTGAAAACACAGCGGCCAATCAGCCGGCAGGCACAGTCACACTTACCACGGCTTCAGGTCGTGGTCGTACCTCATACGTCTTCTCCCAAGGCACAGAGAATCATCATTCGGATTCCCTGATGCTGGTGAAGAACACGCACACACCCGGTTACCGGCGGAAGGCTTACTTCAGCTTCGACCTCAGCACCATCAAAGGGCAAAAGGTGGAGAATGCCGCACTGGCCTTGACATTTGAGCCGACCGGTTATGGCTTCGCTTCACGCCTGCCCACCTGCGTCTTCACTGTGTATGGCTTGAAGGACGGAGCGCAGGATGAGTGGTCCGAACATGAGATCATCTGGGATAACGCGCCGGCGAATCGAAATGGAGGAAACGAGATCGATTCGGCGGCCGCGGTTCCCTTGGGCACGTTCAGCATCGAGCCAGAAGAGACGAGCGGCTTGCGGGTGATCAGCACACCTGCCCTGACTGAATTCATCAACAGTGATCACAACGGCCAGGCGACCCTGATCATCGTGCGCGAAACCTCCGAGACTGTCTTGAAGGGACTTGCGAGCGGCCTGGTGCATGGCTTTGCTGGAAATTATCATCCCACCGCCCCACCGCCGACCTTGCGCCTGAACATGGCGGCACGCTAATGGTTTTCCCGCCATCCATGAATCGAAAGAACAGGCCGGTATTTTTTGAAATTGCTTTTTTCCATCCGATAGGTGAGATTGTTAGGCGATGACTGTTAAGGAAGAAGGCATCATTCACCGCTTGCCATCCTTCGTCTGGCAATACGTTGCCAGCACTGAGATGCTGCCGCGGTGGAATCCGGCGATCCGTCGCATCTTCCCGAAGTCCCAAGGGCCATTTCGCCCACACTTCGAGTTCGATGTCACTCTGGCGGGTCAGAACGGTGGCGAACATGAATACAACGCCGAGGTGGCGGAATTCGTGGAGCACCGCCGTATTGTTTTCAAGATGAGGTCAAAGACCGACCCATCAATCCCTGAATCAACCGAGATCATCACCCTGTCCCCGATCGTCAAAGGGACGAAGATCGAGCGTTTCACGGAGATTTACGCCAAAGAAAAAACGATTTCCTGGTGGGCAAAACTGCTGATGCGAATCTTCGGACGTTTCCGGAAGCAACAGGCCGAGGTCAAAAGCGGAGAAACGTTGAAACGGCTCGCTCAACTGGTGGAGCAGAACAGCAAACCCTCAGGGTTAACTCTACGGAGCCGGACTAGGCGGTGAGGGAAGATGTGACGGCGGATTCAATGCAGGCTTTGCCATGGGCAGCGCTGGCGGTCGGTTGTTCAGGCCCGGCGGAAGCGGCGGCATTTGCTTGACAAGATTGCGCCAAGTGTTGCGCTCATCCTCACTCATCTTCTCCCAACGCTCGGCACCTTCCATAAAACGGGCCTGATCCTCCGAGCTTAAATTGGTGAAGCGCCGTGCGGAATCCATGCATCTCTTGCGCTCATCCGGCGAAAGTTTCTCATATTCAGCGATGCGTTGCTGAACCTTTGCACGTTCAGTCTGGTTCAGCTTCTCGAGGATGGCTTTCTTTTCCTTGTCGGACAGGTCGTACATCCGATGAAAATTATCCAGCATCCGCTCACGCTTTTCCTTGGGCAAAGCCTGTATCTTTTGGATATCCGCCTCCACCCGCTGGCGGTGCTCAGGGGACATGGCCGCAAAGACATCTGCTTTGGTTCCAGCAGGAGCCGCCTCCACGCGGACCACATAGCGCAATGTGCTCTGGTGCTCTACCACCTCCTGCTGCAATTCAGGTGACAGTTTGTCCCATTGCTCCAAACGGCCCTGTACCAACACCCGTCGTTCTTCCGGCATGCGCTGCAATTTTTCCGCACGTTTCTCCGGCGGTGCCGCGAACAGGAACATCATGTCGAAGAACAATTCCGTGGACCGGATGCGCAGTTCCTGCTCCTCCAGTGAAAGCGCGTCATACTCCTTGAGTTTGGCCAGCAGCTTGGCACGTGTAGACTCAGACTTGTTCGCCAGCTCCGCTTCGCGCTCCTCGGCAGTCATCGCCAACAACCAGCGAAAATCATCCATCGACCACCGGAACTCATCTGCAGGATTCCGGGGACCACGCCCCCCCCTCCCCGGTTCTCCCGGAGGACGACCTTTTTCACCAACTGGCGAAAAACGCCGCTCCTCCTTGGGCTGATTCTCTTTATCTTGGCCAGCCGCAGGTTCCGTCTGCGCCCAAAGCACCCCTTGGCCGACACTCAGTGCGGCGAACGAAAGGATGCGGAGAAGACGGGACATAATATTTTCTTACCGTAAAAGCCTACTCGGCGATGGCGAACAAAGCACCCAATTCTATATCCGGCCCGGTGGCCACCTGAGTTTGGCTCATGCGCCGGATGGCTTCATAATCCTTCAATACATCCACCGGGGGTACGGGGGTGACAGCCGCCATGGCTTTGATCTGCTCGGCCATCTCCTGACTGGAATCACTCAGCGGCGAAGTGGCATGCGGCACTTTGAGTGCGAGCACTGCGGCCACCGTCACTACAACCATGGAAACCGCCAGTTGTGCAAAATGCTTCCGCAACCACACAAAAAAGCCTTCATGGGCAGCCATTTCAATGCGTTGCGCATGCCGGGCTTCCGCCGCCACCGCTTGCATCACGAGCGAGGTGAAATTCGATGACACCGGCGCATCCGGCATCTCCCGGACGGCTTGGAAAACGGCCATCTCCTCTTCCCACTGTACGCGCAAATCGGGGCGCTCAGCCAAATGAGCCTCAAGCCGCCCCTTTTCTTCCGGCGTCAGTTGGCTCCGCAGGCTTTTTTCCCACAGTTCATTTTGTTCGTGTTCGCTCATCGACTTACCTTTCTATCAAAAACCGCTGCTAACTCAAAGTTGCGCTGCTCACAGGGTTTCTTTCCATGAACCCGTCTTCAAGTAAGGCTTTAACCGCTGCTTCAGTGTCTCACGTGCCCGATGTATCAGCGATTTGGTCGCCGACAGCGAACACCCCAGCACTTTAGCGATATCGTCATACGATAAATCGTCCTGACGACACAAAAGCATCGCCGTCCGCTGATTCTCCGGCAGACTCGCAATCGCCTCTTCCACCTTATCGGTCAATTCTCCCTGCAACATCGTATCCGGCGGAGCAAACTGCTTCACATCCTCGATCTGCCGCAAAGGCTGGTCCTCATTCTCCGGATGCGTCACATCCATGGACTCCGCGGGATGGCGTGAGCGACGGCGTATCTCGTTGAGGCAGAGGTTCCTAGCAATGGTGAAAAGCCAAGTGGAAAACCGGGCAGAAGCTTCGTAGCGATGAGCGGATTTATAAACTTGGATAAAGACATTTTGCGCCAAGTCTTCCGCCTCGGTGGCATCAGGCAACGTTCGGTATAAGAGGTTAATAAGAGGCTGTTTATAACGCTCCACCAGCGTCTCAAAAGCCACCATATCCCCATCCTTCACCCTGAGCATCAGGATGGCATCGGGATCCTGCTGATCAGTCGCCTTATCAGGGGCATAGACCATCGCTTTCTGCACTGGGGGTGCAGAAACGGCGACCGGACTTAACGCCCCTGAAACGGATGCCATAAGCGGCTTCATCAAACACCTGAACTCAGCCAAAGTTCCTCTCCGGATAGAATTTTCATCGTCTTCATATGAAGACACGAACTCATCGCAAAAGACGGAACTCGGCTGACTGAGATGACCATAACCGATGACAGATGTTTTGCCCATACCTATTGATACGAATTTCCGGGGCGAATAGTTGAAGTTTTCCACCGCCATCGGCACTCACTCATCGAAGAACTTGCCATTCAGAACGCGCTCAGTAACTTGCCCGCAAAAGGAAAAGTGATGTCCACCAGTTCCGACTCAAGCCCCGAATCCGTCGTCCAACGCCAGCTCGACGCCTACAACGCCCACGACATCGAAGCCCTGCTCGCGACCTACGCCGAAGACGCGCAACAATTCGAGTATCCGAACAAACTCCTCGTCAGCGGCCACGACCAGTTACGCGAGCGCTTCACCATCCGCTTCTCTGAGCCCAATCTCCACGCCAAGCTCCTCAACCGCATCGTGATGGGCCACACCGTCATCGACCACGAACTCATCACCCGCACCTTCCCCGAAGGCCCAGGCACACTGGAGATCGTCGCCATCTATGAAGTGCAGAATGGGAAGATCACGAAGGCAACGTTCATAACGGGTGCCAAAACGATTAACTCATAGGATGACATAGTGGCATTCATTCAAATGATTCTTAATCGCACAGAAAACTGAGGTGATGAACAAGCCTATAGTAGGTAGGGCGTGCTGTCCTCAGCGCGCCGCTGCCGAAGCAACTGAGCAACCGAACAACAACAGCACTTGATGACGACAACTGCTCACAAATGCTCCGCCACTTCTTTACATATCAGCACCATATCCCTTGCTCACTTGCCCATAAGCATCCCGCAGGCTATAAGTAATCTTATGACGGATAAACAAACCGTTGCTGAAGTTCTGAACCGGATGCCAGAGAACGCCACTCTGGATGAGATCACGGAAGAACTGCAGATTCTCGCCGCCATACGCCAAGGCCGCGAAGACATCGCTGCGGGACGGAAGAAAGATCATCAAGAGGTGGAGAATCTGTTCGAATCATGGGCAGCGCGCTGGAATTCAAAGTAATCTGGTCTGCACGAGCTGTTTCCGATTTAGAGGAACTGTGCAACTACATCGCCGCTGACAATCCTGATGCTGCCTATAAAACCGGCCGGGAAATAATGGCTAGAGCTCAAATGCTGGCTACTTTTCCCTTAGCTGGTCCCACCTACCCGCGTGGCACTGACGGCAATATTCGCGAAGCTATCCAGCGTCCGTATCGTATCTTCTACGAAGTAACTGAGGCAACCAAGACTGTGGATATCCTGCATGTGCGTCACGGTGCGCGCCAAGAACCTAAGTTTTGACCCGTGAACTGGCTCGCCCACCTCTACCTCTCGGAACCGGACACCGAGTTCCGCTTGGGCAACCTGCTCGCTGATCAGGTGAAGGGCGCTGACCGCCAACGGATGAGCCCCGCCTTCCTTCGCGGCGTCACCTGCCACCAAGCCATCGACGCCTTCACGGAAAATCATCCCCTCGTAAAACACAGTCGCACGTTCATCTCACCCGAACAACGTCGCTTCAGCGGTATTTTGATCGATGTCTTCTACGACCATTTCCTCGCACGCAACTGGAGCCAGTTTTCTGACACACCACTGGAACAGTTCACCCACAGCGCTTACGCCGAGTTCCAACCCCTCATCCCAACACTGCCCGAAGAAGCGCGCATCACCCTCGAACGCATCATCGAGCACGATTGGCTCTCCTCCTATCGCGAGATTGCTGGAATTGAGGATGTCCTTGAACGGCTCTCAGGCCGGTTGAGTGAACGGCTGAAACGCCCCATGTCTCTTCATGCTTCAGTTAAAGATCTGAGGACAAGCTATGGTGCGCTAGAATCTGACTTCATGAAATTTATGCCCGAGTTACAAGAGAGAATCATGCGTGATGTCCGGGGTGATTCGCCGTAGCACGTTGCCTCGTGCTGCCGGATTCCAGCCGGCAGTCCGCGACGTCCGCCGTAGCCCACTACGTTTCCCTCACCCCGCTTGAAATCACACCCGGCCTTCTGCCGATGACAGAAAGGGAGTTGCTTCAGCAAACAAGCTTTGAAAGAATTCCACGACATGGATTGGAAGTCGTATTTCTCACTGAAAGGGCGGATGCGCCGGATACACTTTTGCATCATCTATTTGATCTTCGTTTTGATCACCGTCGGCTTCAGCTCTCTTCAACTGCATCCAGTTTACAATCTGTCTGTTTTAATTCTTCTGCTGAAAGCAGCCATCATACCGCCGAGCGTACGTCGCATTCATGACATGGGCTACTCAGGCTGGTTCGTCATCGGTGTCCTCGCCGTTCCTTACGCCGTTCTATTGCTTCTTTTCATCCCGCCTGATGCCAGTAATGAATTCGGCCCCGATCCGCGCATAGCGCCGAACACAGCCCCGACCGAAATCGACAAAGCCCCTTGATGGCAAAATAACCTCACTCAATCGACACGCTTCGTTGCTGGACGTTTCCTCCTCTATCCCCTAAACCTTTCCCATGGCATTCGCGTCGTTTGGCGGACAGCAGCAAGTCGTCACCCTGCTCCAGCGCAGTCTGGAGCGCGGACGGCTCGCCCATGCCTATCTTTTCACCGGCGATCAACTGGAAGAACTCGAAGCCGTCGCCCGTACCCTCGCCAAAACGCTCAATTGCCAGAACCCTCCCGCTCGCGCTGCTAACGGCCTGCCGCTGGATTGCTGCGAGCAATGCGTGAACTGCCGCAAAGTGCAGGAAGGTAATCACGCGGATGTGCAATGGCTGCGCCCGGAATCCAAGACGCGCATCATCTCCGTGGATCAGGTGCGCGAGCTCATCCAGACGGTGAACCTCAAACCCACCGAGGCCGAATACAAGATCGGCGTGCTGGTAGCCGCGGACCGCCTGAACGTGCAGGCCGCGAACGCGTTCCTGAAAACTCTGGAAGAGCCACCCAAGAAATCCGTCATCATCTTGCTCTCCACCGAACCCGGCCGCCTGCTAGATACGATTCTCTCTCGTTGTATCCGTCTCACCTTTGCTACCGGTGGACAGAAATTCTCCGAAGCGCAACTCGGCTGGCTGGATGCCTTCGCCACCACCGTTTCCGAAGCGCAAGGTGGCCTGCTTGCCCGTTACCGCTTGCTCGGCACTTTGCTCGGCCAATTGAACGCGTCAAAAGAAGTCATTGAAGAACAGCTCACCGCCCGCTCTCCGCTGAACCGCTACGCAGACGTGGAATCCGATCTCAAAGAAAAGTGGGAAGATGAACTGAAAGCCTCCATCGAGGCCGAGTATCGCCGTCAACGCTCTGAGATGCTGAACGCGCTGCAATGGTGGCTCCGCGATGTCTGGCTGCAAACCGTGAACGTAGGCGATGACCTGCTCACCTTCCCGCAACACCAAGCCGTCACCGCCGCCATCGCCCAAAAACTGCAACCCACCGACGCCCTCGCGAACCTGACACACTTGGAACGCCTCCAACGCCTCCTCTTCACCAACGTGCAAGAAGCGCTGGCTCTCGAAGTAGGTTTGTTGAAGCTGAAACTGTAGCACCTGTCAGCCGCCCCCGGCTGACAAAGCACATTGTAGTGGGACAGGCGCCTCGCCTGTCCAGTCTCCCCACCATCCCTTTTTCGCGTATTTAGCGTATTTCGCGGTTCACCTCCCTCCCCTTTCCGTCGTGACATTCCGCAAGTTGGAACGCACATTCTCTCTCACGTTTTTGTTACGAACATGAGCAGCAAGCAAAGTCCCGTTTCCCGTTCCGGCCGGTTTGGCAGCGGTCCCGCCGCCGAGGTCGCCAAGTTCTCGGAGTCCATCTCCTTTGACTGGCGGCTCTGGCGTCACGACATCATGGGCTCCATCGCCCACGCCACCATGCTGCGCAAGATCGGCGTGCTCACAGAGCTGGAACTCGCCTCCATCAAGATGGGTCTGGAAGAGATCGGGCGCGAGATTGATGACGGCCGTTTCGAGTGGAAGGAAGAACTCGAAGACGTGCACATGAACATCGAGGCCGAGCTGACCAAGCGCGTGCCCGCCGGTGCCAAGCTGCACACCTCCCGCTCACGCAACGACCAGGTGGCCCTCGACGTCCGCATGTGGGTGCGCGATGAGATCGCCGAATTGTGCCAAGAGATCCGCGGCTTACAAAAAGCGCTCGTGGAACTTGGTGCGAAGAACAGCGATGTCGTCATTCCCGGCTACACGCATCTGCAACGCGCCCAGCCCGTTTACTTCGCGCATCACCTGCTCGCCTACGCGGAAATGTTGGAGCGCGATCATAGCCGTTTGGTAGATTGCTTCCAGCGCGTGAACGTCTGCCCGCTCGGCAGCGGCGCGATCGCTGGTTCCACCTTGCCTCTCGACCGCGAATTCGTCGCGCAACAACTCGGCTTCGTGGATGCGAATGATAAACCCATCGTCACCCAGAACAGCATGGATGGCGTGAGTGATCGCGATTTCATGGTGGAGTTCTGTTCCACTGCCGCCCTCATCGCCGTGCATCTCTCGCGTCTGTCGGAAGACATCATCATCTGGTTCAGCACCGAGTTCAGCTACATCAAGATCGCCGATGCCTACACCACGGGATCGTCCCTGATGCCGCAGAAGAAGAACCCCGACGTGGCCGAACTCACGCGTGGCAAATCCGGCCGCGTCGTAGGGAATCTCATGTCCCTGCTCACTCTGCTGAAAGGTCTGCCTATGACCTACAATCGCGATCTGCAAGAGGACAAGGAACGTCTCTTCGACACCTCGGACACCGTCCACGCCTGCGTGCGTCTCACCGCCGCGATGATCGCGAACACCACCGTGAACAAAGCCGCCTGCGCGAAAGCAGCGAGCGATCCCCTGCTCCTTGCCACCGATCTCGCGGATTATCTCGTGAAGAAAGGCATGGCCTTCCGCCAGGCCCATCATGTCGTCGGTGCCGTTGTCGCGCATAGCGAGAAGACCGGCAAACCGCTCGACAAACTCACTGTGAAAGAATTCCAAGCCATCGACAAGACGTTCACGAAAGACGTCGCCGATGTCTTCAACCTCCAGAAAGCCATGGACCGCCGCGCCATCACCGGTGCCCCCGGCACCAGCGAAGTGAAGAAACAATTGGCGCGCTGGAAAAAGCAACTGGCATAGGCGGAGCGCCGATTTCCGAATCGGCGTACCCCTCCCGTTATGTAGCAGCCGAGGTAACGAGGCTCTAACATCTCCACTGAAAATCCGCGTTACCAACGCGGATTTTTCATATCTCCATCTTTGCGCCTCTTGTGCCTTTTGCGGCCAACCTTCCCTACTCCCCCTTCGCCACCTTCGTCTCCACCCCCAGATGCTTGAAGAAAAACTTCCGCATCGCCTCGCTGTAATTACCCGTCGTCTTCGGCTCCGCCTTGATCAAGAACATCTCCGCCGACACGCCCGCCTTGTCACAATACTCCTTAAGCACCGTCGCGTGCTTCGGATGATGCAGCAGATGATTGCGGTCCTTCGGCTCACCGCCCTCATTCGCGCAATAGATGAACACCGGCGCATCACCCTTGCTCACCAGCTTCAGCATACTCACGTCCGCCCGGATCTTCTGGCCCTTCTCGCCATCCACTTCCTCGCGCGATTTCAGATGATAAAACGCCTGCGCCTCCAGATCGCTTGACCAATCCGCCTTGAACTTCCCGATCTTCTCCTCCCACTCGATCAAGTCATACGTCGCCTGTCCGTTCAGCGAACCCGCCGCCGTCAAACGCGACGACTCGCGCAACACCGGATCCTCGCTCTTTGGATCCGCCAGATCATCATGCACCGCCAGCCACACCGATGTCCCCGCGCCCGCCGAACTGCCATACGACGCGATCCGTTTCGGATCGATGCTGTATTCCTTCGCCTTGTAACGCACGAACTGGATCGCCCGCGCGCAGTCCCTCATGATGTCCTGCACCGGCGCATCCGGCAGGAAGCGATAGCTGATGGACATGTAGGACACGCCGTTTTCATGGCACGCCTTGATCATGTCCGCACTCGCACCGGACTTATCGCCGCCGCGAAATCCACCACCATGGATGAATACCACCAGCGGCGTCGGCTTGTCCGATTTCGCCTGCCAGATATCCAGCACATTCCGCGCGTGCGGCCCATACTTTACGTTCGCGAAATCCGCCTTCGGCAACTTGCTGTTCGTTGTCGGTGAACTCTTCTTCGTCCGCTGCGTGTAATACGCCATTCCCTCCTCCACCGTCAGCTTGCCGTCCTTGTTCAAATCCGCTTCCGGATAACGCTTCCGCAATTCCTCCAACCGCTCCGGTGTCAACGCCCCCAAATCCGCCGCAATCGCCTGCCCTGCGGAAAACAGCGCCAATACCAACGCCACACCACCATTCACGATCAATGATTTCATAAGGGATTTCCCTCTTCTACTGTATCGCCGCCGTCTTGGCTACCGTTTCGATTTTCACGTCCTTCACCGACAAGGTCCCAAAAGCAAACCCCAATCCCATCTTCGTCTTCTCCTTCGCGATCGCCTCATGCTCGAACGTCTGTTTGAAATCTCCCAACGTCAGTTCGCACTTCTTCCCGTCGAACTTCACCACCGCCTCCACCCATTTACCTTCCGGCAACGTCGGTGTCTTCGTCCCCTTCGCGATCAATTCCACCGGCTTCCCCTCCTTGCCCTGCACCAGCCACGTCCGCACCGAAAGACCGTTCGTGCTCTGGATGAACCGGAACACATGCCCCTTGTCATCGTTCAGCGTGAACACGAACTGCTTCGCTTTCTCCGCCTTATAAGCGAACCGGATCGTCGCGTCCTTGAACTTCGCGTCATACCACATGATCGGCCCATGATTCTTGTTCTTCTCGTAGAGCTTGTCGTCCTGCGTCACCGTCGCAACCCCCTTCTCGATCTTCCAGTCGCCGCGATTCGCCGCCAGATCGCGCCCCTCCTTCTTCGGCGAATCGAATTGATCCTCCACCAACGTCGCCGCATTCACGTTCACTGCGGCGAACACCACCGCTACCACCGCCATCTTGAATAGATTTCTCATATTATCTTCGGTTATATTCATTTCACCACTCCACCGAAATCCCACGTCATCCCTTTCCCCTTCTCTACGGGCGCAAGCTGTATCCAGTCCACGTCCACAGGTCCATTCTGCGCGGGCAGATAGACTCGCATATGAGCGATCGACCCACTTACCGGCAAAGCCACCGGCACTTCATTCCAGCCCGCACCACCTGGCACCTTAAACGTCACGACCTGCCCATCCGCCGGAAACGTCTCCTGCTCCGTCGTGCGCCATTGCACCTTCCCCTCGCCCCCTTGGACGCTGCGTAAACGCAGATTCAACTTCACCGCCCCTTCATACTTCAACGCCGCCAACCGTGCTGTTGCAATGAACGGATTACGCCCATCCGCTTCGATATGCAATGCCCCGTCCTTGAACGATGTCTTCACCGCCTTCGGCACCCACCCTTGCAGATCATCCGCCGCCACTGGTTTCGCAGGCACCGCAGGCTTCGCCGCATAAGCCGGATTCGGCCTCGGATATGTCGCTCCCGTGTGCTTCAAAAAACCATCGATCAACGCGCTCAACTCCTTCACCTTCTCCGGCATCGCCTCCGCCAAGTTTTTCGCCTCACTGATATCCTCGCGCAGATTGTAGAGTTCATGCGTATTCGGATTTCCAAACCACCGCAGCAGTTTGAAATCCCCGCTCCGCACCCACACACCGCCTGCACGATTCGCTCCCGCATGTGGGTGATAATTGAAATACGCTTTGCGCTCCAAGTTGCCCTCGCCCTTCAACACCTTCGCATAACTCACCCCGTCCATCACTTGTTGAGCCGGCTTCTTGATGCCCAGCAGATCAATCACCGTCGGATACACGTCAATCGGCCCCACGATGGCCTCACTCATCGTGCCCGGCTTGATTTTCCCCGCCCACGCCCACATCAGCGGCACTCGCGTGCCGCCCTCATAGAGCGTGCCTTTCCCATCGCGCAACGGCGTGTTCATAGTCGGCGGTTTGTCTCCCGCCCATTTGCGCCAGTCCGTCAGCAGCTCGCTCTTGCTCTTCTCCGCCTTGGCGGTCTTCGCCGTGGCGGGCACATTGCTGTGCACATTCCCGCCATTGTCCGAGTAGAAGATGATGACCGTGTTGTCCGCCACACCCTGCTTCTCCAATTCATCCACGATCCGCCCGAAGCATTCGTCCACACTTTTCAGCATGGATGCCATGATCGGATTTCCCTGCCGCCCCGTCGGGTCTTTCTTCGTCGCAAAATACTTCGTGTATTCCTCCTTATGCCCCCAAGGCCCGTGTACACCGTAGCACCAGAGGTTCAAGTAAAACGGCCCGCCCTTGCTGCCCTGGATGAATTTCACCGCCTCCGTCGCCTGCCGGTCCACGATGTATTCGCCCTCCGGCCCGTCCGTGATATTGCCCACTTTATTGCGCCCGCCTGGAACGCCCACCGGCTTCACTCCATAAGGCGAGAAATACTCACCCGGCGGGCCTGGGTCAGGATGACAATGAAACGTGACATCAAATCCCTGCTGCTCCGGCCAATGCGGTTGCGTCAGTCCCAAATGCCACTTCCCGATATGCGCTGTGCGATACCCCGCTGTTTTCAATGTCTCCGCCAGCGTGACCTGTGACGGCTCAAAAAAGTTTTTGCTCTCCGGCAACAGCATCGCCTGATTTGCCGGTCCCGCCTCCGCGATGAACTTATGCCCCGCCGGTTGCGGTGGCTGATGCCCCGTGGCGCTGGTGATGCCATGACGCGCCGAATACTGCCCCGTCAAAATACTCGCCCGCGTGGGCGAACATAGCGGCTGCGAATACGCGTTCGTGAACCTCATCGCTCGCTTCGCGAATTTATCAATGTTCGGCGTCTCGTAATACTTGCTCCCGTAAGCCCCCGAATCCATCCACCCCATATCATCCACCAGGAACAAAACCACATTCGGCTGTTCACCTGTCGCAGCTTGTGCATTCACGGCCCCGAGCATCAAAGTGAACACCGCAATCGCCGCCAGCATCCGCAAGCCAACAAGGTAGGGCCGGCTGTCCTCAGTCGGCCGCCGCCGAAGCACCTGCACGCACAAATCGCCGCAGGTCTCAATGACGGCTTCGGCAGACCTCCCTCGCCCCTCAACGGGGAGAGGGACCGACGGTGAGGGGTGAGAAAACATCACAGATCTCAACATCGTTCGCTGCTTTCGATTGCCAGGAGTGTTCATCTTCTTCTTTTATCTCACTGCTTCTTTTTCTTCCCCTTCGGCTCCTCCGCCGCCTTCGCCTTCATCATCTCCTCCAGCTTCGGCTCCTGCGCTTTCAGCCACGTATCATACGCCTTCTGCCGACCCGCCGTGTACTTGTACGCATCAAAGATCGCCCCATTCCCCAACGCCCGTGGATCCTGCTCCGCCAGCAACATGTTCCGCATGCGATACTGCATATCCTCCATGACCGGTTGGAACGCCGTGTCATTCGCCAGATTCCGCACGCACTCCGGATCATCCGTCAACCGATACAACTCATCCGGCAACCGCTTGCCGAAACACAGCTCGTAATAATATCCGCCCAACATCTTGATCACTTCCTTGCTCGGACCCGGATCGCAATTCCCGAAATCCGTCTCCGGATTCCCCACCGGCCAGCGCTCCGGATGATAGTTATGCACATACAGATACTCCTTCGTGCGCAAGGCTCGCACCGGATAACCCCAATCATTCGGCCGCCCCAGATCATGCCGTTCCTTCCCCACCAGCATCACACTCCGCTCCGCCTCGATCTGCCCTGATTTCTCCGAGCGCAGAATCTTAGTAAGACTTTTGCCCGTCATCTGCGGATGCACCTTCACCCCCGCCAACTCCAGATATGTCGGCGCAAAATCCCGCACATTGATGAAATCCTCCACCACGCGCCCCGGCTTGATCCCCTTGCCCCAGCGCATCGCCAGCGGCAGATGAAACCCATCCTCATGGATCTGCCCCTTCACATACGGAAACGGCATCCCATGATCCGACGTCACGATGATCAGCGTATTCTCCAGCTCACCCACCGCTTCGAGCGCCTGCAACGCCTTGCCGATATGCGCGTCCGCATACTCCACCTCGATCGCGTAATCTGCCAGATCCCCCCGCACCACCGGCGTATCCGGCAGATAAGCGGGCACCTTCACCTCCTCCAACTTCTTCCCCAACCGCACACCCGAGTTCAGTTCATACGCCCGATGCGGCTCCTGAAATCCCATCCAGAAACTGAACGGCTTGTCCTTGGGCCGCTGCGCCAGGAACGCCTCAAAGTTCTTCGAGTAATCATTCCGACCGATCGCACTCGCCGGCACCTCCGCCATCTTGTGCGTATCAAACGACGGTCCCGCCGGATTCCGCTTGAACCCCGTGCTCTTGAAATCACCCGGCCCCCAACCCTTCCCTGTCAACCCCACCGTATAGCCCGCCGCCTCCAGCAGATCCGGATACACCGCGAACTTGGACGGAAACAACCCATTATGACTCACCGCCTCCTCCAGTTGCCAAGTATTGCGCCCCGTCAGAATGCTCGCGCGACACGGACTGCACTTCGGATTCGACGTGAACGCATTCTTGAACAAGATCCCTTCCTTCGCGATCCGATCAAAATTCGGCGTCTTCACCCAATCACAACCATACGCCCCCGCATGCTGCCACCCCCAATCATCAAAGATGATGAACAGCACATTCGGCCGCGTCTCCGCCGCCTGCACCTTGCCCGACAGCCCCATCAGAAAAGCCAGCAATACTGCAAAACACCAAAAACGCACATGATTGACCGCAGACGCCAAATATCCTCCTTCTCCCCTTGTGGGAAGCCGAACTTCGGCAGGGGAGAAGGATTGAGGATGAGGGGTGCCCCCATCTTTGGAAGTTGGATGTTGAACGTAGGATGTTCGATGTTTCCCCCCACCGCTTTGGGCCGGGGTGAGGGGTGAGAATGCCTGACGTACCCCAAACAGGCTGACACTCACACCCGCCCATCTCAGACCGTCTCTCATTTGATTTCGTTGATTCCCCATATTCATGACTTGGCTCCTGAGTAATGACGCCGGGCACGGCCTAAAGGTTTCGGTGAACTGCCGCATCATGCCCCTCCGCCCCGCCACCGTCAGCAACATTCCATGGCCCCAGCCACCCTCCGTTCCCTCTGCTTTCTCCTGTTCCATCTCGTTGTTCATACCTCCACTCATACCACTCCAAACCGACTCCCGTTATCACTACATCGGCTATATCGACTATATCGGCACAAAATCGCGCCTTTCTCATGCCGTCATCCTGTCACACCTCAATCCTCGCCGTGAGGCCTATATGCGCTACCTGCGCTATATGGAGACAAAATTCTCCCTATCACGCCAGTAACCCTGACAGAACCGTTCGTCCGCCGCTAACCTTGCGTTCCACTACGTTCCAATGCGTTCACACAAAAAGTTTTCCGTTCGCCCTTTTCTTCATTCTCGGGAGGCCGAACTTCGGCTTCTTCATTCTGAATTCCTCCTCACGCGCCCACCCTGCCCTTTCCTGTGAACCACCGTTATCCTTAACCTCACTATTCCCCGCTATTCTCGAACAAAATTTCAATTTCATGGCTGCATCCTGCCAGATTATTTGATCCTCCGTTAGTCTTCGGTGCGCTCGGTGCGCTCGGTGCGCTCCATGGAGACAAAATTGTCGCATTTCTTACGAACCAGAGCGATGAAACCAGACGCCCCGTGCTGCCGGATTCTAGCCGGCAGTCCGAGAACGTCCGACGTAGCAAAACCATTTCATGGGTCATTCGTCATTGCTCATTCCTTCGTCATTCGGATTTCGTCATTAGACATTTCTCCATCAGTTCCCTAAACTCCCTCCATGAAACGCCTTTCCTTCATCCTACTGTCCATCTGCGTCTTCATCACCACCGCACTCGCCCAACCCGCTGTATCACCCAAACGCCAGTTCCGCGCCGGAGCCGCCACCAGCAACATCACGCCGCACCTCGGCGTCTCCATCAACGGCAACATGCAGGATGGCAAGGCCACGCACATCCACGATGAACTCCACGCCCGTTGCCTCGCCTTGGATGACGGCCAGACCAAGCTCGTCCTCGTCGTGTGCGATAGCTGCATGATCCCCCGTGAAATCTTCGATGCCGCCAAGAAGATGGTGAATGAAGCCACCGGTCTGCCACTGGAGAACATGATGATGTCCGCCACCCACACCCATTCCGCGCCCACGAGCGGCAGCGTGTTTCAGAGCGATGCTGATGCTGAGTATGGAAAATTCCTCGCGCAACGCATCGCCGATGGCATTCGCCGCGCCTTGAACAATCTCGAACCCGCCCGCATCGGCTGGGCCTCTGCCGAGGAACCCAACCAAGTCTTCAACCGTCGTTGGTTCCTGAAGAACGAAGCCCTCTACAAAAATCCCTTCGGTGGTGTGGACAAAGTGAAGATGAATCCCCCGCGTGCCAGCAAAGACCTCATCGAACCCTCCGGCCCCATTGATCCCGTCGTCTCCATCATCTCCCTCGTCAGCACCAACGGCAAACCCATCGCCCTGTATGCGAACTACTCCCTCCACTACGTCGGCGGCACCGGTGGCGGCCATATCTCGGCGGATTACTACGGCGCCTTCTGCAAGCGCGTGAAGAAACTCATCACCGCCGAAAACCCTTCACCCGATTTCGTCGCCCTCCTCTCCAACGGCACCAGCGGCAATATCAACAACGTGAACTTTCGCGAACCCGCTCCCAAGCGCGCTGCTTACGAACAGATCGGCCTCGTCGCCGACGCCGTCGCGCAAGCCTCACTGACCGCCCTGAAGAAAATCCAATACCAAGACTGGGTTCCCCTCAGCGTGAAACAAAAAGAACTCATCCTCGACGTGCGCCGTCCCAATGCTGAAGAAGTCACCCGTGCGAAAGAAATCATGTCCCGCTCCCGCAGCCTCCCGCGCATGGACACCATGGAAGAGATCTACGCCCGCGAAACCGTCCAGATGGCCGATTACCCTGCCGAAGTGAAATCGATCTTGCAGGCCATGCGCATCGGGGACCTCGGCATCACCGCCATCCCTTGCGAAGTCTTCGTGGAGATCGGCCTCGAACTGCGCGAAAAAAGCCCCGCGAAGCAAACCTTCACCGTCTCCCTCGCCAATGGTTACAACGGCTACCTCCCCACCGTGAAACACCACGAACTCGGCGGCTACGAAACCTGGCGCGCCAAATCCAGCTACCTCGAAGTCCAAGCCGCCCCCAAGATCACTGAGACTCTGTTGGACCTGCTCAAACAGTAGCAGCCGACGTGAGGAGGCTCTTACCTGCTTTGGAGTGCGGAGGCTTGCCTCCGCTTTCCGCCCGAGGCGGCTTGACGCCTCGCCTTCCCTTCTCTCGATGTTCGATGTTTCCCCTCAAAGGCCCGCCGGTGTAACCGGCTAGCCCCAAAGTGCTGCCGGAATCTTGCCGGCAGTCCCACCATCGGCGGACACTTCCGCCGCTAACTTTTTCCCCACTGAAAACTGAACACTGAAAACTTGAAACTATTTGTACGGCTGATGTAGCGCCACCTTCTCCGACTTCTTCTTCATCTTCATGTTCAGCAGTTCCACCACCACGGAGAACGCCATGGCAAAGTAGATGTAGCCCTTCGGGAAGTGTTGACCTGCGCCTTCCGCCACCAGCATCACACCGATAAGGATGAGGAAACTCAATGCCAGCATCTTGATCGCCGGATGCTTCTCCACGAAATCACTGATCTGGTTCACGAACATCAGCATCACCACCATGGCGATCACCACCGCCGCGATCATCACGCCGATCTGCTTCACCATGCCCACCGCCGTGATCACGGAATCCAGTGAGAATACGATATCCAACATCATGATCTGGAAAATGACGCTGTTGAACGAAGCCTTGCCCTTGGGGTTGTGCCCACCATCTTCCCCTTCCAGCTTCTCATGGATCTCATACGTGCTCTTGCCGATGAGGAAGAGACCGCCCACCAGCAGGATCATATCCTTCCATGTGGGAGCGAACTCTCCGCCCGGAAACGCGAACGAAAAGATCGGATCCTTGTCCAGCTTCATGACCAGGGCCAGACTGCACAGCAGCAAAACACGCGTGATCAAGGCCGCGCCCAAGCCCACCTGCCGCGCCTTCTTTTGCTGATCCGCCGGCAGTTTGCCGCTCAGGATGGAGATGAAGATGATGTTATCCACGCCCAAAACCACTTCGAGCAAGGTCAACGTCAACAAACTGATCCAGATTTCCGGTTGTGTGAGCCATTCCATAGAATTTATCCTTAGCTAAACTAACTAGACGCCGAAGCATCCAAATCCGCCCAAGATAGCGCAAGGAATTACGATTACAAAATTGGCTTCAAAATCGAATAGCCTTATCTTCCACCCCGGATGCATCAGCCGCTGCCCCTGCCCTACTTCGCTTACGGGTCCAATATGGACCCCGTCCAGATGCGCGTCCGCTGTCCCGGCGCCCGCATCACTGGCACGGCGATCTTGCCCGGATATCGTTGGATCATCAACTCCGCCGGCTACGCCACCGTCATTCCCTCACCTGCTCATACCGTTTACGGCGTCCTCTGGGAACTCACCCAAGAACATCTGGTGACACTGGATGAATACGAGGGACTGCAAGAAGACATCTATTGGCGCACTGATGTCACCATCCAATCACTCACGGAGAAAAAGCCAGTCCGCGCCATCATTTACTTCGCCCGCTCCGAGATCGAAGGCCGCCCCGTCCCAGACTACACCGAACACATCCTCCGCACCGCCCGCGATTTTGTTTTCCCCGAAAGTTACATCCGCGAACTCGCCAAGTTCGGCTGAGTTCACGCCAGCAAAGCGATCACCGCCTGATGCCGCATATCTTCCGCATACTGTCTGGGAATTCTACCCGCATTGTCCGCCACGTTTTTATCCGCTCCTCGCGAGAGCAACAATTTCACAATCTCCACATGCCCCTCAC
Source organism: Verrucomicrobiia bacterium (assembly GCA_036405135.1). NCBI lineage: Bacteria > Pseudomonadati > Verrucomicrobiota > Verrucomicrobiia > Verrucomicrobiia bacterium. The sequence continues at coordinate 184,363 of DASWYF010000013.1, read as the reverse complement.
GCGCTGCCTGTCGTAACGGCGTTCCTCCCTCCGTCCCCCGCGCATTGATGTCCGCTCCCTTGTCGAGCAGCAGGGCCACCATCTCCTTCCTACCCTCCCTCGCCGCATTGTGGATCGGCATGTCCGCAAACCGGTTCACCGCATGCACATCCGCACCATGGGATAACAGCAGCTCGAAAACCCCCTGCGACCCGCTCTCCACCACATAGTGTAACGGCGTGCAACCCCACTTATCCGTGGCATTCACGTCGGGTGCAGACCGCCACCACTTCTTTTCCAGCAACGCACGTACCGAGGAGACATCTCCTTCTCTCGCCGCTTCATGTAACGTCTTGCCCATGGATTTAGTGATTTCGTTCTCTCGCCCCAATGCTGATAAAAACCCTCTCCTCCATCAATGAAACTTTATTAAAGCACCCGCTTTGCCTTCTTAGTCATTCGGATTTCGTCATTGGTCATTTTCACGCTAGGCCGCTGCTGCTCCCCGGCGATATCGCCTCAGACAACCGCCCCAGCGCCTCCGCCTTCGGCACCGCCCCGATGAGCTTCTTCTCACTCATATTATTCACCACCGGAATATTCCGTTGCTCACTCGCCAGCAACACCGGCAACGCCTCCGGTAATTTCTGGCTCGGCGTCAAACACCGTGGTGAAGGCCGCATCACATCATACGCGATGATGAGTGATAGCTCCGGTCCACCCGCGAGATACTCCTTCAGATCTTGCAATGCCACGACACCTACCAAACCGCCCTGTTCATCCACCACTGGCAGAAAATTATACGCGCTCGTGAGAAACCGTTCGGCGATCTGCGGCATCGGCGTGTTCTCCCGGATGGGCGGCACCGGGGCATGCATCAGATCCCCCACCGTCAGGTCCGTCGCCATGCCAGCATGCGAACTCTCGCGCGCTACTTCCAATTCACGCAAACGTAACGACTCCGCATACACCGAATCCGGATGCAACCGCCGTGCCACCACGGATGCCAAGGCGCACCCCAGCATCAACGGCGGCATCAGCGAATAGTTCAGCGAAATCTCGAACACCAAGATCATCGCCAGCAACGGCGAATGCAACGTCGCCGCCAGCACACTCGCCATGCCCACCAGCGCGAATGCCCCCGTCGGCAGCACCAGCGCGCAACCCATCGCGTGTAACGCCATCCCGAACAAACTCCCTAACGCCGCACCAAGCAACAATGTCGGCGTCATCAATCCACCGATCGTTCCCACCCCCACCGCGATCGCACTCGCCACCAGCTTCGCCACCAGCAACAGCATCACCGCATCCCACGCCATGTTGCCGTGAAGAATCCGATTCGCTGCACCGTAACCATTACCCCAAATCAGCGGATAACCCATCGCGATGAACCCCATCAATGCTCCGCCTAAGGCCAGTTTCGCGTGGATGGGCCATTGCAGCTTTTGGAATCTCTGCCGACTGATCGCGATGACCTTCAGAAAAAAAGCCCCCAAACAACCCGCCGCCACACTCAGCACCAAGAACCACGGCAACTGTGACAAGTTCGTGAAATCAAACCGCGGCACATCATACCATGGCTCGATGCCAAAGAACGTCCGCGAAACCATCGTCGCCACCACCGAGGCAAAGATCAGCGGCACGAACAGATGCATGGAGAACGACCCTAACACGATGAGCGCCGCAAACACCGCACCCGCGATCGGCGCATTGTATGCCGCCGAGAGCCCCGCTGCCGCACCACACCCTACCAACAATCGTAACCGATACGGCTCCCACAAAGCCGATTGCCCAAAGCGCGACGCCAGCGTGGCCGTCAATTGCGTGATCGCCCCCTCACGCCCAATCGATGCCCCCGTGCCGATGCTGATAAGCGAGGAGACTGACTTGATGATCGTAGGTCGCAAACGCAATCGCCCATCCCCCGCGCCTACCGCCTCCAAAAGATTCGTCGAATGCGCCACACGGCCGATCAGTTGCAACCCCCAATGCAGTACTAACCCCGCCGCCAAAGCGCCTGCTGCCGGAATGAGAAATCGCACCCAAGGGTCCCACGCCTCCACCACCTCCATCACATCATCACCATGTCCGAGCGTCAGCCGCTTGACCTGTTTGAGCAAAAATTCGATGCAGAGATAGAAGACCAGGTTGATAAGACCACCGAGGACACCGATACAACCCGCGAGGATAAGGTGAAACGTCTCCTCACTGACGCGCACGCGCTGACGGATACGCAAGGCACGCAGCCAATTGGCCCGCAACCACTGCCTGGCATCCCGCAGCGCACTCTCCACCCGCCCTATCAGCGCGTTCACGGGAGCAAGGTAGACTCACTTTGCCGCCCTGACGAGGCCGAATGTGACGTATAGTGGGGCAGGCGCCTCGCCTGCCATTAGTCGAACAGGCGCCCTCGCCTGTTGGTTTCACGTTCACGGCTTCAGATATTTCGCCAAATAATCCAGCATCGCCGCCTCCGCCTTCTCCGCATCCGCCCCTTTGAAACCATGCCCCGCTCCCTCCAACGTCAACAATTCAACCGGCACACCGCACGCCTTCAACCGATCCCGCATCCAGATGGCCTGTTCATAGCCCACGTATTTATCCTCCGTACCATGGATGATCAACGTCGGCGCCGAACGCGGGTTCACCCAGTTCAACGGACTGCCAAGGATATGCTTGAACCGCTCCTGCTCCAGATTACCACCGAACCACAACGGCAATACCTCATGCGCATCCACGCTTTTACCGTAGGACTGCGTGAAATCACTCGGCCCGTAATAATTCACCACACACGTCACTGCGCTGGAAAAGCCGGGATTGCTGTCGCCTTCAAACTCCGCCACACCCGCCGTCACGCCCAAAAACTGCACCAGATGTCCGCCTGCGGAAGAACCCGTCACCCCGATGCGCGTCGGGTCCACCTGATACTTCGCCGCATTCGCCCGCATCCAGCGCACCGCCGCTTTCGTATCATGCACTGCCGCAGGAAACTGATTCGTCGGCGCGAGGCGATAACTGATCGTCGCCGCCACATAACCTTTCTCCGCCAGTTTCAGGACCAGCTTGTTATAACTCTCCCGGCTCCCCGCCCGAAACCCGCCGCCATGGATGCAGATCACCGCCGGACGCGGACTCGTGACATTCTTGGGCCGCGCCAGATTCAACATCACCGGCATCCCGTTGGGCTTCGTGTATTCGATGTCCCGCTCGAAGATGACGTTTTCGGGAACTTGCAGATCAGCCGCTTGGACCAATGGCGCAAAAACTCCGAACAAACAGATAAGGGCAAAGACGGGAAATTTCATATCGGAATACTTTCTCACCGATCGCGCTTATGCTGCAAAAACCACTCGAACAGCTCCGGGTTATCATAAGTCGCCGTCCAAGAATCATGCTGTGCTTCAGGATAAACCGTCAGCTTCACGTTCTGGTTTCCGCCCTTCTTTAGCATCTCCACCATGCGCTCGGATTCCGCCAGCGGCACCACCGGGTCTTTCGCACCGTGGAAGGCCCAGATCGGCATATTTTTGATCATCGGTCCACGCACCTTGTCCCGTGAACCGAGCAGATACGTGATGCTCTCACCGCCTCCACAGATCGGCGCCATCGCCGCAAAGCGTTCCGGGAAACCGATGCCCAATGCCCACGTCCCGTAACCGCCCATGCTCAACCCCGTGAGATACACACGCGACTTGTCCACGCGATACGTCTTCTCCACATCATCCAGCAGCGCATTCAGCGTCTCCACGGACCACACCTTCCCCTCCGGGCATTGCGGCGAGACGATGATGAACGGAAAATCCTTCCCCGCTTTCACCAACTTCGGCGGCCCATGCACCGCCACCTTGTTCACATTCGTGCCACGCTCACCCGCGCCATGCAGGAACAGGATCATCGGATGCAGCTTCTTGGTATCCTTCGTATAATCCTTCGGCAGATACAGGAGATAATCCGCCGTCAACGTCTTCGTGACCTTCTCCTCAAAATGAACTTTGCGTTGCAACAGCGTCATATCCATATCCCGCGGTAAATCTTGTGCGCTCGACGTCATCGTCATAGCCAGACCGAGCCCAAGAACCAATCGCTTAAGAGTTTTCATGGTGTGATATCCCAAGTGTGAAACGAAACCACTCTGCTGACAAGCGCTAGAAAACCTGCTGATCCGTAGCCGCGGACGTCAGTCCGCGCAAACTAGATTTATCAAAGCCCTCTGAAACCCCATCTCCCTTTTTGTGCCTTCTGCGCCTTCTTGCGGCCACCCCCTCCTCACATCAACTTCAGCTTCGGCAAATCCTGCAGATCCACCAAACCCACCGGCTCCTTCTTCGCGTTCACCACGATGAGATCGTCGATATTCCGCTCATTGAAAATCTTCAATGCCTCCACCGCCAACGCCTCCTCACTCACACAGATCGGATTCTTCGTCATCACCTCAGCCAGCGTAAGCCCCAGCACATTATCATCCGTGCCCATGTGCCGACGCAGATCGCCATCCGTGAAAACGCCCGCCAGCTTGCCCTTCTTATCCACCACACTCACACTGCCCGCCTTCGCCCGCGTCATTACCAGCAACGCTTCCTTCACTGTCAGAGTCTGCGCCGCCACCGCATTGCGCGCACCAGAACGCATGATGTCCTTCACCTTGAAAAGCAATGCGCGCCCAATCGCGCCGGAAGGATGACGTTGTGCAAAATCCGCCTGTTTGAATCCGCGCGCATCTAGGACCGCCATGGCCAGAGCGTCACCCATCACCAGAGTCGCTGTCGTGCTGGCAGTAGGAGCGAGATTAAACGGACACGCCTCCTTCGGCACCTTCACGTTCAACACCACATCACTGTGCTTCGCCAACGTGGACTTCGCCGCCCCTGTCAGCGCGATGACCTTCACCGAAAAACGTTTCAAGGCAGGGATAAGATTCAACAACTCCTCCGTCTCGCCCGAGTAACTGATCATCAGCACCACATCGCCATCGATGAGGATGCCCAAGTCTCCGTGCAACGCATCCACGCTATCCAGCAACACACTCGTGGAACCGGTGCTGGTAAGTGTCGCCGCGATCTTACGTCCGATATTGCCGGACTTGCCAATGCCCACCACCACGATCTTCCGCCGTTGCGTCAGGCACTGCACGATCACCTCCACCGCGCGCTCGAACGATTCATCCAATTGCGCACGCACCGCCTTAAGGGCGGCCATTTCGATATCGAACACTTCACGGGCACGGGCCTGATGGTTCATCCGCCCAAAGGTGCCTCGCCGGAGCCGGAGATTCAATCACGAAGCCACTTCTCCTTGGACCGCGGCTGTGTCGTCAGACCAGCCGCAGCGGAAACGCAGCAAATGTAAGCTGCAAAAATATTTTGTGACTGATCCGTTCTGTTTCATCTGCTGCGGCTGGTCTGACGACACAGCCGCGCCCCCCCAATCAGTCCCCCATCCCCTCACGCGTCACCGAATACACCAACGCCCTCAATCCCTTCACCGTCGCCTCCTCTTTCGGCTGAAACTCCACCTTCTCAAACGCCCGCACAGACGCCTGATTATCCGGCTTGATATACGCCAACACCTCTTTCACATCCGTCTCTGCGAACAGCTTCTTGCACGCCGTCCAGATCAGCAACGAACCTCGGTTCTTCCCCCGCTGTGCCGCATCGAGACTGATAGAAATCGTGGCTGTCCCACCTTCGATCTGAAACCGCACCTGCCCGATCGCCGCACCCGTTGAATCCTCCGCCACCCAAATGCGATAATTCGCATCACTCAACTTCCCCTCAAACCACGTCAAGTGATTCTCCCAAGCGATGGGCTCGGAAGCAAACGACACTGCCCTCACACCCGCATCATTCGCCCAATCAAAGATCAACTTCGCATCACTGCCCGTAGCCGCACGCAACCGGATCGCCTCTTCATTCAACCTCAACCACACCCGCATCGACCCTAGCCCATCCACCAACTTGCGTGCTTTAGCCGACATCTCGGCTAGCCAAGGGTTATTCCCCCCTCGCCCATCGGAGGGGAGAGGGCCGGGGTGAGGGGTGCCCCCGTCCCTCACCTCTGCATCATTCCCTATCAACGCTACAATCCGTTCCGCCAAACCTTTCGCCGTCAAATCCTCATGCCAACCCAAATTCAAGGACACACCCGCCGCCTCCAACTGCTCACCATTGGACCGTTGATTATCCGCTAGCACGATCGTCATCATCGGCACACCCATGTAGGCGAACTCCCATGCCGTCGTGCCACCCGCTGCAATCGCCAAATCCGTCTGCGCCATCAGCTCCGGCATATTGCTCGCATTACGGACAAGGCGGATGCGTCCATCACCACCCTGTGCACTCTTCTGCAAATCTTCCCAATGCGGATTGCTGCCACCGACCACCACAGTCGCTTCCACTCCAGCAACCGTTTGCAATGCAGCAATCACCTTCGCCGTCACATTATCCGGATCACTTCCACCTAACGTGACCAAGATCCGTTTGGAGTCGTTGGTATTCGCACCAACGCTCTTGTTTTGCTTTAGGAACTCTCCACGCAATTGCACATACCGCGTCCCCAGCAGCAAGCGTGTTGCCTTCTCCCGTTGCGGATACCAATCCTCCGCTGCTCCGAGATTCTGGTTCAGCACGAAATCTGTTTCGTAATGCGTCAACCCGCCGAAATCATCTATTTGCAAGACCTTCACACCCGCTTGCTTCAAGACGCCGAAATATCCCTCACCGAACTGATACCCATCCACCACCAACCATGAGTCAGGATCTCGCTCTGCTAGATCCACTGTTTCCCAAGCATCTTCAATCCCACCCGCCTGACCACGGACACCGTAAGCTCGGACACCGGCTTGCAACGCCCGCTGCCCCAAAGCCTCCGGCATCAACTGCGCTGCGAGAATGACCTGACTCCCCGCCGCCAGCCACGGCTCCGCCAACGCCAGACACCGCATCACATGCCCCGTGCCCATATGAGCACTGGCATCGGCACGGATGATGAGTGTCGGCAAATTCATTTTAACCTAAACCGGTAGGGCGAGAGTCCTCTCGAGCCCTAACTTAACCTTAAAACATTCGCAAATCAGGATGGTTACAATGGAAACCCAACCGCGGCAGAACTTTATTTTTGGAGCGCGGCATTTATGCCGCTTCAACGTACAAATCGCAGGCGATCAGAAAACATTTCACGCCCATACCATGCGAACCCTGAAGCGGGCTAAAGCCCGCGCTCCTGTCCGCAAATTTTCGCTCACCCTAAAATTCGCTTCAACGTCTCCACCACCCGATCTTGGTCGTCATCCGTCATCGCGGCGAACATCGGCAGGCTGATCACTTCTCCGTAATATCTTTCCGCCTCCGGGCAATACCCCGCTTTGAAACCCAGCTCCTGGTAGTACGGCTGCGTATGCACCGGGATGTAATGCAATTGCACGCCGATACCATTCGCGCGCAATTCCTCAAACACTTGCCGGTGCGTCTTGCTGATGCGGTCCAGTTGCAACCGGATCACATACAGGTGCCAGCTCGAATTCGTATCCGCATGCTGATGCGGCAACGTCAGCGGGAAATCTTTCAGCAAGGCATTATAACGCGCTGCCAACACCCGACGCCGGTTCACGAACTCTTCCAAGCGCGTCATCTGGCTAGCGCCGAGTGCCGCTTGGATATCCGTCATGCGATAGTTGTAGCCCAGTTCCAACTGCTCGTAATACCACCCGCCATGCGACGGCTGCGTCAGAAACTTCGGATCACGCGTGATACCATGCGTGCGCAGACGCAGAAGCTTTTCGTAAAGGTCCGTGCGATTCGTCACGATCATACCGCCTTCACCCGTCGTGATGATCTTCACCGGATGAAAGCTGAATACCGTCAGATCACTGAAGCGACCATCTCCCGTCGGCAATCCCTGATACTTCGCGCCGATCGCGTGCGACGCATCCTGCATGATGGCAAAACCATACTTCTTCGAAAGCGCCTGAAATTTATCCAGCTCACAAGATTGTCCCGCGAAATCCACGGGAACGACGACCTTAGGCAGTTTCCCTTCCTTCGCTGCTTGCTCCAGCTTTGCCGTCAGCTTCTCCACGCTAATATTGTAAGTGCGCGGATCGATATCCACGAAGTCCACTTCCGCACCGCAATAGCGTGCGCAATTCGCTGAAGCCACGAATGTGTTAGGAGAAGTCCAGAGGCGGTCACCCGGACCTAAACCCAGAGCGAGCGCACCGATGTGCAAGGCAGCCGTGGCGCTGGAAAGGGCGAGTGCGTGTTTCGCGCCGCAATAATCCGCCACCGCCCTCTCGAATCGTTCAATGGCCGGCCCTTGCGTGAGCCAGTCAGATTTAAGGACGTCCGTGACGGCCTGGATGTCCGCTTCGGTGATCCATTGGCGGCCGTACGGCAGCAGGCTCATGTCTCCTCGAGGTTGAGAAATTCCTTCTTCGTGAGAAACACCGGATTGGTGCCGGAATTATACTCGAAGTCTTGCGGCACCGGTGTTCCTTTTTCTCCCAGATTGTTCACCGAGTAATCCACTTGGTGCGCGATGTTCGTCGTCGGCTTGATGACGAAATGATCCGGGAATTCGAGCGTCAGATGGGAATCATCTTCCGGGCACATCACTTCGTGCAGCTTCTCGCCTGGACGGATGCCTACGATCTTCGTCGGCACACCGGGAGCCAATGCTTCGGCCAGATCGGTGATGCGCATGGAAGGGATCTTCGGCACGAAGATCTCGCCGCCCTTCATGCGGATGAAATTGTTCAGCACGAAATCCACGCCTTGATTCAGCGTGATCCAGAAACGCGTCATGCGCTCGTCCGTGATGGGGATTTCCTTCACACCATCTGCGAGCAATTTCTTGAAGAACGGCACCACGGAACCGCGTGAGCCGACCACATTACCATAACGCACCACCGCGAAGCGTGTGCGATGACCACCGGATATGTTGTTCGCGGCTACGAAGAGCTTATCGGAGCAGAGCTTCGTCGCGCCGTAGAGATTGATCGGCTTGGCCGCCTTGTCCGTGGAGAGGGCGATGACTTTTTCCACCTCGTTCTCGATCGCCGCCTGGATGACGTTCTCCGCGCCATGCACGTTCGTCTTGATGCATTCGAGCGGATTATACTCTGCCGCTGGCACTTGCTTCAGGGCGGCTGCGTGGATGACGTAATCCACCCCGCGCATCGCCTGAGTGAGCCGCTGGGCATCGCGCACATCCCCGATGAAATAGCGCATCTTGTCGCCGCTGAACTCCTGCTGCATCTCGAACTGTTTCAGTTCGTCGCGGGAATAGACGATGATCTTCTTGGGCTTGAACCGCTCCAGAAGGATCTTCACACACCGTTTGCCGAAGGAGCCTGTGCCCCCCGTGATCAAAATCGCTTTGTCGTTAAACATGGCAGAAATTCGCGTGCCTCCACGCTAACCGAGAGGCGGCACTTGTGAAAAGGTGAAAGATGCGAGGTCAGCTTCCCGGCTTTACCACGCCATTTGTAGTCATAAACCGCGCCAACGCCTCCGCAACGGTCCGGTGACCATCCGGCCTCATATGAGAGCCATCTGAATAAAGTGTGGCATAATCCCCGCCCGTCAGGACCTCTTTCATGGAGAGATGGTAGACGCTTACACCCCGGAAAGACTCCGCCACGGCATCCAGGCCTTGATCGTCCAGCGGTTGAGTCCGGTCTTTCATATTTTCGCAAACCGCTTGGGAGACGAGCAAGATGGGCACTTTCTTGTCCTGAGCCGTTTGCACACTGGTCGCCGTCCATTGTTTCACCTGTTCCAGCCAGCGTTTGCGCGTGGCTTCATTTTGACCGGCGGCTATCTCGGCATCCGCATCATTGATGGCTCCTTGCTGGCGGACCTCTGTGGGCAAAAGATGCCAGAACGCTTTTTCCGTCTTGGCTTCATGCAGGCGGCGGATGATCAGGCTCTTCATCAACCAGTTCTTCGGATGCCAGCCATCGAATTCCTTGCTGCGTTTATACTCGCGCTCATCCTCGTATTCATTGGAGGCGTTAAGATGCAAAATCACCAAGTCGGGTTGGTATTCCAGAGCCTTGCTTAGCACGATCTGTTTGCGTTGGGCTCCATAACCCGGCACGCAAAGATTATAGGCTTCCGCCTTTACGCCGTTTGTCTTGAGTATCTCTTGAAGCTGATAGGCATAAGCTTTCTCCAAGCCCGGCCCACGCGGCACGGAATCACCGATGACGAAGATACGAAACGTGCCGGCCTCCGGCTTCAGTTTCATTTCTTGCGGAAAGAAGCGACGTCCACCTGCACGAACGAGCTTCAGCTTGTCGCCTTCCTCCACAAATCCCGCATCGGGATGATACCCGTAATCGAACCGCCCCGCCATGTTCCGCGCAAAGAACACGCGCACCACCACCTCTGCTCCTACCAAAAGGAAGAGCATCAGCAGAAATGCGGCTGTGAGTTTGCGTTTCATCTCGTCAGAACTGGAAGTAGATGAATTCCTGTTCCCCGGCGGAGGAACTGGCGATGGCGAGGAACATCACCCCATACACGATCGCTCGCACCGGCCACGGCCAGTGCTGGTTCTCGATCTCATCCCGCGCCCGCCAAGTAGCCAGTTGCAAAAGGATCAAAGGGATGACATGCAAAGCCAGCCAACCCAACGGCTTCACCCAATCCACCCCCGTACTGTTCCAAAGCGTCAGCGCGGCGAACCATTCCGCCACCTGCCCCATGCTGTTCGCACGGAATATGACCCAACCTATCAATGTGAATACTCCCATCAACAACATCGCGATGAGCTTGTTAGAACGGCACTGAGCCGTCTCCAATTCACTCAACGGCTTGATTGACCGGTAAAGCACCAGCAACACGCCATGATAGAGCCCCCACACCACAAACGTCCAGGCCGCCCCATGCCACAAACCCGCCAACCCCATCGTGATAAGCAGATTGCGCGTAGTCAGGAGCGTGCCCTGCCGATTGCCACCCAAGGGGATGTAAACGTAATCCCGAAACCACGAAGAAAGAGTGATGTGCCAGCGCTGCCAGAAATCTGACGGCCCGGTGGCGAAATAAGGGAAATGGAAATTGTGGTTCAACTGGATGCCCAGCATCCGCCCTGAGCCACGCGCTATATCCGTGTAACCGGAGAAGTCACCATAGATCTGGAAGGCAAACGCCAGCGCGCCAACGATCGCCCATCCGGCGTTCAGTTGGGTGTCATTGGCAAATGCATAACTTGCCAGCAGCGCACAGTTATCCCCCACGAACACTTTTTTGAACAAGCCGATGAGGATGAGCCGCGCGCCGCGATGAAAATTTTCATCCGACCATGTGACCGGCTTTTGGAATTGAACCAGAAGATCTTTCGCACGCTCAATCGGACCAGCCACCAACTGAGGAAAGAAGGAAAGATAAGCACCAAACGTTAGGAAATCCGTCTCCGGCACCGCTTTCTTGCGATAGATATCCACCGCATAGGCGATGCTCTGAAAAGTGTAGAACGAAATGCCTACGGGCAGGATGATCTCAAGCACGGTCCAACTCGGATGCATACCCACTGATTGCAGCAGATGCACCGCTGAATCCGCGAAGAAATTGAAATATTTGAAGAAGAGCAACTGCCCCAGATTCAGCGCGATACTGAGAATCATAAACGCCTTGGGCCGTCGCGCTTCCGGCAAGGACCATAGGCTAGTATAAAGCACCGTCAAAACCACCGGCAAAGCCCCCGCCATGATGAGCATGGAGGGTTTCACGAGCTTCCCTTCCAATCCCGTCACCGCACAAAAGCCCAACCACGCTACCGGAATACAAGCCAGACAGATGACCTTGCCCGTGCTTACCCGGATACCGGCGATCGCCTGGCCGCAAAGAAAATCAACGATGGTAGAAGTGGCCAACAAGGCGAGAAAACGCACATCCCAGACACCGTAAAAGAAACAGCTCGCGAGCAACAACAACAAGAGCCGGGCCCGATGGCCGATGGCCCAATACACAGCCAGTACTAGCGGCAGGAACAGTGCGTATTGCCAGGAGATGAAGGACATGGCAGCGGGTTGTCTTTTATTTGCTGCCCATGGATGAACCAGGGTAGATGCCTTGACGACGGGCCATGTCCGCGAAGCGCCCGCCAGAGGTCAGCAGCCCTTCAAAGGTCCCATCTTCCACGATCCGGCCTTCATCCATCACGATGATCCGGTCCATGCTGGCCAGCGTTGCTAAACGATGAGCCACGCAGATCACCGTGCGATTTTCTTCCAACCGGTCGATGGCCACCTGCACTTCACCCTCTACGCGGGGATCGAGGTTTCCGGTGGCTTCATCCAGCACCAGGATAGGTGCATTGCGGACGAATGCACGGGCGATGCAGATGCGGGCGCGTTGTCCGCCGGACAACGTCACGCCACGTTCTCCCAGGCGGGTGTCATAGCCTTGCTCCATCGCCATGATGAAATCGTGCGCATAAGCCGCTTTCGCTGCGGCTATGACTTCTTCCCGCGTCGCGCCTTGCTTGCCACAAGCGATATTTTCCGCCACCGATTGGTCGAAGATCACGACCTCCTGGCTCACCAAGGCCATCTGTTCACGCAAGCTGCTGATCGTCACGTCCCGGACATTATGACCATCGATCAACACCGCACCGCTGGTGGTATCGTAGAACCGACACACCAGATTCAGGAGCGTGCTCTTGCCGGAACCGCTCTCACCCGCGATGCCCAGTTTGGTGCCGCGCGGGATGGCCAGCGTCAGGTCATCGATTACAATTTTATCCTTATAGGCGAACCGAACGTGCTCAAACCGCATTTCATGGTTTAAGCCGGTCAGCTTCTTGCCCTCGGCCAGTTCCTTCACGCTTGGTTGCTCGGCGAAGAGTTGTTGCAGACGTTCAATGCCTACACTGGCCTGTTGGAAGAGCACATGCACCGCTGCCAGCTTTTTGACGGGAGTGAACATGAGGATGACACCCATCAAGAAAGCGACCAGTTGCGGCAGTTGCGTGCCGGAAACGAAGATCACCACGATGAGCAGGCCCAACCCCAGCATGGAAATGATCTCCACTAACGGATTCACCAGTTCGCGCGCCTGTACGCTCTTCATGTCGTGATGGATGATCTGTTTGCAGTAATCGCTGAATCGTTTCAGTGAATCTTTCTCCAAGCCGAAAGCCTTGATGACGCGGATGCTGGTGATGACTTCCACCAACTGGCTGGACTGGGAGATGTTCGCCGAGAGGCTGGCCTTCACCGCTTTGCGCACCTTCTTGCCCAAGATCACCAGCGGGATGATGCACAAAGGCAGGAACACGATCGCCACCAACGTCAGTTTCCAATCAAGCCACATCAAAGTGAGCAGGGCACCGACGATGGTGAAGGGCTCCTTGACGATGTCCGAAAGACCGTTGGTCATCGTCTTATGCAGCACACTGGTATCATTGTTGATGCGGGTAAGGAGATCGCCCGTGGTCGAGCGGTTGAAGAAATCAAGCGAGAGTTGGTAGAGCTTGGCCAGCACGTCATAGCGCAAGTCATTCATCATGCGCTCACTCACCCAGTTCATACAGTAACTGCTGAAGTAACCGAGAAAACTGCGGATGGCGACCAGGACCGGTAACAGCAAAAAACCGCCTAAAACCTGCCGCCAATCAATGGGGCGCCCGGCTAAAGGCAACCATGGGTCTAATGCTTTTTCAATCCGGGCAGATAATTTACCTGCCGCATCTTCCACATCCCCTTTTAGGTTTACCCCGCCTATCGCGCTCTTCTTTTCGGCAGCCGTTACTGCCAGGCTGGCGGCCTCCCCCGGAGGCAGCGTTCCGGTGGAAGGATTGATGTTAAACGAACTGTTCGTCCCTACAGACCAGTTCAATTTCGCCGGCCCTTCATTGGTCAGGACAATGGCGGATTTGCTGGAGTGATCCGCATCCAGCCGTTCAAAAATGGTCTTGGTGGCCCAGACAAAAGTACCATTCGACAGACCGAACAGCGCACCCAAAATGATACCTGCCAAAAAGCGGCCCCAATACCTTTGCAGGTAGGGCTGCCCAAAACGCAAGATCGAAAGGATACGACGAAACATTTCGGGGTTACTCTCCGTTGCAGGGCTTCACTCCGTCAAGGCTGTATGACTGTAAAGGAAAAAGGCGGCCAGGGCCCGGCCGCCTTCCACCTTAAATACTTAGGATAAGCTTACAGCGCCGCGTAAACGTGATGTACGTCATCGTGGTCGTCCAGCGTATGCAGGAATTCAATCACTTCCTTGCGATGCGCATCGGTCAGTTCGGTGGAATTCTTGGCCACATAACGCATTTCGCTCGCCGTGATCTTCCAGCCGGCCTTGGCCAGCCACTTGGAGACTGCTGCCAGCTCTTTCGGCTCGGTGGTGAAGCGGAAGCCGATATGGCCCTCATCCGCTTCCCCGGCTTCCAAAGGCTCGACGTTCTGGGCACCTGCCTCGATGGCATCTCCCTCGGCGTCCTTGGACTTGTCCGTATGGGTGGCTTCCACAATGCCGACATGCTCAAAGAAAAAGCCGACACTGCCCGGAGCGCCCAAGGCACCCGCGCGGAATAGATGGCGGATCTCAGGGGCGGTGCGGTTACGATTGTCCGTCAGGCACTCGACGATGACCGGCACCTTGTGCGGAGCGAAGCCCTCGTAAACCACCGTCTCGAACTCCACCTTTTCTTCCGTCTGGCCGGAACCCTTCTTGATGGCACGCTCGATGGTGTCCTTGGTCACAGAGTTCTTCTTGGCCTTATCGATGGCCGCAGCCAGACGGGCATTAGTCTCGGGCTCCGCACCGCCCAGCTTGGCGGCGACGATCAGTTCCCGGACGAGTTTGCCAACGACTTGGCCTTTTTTCTGCGCGGCGGCCTCGCGGCCAGCCTGTTTCCATTGAGCACCCATGGTTTATCTCTTTAACTAAAGGTTGAGGGGCAAAGATAATTCGGGTTTTCAAGGCAAACAAGTCTTTAGAAAAGCGTAACACATGCAGCTCAGAACGGTCTAATTTGTTGATAGTGTTGAAAGCAGATATCACCAGTAAGCTTACCGGATGCTTAATCGGACAAGCAGTCGGAGATGCCGTCGGCCTGCCTTGCGAACGGCTTTCCTTGGCACGCCAGAAACGGCTGTTCCCTGATCTGTCACGGATGCATTTCGTAATGGGTCGCGGCATGTGCTCGGATGATACGGAACACATGTGCCTCACTGCCCAAGCCCTGATTGTTTCCGGCGGAGATCCGACACGGTTCACCCGTGCCTTGGCCAAACGCCTGCGTTGGTGGCTGATCGGCCTTCCGGCAGGAACAGGCATGGCCACCTTGAAGGCAAGTGCCCGGCTATGGCTGGGAATTTCACCATCACACAACGGTGTTTACTCCGCTGGCAATGGTCCAGCCATGCGCGCTCCCGTATTAGGTGCAGCCATGGCGGATGACTTGGCGAGCATGCAAACGCTCTTACGCATCTCCACCCGGCTCACGCATACCGATCCCAAGGCAGAGCATGGTGCTGCCTTGGCCGCATTTGCCGCCGTCTGGTCGGTAAAAGGTGATTTTTCAGACGGCTGGCAGGCCCGCTTCATCGAGTTTTATCATACCCATCGCCTGACTCATGATTCGGAATTGGATGCCTTGCTGGAACATGTGTTCACCAGCGCTGGCAAAGGAGAAACGGTGCAGCAGTTCATGGCTTCACTCGGCATCAGCTATGGTGTGACAGGTTACATGTATCACACCGTGCCTGCTGTGTTGCATGTGTGGTTCCGTTATCCGCTGGATTACCGTCGTGCCATTGAAGAGATGGTGCGGGCGGGTGGCGATGCTGATACTACCGCTGCCATTCTAGGTGGCATCATCGGCACCGCTGTAGGCAAGGAAGGCATTCCTCTCGAATGGCGCACCGCTATCTGGGAATGGCCGCGTTCACTCATCTGGATGGAAGACCTGTCGCGCCGCTTGGCTGAATCACGCCAGCTCAAACAGGCATCAGCCCCCGCCCCTTACTTCTGGCCGGGTTTGATTGTGAGAAATCTCTTCTTCCTGCTGGTCGTCGTTTTCCATGGCTTCAGACGGATGCTTCCACCTTTTTAACCATTCCACGCTCCCACTGATTTGTTTCGTCTTTTTCCTGTTCTCCGTGCAATTTCAAGGGCGCAACAAGAAGATGAGCATGGAATTGGTAATCGATGGCCGTAAGGTCGGGCCGGGATATCCGGTGTATGTGATCGCGGAACTCTCCGCGAATCACGGGCAGGACTTTGACCAGGCGGTGCGGATCATCCGCGCGATGAAGGAATCTGGTGCGGACGCCGTGAAGGTGCAGACCTACACGGCGGATACGCTCACCATCCCATGCGATAACGAATACTTTCGCATCGGCGGTGGCACGCTTTGGGATGGGCGCACGCTGCATGATCTGTATCAGGAAGCCTACATGCCGTGGGATTGGCAGCCGAAGCTGCAAGCGGTGACGGAAGAGCTGGGCATGGATTTCTTCTCCACCCCGTTCGATGATTCCGCCGTGGATTTCCTCGAGGCGATGGATGTGCCGGCACACAAAGTCGCTTCGTTTGAACTGGTGGATATCCCTCTACTCAAAAAGATCGCCGCGACAAAAAAGCCCGTCATCGCGTCCACAGGCATGGCCACGCAGGAAGAGATTGCCGAAGCCGTGAAGACATTGCGTGAAGGCGGTTGCTCGCAACTGGCCCTCCTGAAATGCACCAGTGCCTACCCTGCCCTGCCGGAGGAGATGAATCTGCGGACGATCCCTGACATCAGTGCGCGTTATGGTGTACCTGCGGGATTATCTGATCATACGATGGGGTATACAGTGCCCGTTGCCGCAGTCGCTTTGGGTGCGTGCATCTTAGAGAAGCATTTCACGCTGGATCGCAAGGTGCCAGGACCGGATTCGAGCTTTTCCATGGAGCCGCAGGAGTTTCGCGCAATGGTGGATGCCATCCGCGTCACCGAACGCGCTCTCGGCAAGGTGAACTACGAGGTGAGCGCGAACGAGAGCAAGAGCCGGCAGTTCCGCCGTTCCCTGTTTGTGGTGGCGGATGTGAAGGCGGGTGAAATTTTCACAGCACAGAATATCCGCTCTATCCGGCCGGGGCATGGGCTGCATACCCGCCACCTGGCTGAAGTGATGGGCAAACAGGCGGCGAAAGATTTGAAGGCAGGCACGCCGCTGGATCGGGCTTTGATACGGTAAGATAATTGCATTGTCGCCCGCCAAGGCGCGGCAAATAATGAATCACATGCGAACTGTAAAAATTGGGAACCGCCTCGTGGGCGAAGGTCATCCGGTGTTCATCTCGTTCGAGGCCGGAGCGACTCATAGCGGCTTGGACAGCGCGAAAGCACTTTGCAAAGCCGCCGCCGAGGGCGGCGCGGATGCGGTGAAGTTCCAGACCGTGCGCGTAAAAGACTTGCTGGTGACGAAAGAGACACTGATCGAATTCGAGAACGCCCAAGGCAAGCAGAGCGAGACGGTTTATGATGCGCTGGAACGCCGCGAACTGTCCTTCGACGACTGGCGTCGTTTGAAAGAATATTGCGACAAGCTTGGGTTGCTCTTCGTCTCCACACCGAGCGGTCCTGAGACAGTGGATCTGCTCGCGGAGATCGGGGCGCATGCCATCAAGGTTTCTAAATCGGACATCAATCACCGCCAGCTCATCGAGCATATGGCCAGCAAGAAGCTGCCCATCATCCTCGATGGCCGTGAACGCTTTGAAGACGTGGAACAGGCCGCACGTATCTGCGAGGCCAAGGGGATGTATGACATCGTGATCATGCATTGCCCGTCCGGTTACCCGGCGGCGCATGCGGGCATCCATCTGAAGGCCATCCGCCATATCAAAGATATTTTCGGTTACCCGGTCGGTTACTCGGATCACTCGGTGGGCACGGCGATGAATTATGCCGCCATCGCGCTCGGTGCAGACTTCATCGAGAAGACCATCACACTGGACCGCAACACGAATGCGGTGGAGCATTACATGTCATTGGAGCCGCATGAACTGGCGGATTTCGTGAAACAGGTTCGCGCGGTGGAAGCCGCCATCGGCGATCCGCGCATCATCTTCAACTCCCGCGTGAAAGCGGAGCATCGTCGCAGCTTGATTATGCGTCGCCCAGTGCCAGCCGGTCAGGCCATCACGGCGGCGGATGTGGATTATCGCCGTCCCGGCACACACATCCCGGCGGATCGTTATGAAGAGGTGATCGGGCGCAAAGCGAAACGGAATCTGGCGACCGGTGAGTTCCCACAGTTCGGCGATATCGAGTAGCGATGAAGGAACCCGCTGACATATTGCGCGCGCACTATGCGCAACGATGCCAGGGGGAACTGTTCCTCGAAGCGGCCAAAGGTGGCGGGGTCAATTCGCAGAACTATTTGGTGCGGGTGGGCTCCACCAGCAGTACGCCAAGTTACGTGCTGAAAGCGGAGACGTTGGCGGTTAATGCGAGCGGCTGGAAAGACCGGCTCACGTTCCAGCAGCAAGTGGCTCTGCGTGAACCATTGGCTCCGCCCACCATCCCGGCGGATCGCGGAGCCTTGGGACTGGAAGTGGACGGCAAGGTTTGGCGGTTGTTGGAGTTCCGCACGGGCGAAGCTTTTACCGGCAGCCTGTCAGAACTCACCAGTGCGGCGGCGGGGCTGGCACAGTTACACAATCTCATCCGCAGTCTGCCCGGCACTAGAACCGTCTCGCCGTTGTATGATCATCTCACGGACGAGGAGACACAGGAGATTCTGGAAAAGTTGAAGGGTTCATTGGGTGCAACTCCCTTTGGTCAAACGGTAACACGGCTTCTCACGGAAGTTCTGCCCCCCATCACCGCCAAGATCAAGGAAATCGAGCAAAGCCAGTTCCTCCCGGTGGATTGGGTGCACCGGGATTTTCATCCGGGCAATGCGCTGTTCGCCCAAGGAAAATTAAGCGCGATCTTGGATCTGGATTCCTTGGCCACCGATTTCAGGATGCAAGCGGTCGCCTTTGCCGCAAGCCGGTTCGCCGGTCATGATCTTGAAAAAATTTGGAAGTTTCTCGCGGCTTATCACGCCATTGATCCGCTTATGGCGATGGAATTGAAGCGGGTGCCCGATTTTATCCGGCGCGAAGCGCTGAGACGCGCGAACTGGATCATCCGGGTGAATATCCTCCAAGAACAGGACTTGTGGTGTGGAGATCTGAACAAACAGGTGGGCATCTTAGAGCAGGCCCGGGAGCTAGACGCGGCCTTTGAGCCAAGTCACGGGGCTCTCCTCAAAACTATCAACCGGCAATCCTCAACCAGCCTTTCAGGAAAGCCTTGACCCTGCATGACGCTCCCCGTTTATTCCCCGCCTGTGGCAGCACGCGTGGCTATCATTGATTATGGCATGGGGAATATCTGGTCCGTGCAGAACGCTCTCGTGGAAGTCGGTGCGGTTTCCGAGGTGATTCAGCATCCGGACCAGCTCAAAGGCTTTGATAAGATCATTCTGCCCGGTGTCGGCGCGTTCGGTGATGCCATGCGCCTCCTCCGGCAGGACGGCATGGATCAGGCGCTGGGCGAGAAGGTCAAGCAAGGCGTGCCCACCCTCGGTGTCTGTCTGGGCATGCAACTCATGTGCAAAAGCTCGACAGAAGGCGGCCTGAACCAAGGTCTTGGCTGGTTCGATGCTGAGGTCGTGGCGCTCACCCCTGCTCCAGGAATCAAGATCCCGCACATGGGATGGAACGCAGTCACCTTCACGCGCGATATCCCGTTTACCAAAGGCATCCCCAGCGGCACGGACTTTTATTTCGTCCACAGCTATCATGTCGTCTGCCGTCAGGCCGCTGACATTCTCGGGACATGCCAGCATGGGCAGACGTTCACCGCCATGGTCGCGCGGGACAATCTCTTCGCCGCGCAATGTCACCCGGAGAAGAGCCAGCGCGGCGGGTTGCAACTGGTGAAGAATTTCGTGGAGATGCCCTGATGCTGAAGAAACGCCTCATAGCCGTCCTGATCATCCGCGATGGCGCGGTGGTGCAGAGCGTGCGCTTCAAGCACACGAACTCCATCCACTACGACCCAGTCCACGCCATCGAGTGTTTCAACAAATGGGCGGTGGATGAGATCGTCATCCTGAACGTCTCGCGCGACGCCGCTTCTCGTGAAGGCTTTGCCGACGTAGTGAAACGCATCTCGCGTAAATGCTTTGTGCCGGTGGCGGTGGGCGGTTGGGTGACGGATGCCGACTTCGCTCGCAGCCTGCTCAATGCGGGTGCAGACAAACTGGTGCTGAACACGGCCCTGGCCGACAACCCGCCTTTGGTGGAAGCGCTCTCCAGCCGTTTCGGCCGCCAGTGCATCGTCGCCTCCATGGATGTGAAACGTGATGAGAGCGGCAACCCGCTCGTCATCGTGGATCGCGCGCAACGCAGCACCGGGAAATCACCCGTAGAATGGGCCCAACACGCGGTAGCTTTGGGTGCCGGTGAAATCTTTTTTAACTCCGTAGACCATGATGGTGCCCGGCGCGGGTATGACCTGGAGTCACTCCGCCAAGTTTGCGCAGCCGTGGATGTGCCGGTCATCGCCTTCGGCGGGGTCTTCCAATGGAAGCATCTGGTGGAAGGTATTGAGGCTGGCGCGGAAGCCGTGGCTGCGGCTAATATCTTCCATTATACCGAGCACGCCACCATCAAGGCCAAGAAACATCTGACCGAGGCCGGGGTGGACGTCCGAACAGGAACTTTTAAATGAGATACTGCAAGCGCTGTCTTTACCCGGAAAACGCGAAACCGACGATCATCTTCGACGATGAATGCGTCTGCAGCGGCTGCCGCTACCACGAGAGCCGCCAAAAGCTGGAGATCAATTGGGAAGAACGCGAGAAGATGCTGGAGGAAATCGTGGATGAGGCCAAGAAGATGGCCAAGAAGCGCGGTAACAGCCATGATTGCATCATCCCCGTCAGCGGTGGCAAAGATTCTCATTTCCAAGTGTGGAAGCTGAAGCACAAGTATGGGATGAACCCCTTGCTGGTGTTCTTCAATCACGCCTTCAATCAACCCGCTGGCCTGCGTAACCTGGAAAACCTCGCTGCCAAATCCGGTTGCGATCTCATCACTTACAATGCCGGTCTGGACTCGGTGCGCCGTCTTTCCGGGCACATGCTCAAGACGGTGGGCGACCTGACGTGGCACTATCACGCGGGCATCCGCACGTTTCCTTTCCAAGTGGCGGTGCAACATAACATCCCGCTCATCGTATGGGGTGAGCATGGTTTCGCCGAATTGACGGGCATTGTTTCATTGGAAGACTTCGTGGAATTCACTCGCTGGACGCGCAAGGAGCATGACATGCGCGGGTATGAACCGGAGGATTTGATCGGCAAGGGCGGCATCACGCGCGGAGATATCCATCCCTATATTTATCCTACGGATGAACAGATCCAGCAGACCGAAGTGCGCGGCATTTATCTCAGCAACTTCTTCTATTGGGATGCGAAGCAGCAGGGTGAATTGATGATCAAGGAATGGGGTTTCAACACCGTTTCCTTCAAGCGTGACCGCACTTTCAACATCTACGCCAAGCTCGATGATCATGCCAATGATGTGCATGATTATCTGAAGTATCTGAAGTTCGGCTACGGCCGCACGACGGATGACGCCAGCATGGAGATCCGTCATGGCCGCCTCACGCGTGAAGAGGGCCAGGCTTTGGTGAAGGAATACGACGCCACAGAACCCAGTTCCCTCGGTTATTACTGCGATTTCCTCGGCATCACGAAAAAGCATTTCTACGACCTCGTGGAGCCGATGCGCGACCCGAAGATCTGGGAAAAGAAAAACGGCGAGTGGGTGGTGAAGGACGCTGTGTGGATGCAACCGACCGATGACGCCGTGGAAAAAGCGCGTCCGCCGCAATCCGCTGATCGAACCTTCGCTCCGCACAACCGGCATCTTTACTACAATCCCGCGCTGCCGCCGTTGCCCAAGGGTGATCCGGCGCTGGACCAGAAGAGCATTCACTTCAAGGTGATGTGAACATGAGCAACTCCGGCGAACTCGGTCCCGTCCTCGGCCTTATCCCGGCCAAGCGCGGCTCCACCCGACTGCCGGAAAAAAACATCCGCCCGCTGGCTGGCAAGCCCTTGCTCGGTTGGTCCATTGATGCGGCGAAAGCCAGTGGTGTGATTGATCGCCTTATGGTTTCCACGGAGGATGAACTCGTCGCCAAAGTGGCCCGCGATTGTGGCGCGGAGGTGCCCTTCTATCGTCCGATAGAATTGGCTCGCGATCCTGCTGGCGTGGTGCAGGTAGCCTTGCATGCCTTGCAGACATTTCGTGGGATGGGCGAGGAGTTCCGCACGCTGGTCATCCTGCTGCCCACTTGCCCTTTTCGCACGGGTGAAGATGTGCGTGAGGCGTTTGAACTGTTCCGCCGGAAGAAGGGCCAGTTCCTCATGAGCGTCAGTCCGTATTCTCATCCGCCCTTCTCCGCGATGAAGCTGGACGGTGAAGAACTGTTGCAACCGTTCTTTCCGGAATACATCGGTAAGAAATCGCAAGAATTACCGACCGCCTACCGCGCGAACGGCGCGGTGCATGTGCTGGACGTTGCTGCCTTTGAAAAAGCCAAATCTTACTATGCGCAACCGTTGATCGGTTACCCCATGCCGCGTGAGCGCTCGGTGGATATCGACAACGAGGAAGATTGGCAGGAAGCAGAGCAGATGCTGCGTAATCGGAAAAGCGTTTGAACCACGATGAGCACCACCATCACAGCCAAAGTCGCCCGTTTGCTTGGCCCACGGCAATTGGTGTTTGAGGAACAGGTGCTGGCGGCGGACAAGCTGGGACCACAAGAAGTTCTGGCAGAGACCATTTGCTCTGCCATCTCACCGGGCACCGAACTCTCCGCTTATCTCGGGGAACCGCCTTTGCGGCCCGGCCCGATTTATCCCCGCGTGGTGGGTTACTGCAATGTCGCCGAAGTCAAAGCCGTAGGCGCCGAGGTGAAAGAGTATCAGCCCGGCGATCGCATCCTCAGTTTTCAATCCCATCGCAGCGCGTTCATCTGCCCGGCGGAAAAAATCGTGTTGAAACTGCCAGCCACCGCGGATGCCGAACTGGCCGTCACGACGTATCTCTTTCACTTGGGCTACAACGCGCTACTCAAAGGCGGATTCACACCGGGCCACAAAGTTGCCATTGTCGGTTTGGGCATGTTGGGGCTTGGAGCCGTTGCTCTAGCTGCCAATTCCGGCGGACAAGTCAGCGCTTGTTCGGAACAGGCTGACGCCCGCGCCTTGGCTCAAGACTTGGGCGCACTGACGGTAAGTTCAAAAGCCGAAGCCACCCAGAACAACGCAGCTAACGTGGACCTCGTGATCTCCACATCGAATCGCTGGGACGACTGGCAGCTCTGCCTGCAACTCGCTCGTAAAGAAGGCACCATCGCTGTGCTGGGTTTCCCCGGACGCGGCCAAGCCCCCGCCCCGTTCAATCCGCTGGATTCACAATATTTTTACGACAAACAGTTGCGCATTATCGCCTGCGGCATGTCGCCAGACTTGCCGGTGGCACCGCATGAACTGCGCTTCACGGTGAAACGGAATTGCGAATTCCTGCTCGGCCAAATATTGAATGGCAAACTGCCTGCGGCGAAACTCATTGGGCAACGCTGCAACTGGGCTGAGTTACCCTCCGTTTACGAAGCGATGGCAGCCAGCCGGTCTACGCGCCTCACCGCCCTTCTCCGCTGGAAATGAGTTCTTACTCACCATCACGTTTGCGTGCCGCTCTCATCGGTTGCGGCCGCATCGGCGCGCACACACCGGACCGTTTGCGTCAGACCATTCCAGCGGGGTGGATCCCCGTCAACCATGCCGAAGCCATGCAGGCAAACTCCGGACTGGAACTGGTGGCCGTATGTGATGCGCGTCAGGAATCTGCGGAAACCACGGCCAAGGAAATGGGCGTGGCTGCGGCCTTCACCGATTACCGGCAGATGATCCAGACGGTTAAGCCGGATATTGTCAGCATCGCCACGCGCACCGAAGGCCGCTGCGAGATCGTCGCTTACGCCGCGCAACAAGGCGTACGCGGCATCCATGTGGACAAACCTTTGGGCCGTTCCATGGTCGAATGCCGGAAAGCGTTACAGTCCGTCGAACAACACGGCACGAAACTGAGCTATGGCACTACCCGCCGGTGCATGGATGTCTTCCGGCTCGTGAAAAGCCTGATCGCGGCGGGAGAGATCGGTGAATTGCGCCAGATCACCATCGAGCTAGGGCGCGCAGCTTTGCTTTGGAGTCATCCGCATTCGTTCGATCTGATGGTTTATTTTGCGACCGGACGCGAAGCACTAGGCGTGCAAGGTGCTTGCGAGATCGCTCCTGACGCCGTGAAAGATCACCTCATCGATGCCGACCCTATCATCGAGAATGCTTCGGTGCGGTTTTCCGGCGGCTTGAATGCGGTCATCACGACTGCGCCCGGATTGAATGTACGTTTTGCGGGTGACTTGGGATTGCTCACCGTCGGTGCGGATGGAAGCTGGCTCACGCGTGAAAAGCGCACGCACACGGACCGGCCTTATCACGGGCTGCCGGAACGCATTCCCTTCACACCGCAAGCCAGCGGCACACAGCGGGCCTTCGCTGAATTGATTGCCGCTGTGAATGGAACAGGTCAGCCGTCTATCACCCCCGCAGAAGTGCTGCTTTCCAATCAACTTAGCTTTGCCGTAGCATGGTCGGCTCTGAACGGGGGGCAGCAAATGACCTTGCGGGACATACCGGAAGATTTGACCATCACGGGTCGTCAGGGGCAGAATTACGCCTGAGCGAAATCTGGCAGGCAACTGCCGGTATCCTCTATTGCACATGAAGTCCGCTACATCGAAATCGGAACCGAAAAAAGTCGTCCTGCTGGTGGATGACCGCCGTCGTGACTTGCTCGTCGCCTCTTTGCTCGCCTTTCAATTGCGCGAACGCGGCGTGGAGTGCCTGCTGGAACCGCTCGAGGCCTATCAGGGCGTACTCGCGGCCCATCGTCCGGACATGATGATCTTCAACCACGTCACGGCCAGCCATCTCGTTGCCTACACGCAACGGCTCGGCAAGATGAACATCCTCACGGGCGTGGTGCTGAATGAAGGTCTCTGCTACGATGAAGAGGAACGCGCTTTCAACGCCCAAAAGCATCATAAGGGCGCGCATTTGGATTTCTTTTTCTGCTGGAACCAGCCCTTGAAGGATTCACTGCGGCAGGCGGGCTTCGAGGGCACGCAGATCGAAGTGGTCGGCAATCCACGACATGACTTCTATTTCCCTCCATGGTCGGAAGCTTTTTCAGGCTATCAAAAACCGGCCAATGGCAAACCGCTCGTCTTGCTCTGCACGAACTTCGGTCTGGCAGATTTCTATGATTTACCGCGCAGCGAGGTGGATAAGTTCTTCGCTCCTTGGAAGGACCGCATCCCCTATCTGAAAGATTACATGGGCATCGTTTCCGCCCATCATCGCTACCGCGAAGGTGTGCTGAAACATCTCGGAGCTCTGCTCGCTTCCGAGAAATTCAACGTCATCCTGCGGCCGCATCCGCGCGAACGTCTGGATTATTACGACTCTTGGATCTCAAAGCTGCCGGAGAAACAGCGCGAGCTGCTCGAAGTGGATGGCGAGACGAACATCACTTCCCTGCTCATGGCGTGCGATCTCGCCATCGGTTGCGAGAATTGCAATACCACGATGGAAGCCTGGATCGCGGGCAAACCGGCGGTGGAACTGATCTTCGAGAAGCACCCGGTGCTCTATACGGAGGAGGTCGCCAAACTCAGCCCGCATTGCGAAGACCCCGCCAAGCTCGTGGGCATGGTGGAAGAATATCTCCGTAACCCCGCCCAGAAGATTTACGCCGAAGGCCGCAAAGCCCATCTTACCAAGTGGTGCAACAACCCTTCCGGTCACACTACAGACCGCATCGCCGATCTGATCGCCGAGGCCGTGAAACGCAAGCCCGCGTCTGATTTCAGCCAGTTGACGCTCACGGATCATCGCCGGGCGATGAAGCTCAAGCTGGCCCAAGTCGTGGACGAGCCCTATCACTACAATCCGTTTCAGAAATTAAAAGCCAAGCTGGCCGGACGCCATAAGACGAAGCTGAAAGCCTATAACAAGGCCATCCGTCCTAGCGACGTGAAGAAGGCACGCAAGCAATTGGAAGAGTATTACGGCAAAGGCAAAGCCAAGTCGGCCAGCAAGGCCAAAGGCTAACCGATCAAGCCGTGTGCGCTTTCTCCTCGTCAAACTCAATCACCTCGGCGACACGCTGCTGCTGACGCCTACCACGCGTTTCTTACGGCAGCAATATCCGCAGGCGGAGATCGACGTGCTCGTGCGCGCTGGTTGCGAGGACATGCTGCGGGGTAATCCAGATATCACCCGCGTCATCCCTCTCGCCCGTCCGGAGAAACATCAGCGTTCCTTCGGCAATTCACTGGAAGAGTTTGGCCGCACATTTCCGAAGCTCTTCCTGCGTCGTTACGATTACGCCTTCGACCTTTCGGATTCTGATCGTGCAAAGACGTGGATTCTGCTCTCCGCTGCGAAAGTCCGCGGCATCAACAACGCCTACGCTTCCCTGAACTGGAAGGGCAAACTTTTCAACCGGTTCTCCGCCTTCAAGTGGGGCAGCGAACATCAGGTGTTACGCGATTTTCGCACCGTCACGGATGTGATCGGGACCGAGGCCAAGGCGGGTGCCTTACGGTTTGAACCACAGGCGACGTTTGCAGAATTGCAGGCTCTTTTTCTCAGCCTTACGCCGGAGACGAAGTATGCCGTGATTCACCCCACGAGCCGTTGGGCGTTCAAGCAATGGTTTCCCGAGCGCTGGGCCAAGGTGGCGGATGAACTGCATGAGCGCCACGGTTTGACGGTCATTTTCTCCTGCGGCCCGGATGCGCATGAGAAGGCTTATGTGCAAAGCATCATCGCACAATGCCGGACCAAACACCTCAGCAGTGATGGTCAGCTTTCCTTGCATCAGTTCGGCCTCCTGATCCAGAGAGCAAAAATATTCCTCGGTGTGGATACGGTGGCCATGCATCTCTCCGCCGCCGTGCAAACGCCCACGCTGGCTTTGTTCGGCCCCTCTTCCGAGTGGAGCTGGCATCCGTGGCAGGTGCGGCATGAACTGGTCTTGGGCGATTGCCCGTGCAAGCAGACGCGCCAGTTTACTTGCGACAAGAGCAAGCCCTATCCCTGCATGGGACGCATCACGGAAGAGCAAGTGCTGGCAAAGGCAGAACTGCTGCTGCGTCCGTCTTGATCAGGCCTTTCGTGCTGACGGCGTCAGCTCGAACATGACCGCACGGGCAGTCAGCTCCGGCCAGAATCCCAACGGCAGATATTTGGCATTCACACTACGGCGGGCCACCGGACGGGCGTCATAGCCCATGGCAGCACTCCAGACCACGAAGCTCTGCATGGTCCAGCGTTTGTTGAACCAGTTGGGCGAAAACTCCAAGTTACCCTTGGTCAAAGAACCCCGCGCATTCGGCAGTTCAGTATCGATTCCCCTTATAGCGCGCCAGCGATTACGGATGTGACCGGCATTGTTCAACGTCACAAAGATCCGTTGGCAGCGGTCGCTCAAAGCGGCCAACACCACGGAGGGACACCGCCAGTAAACTAACGTATCGATGATGATCACGGTATCCCACTGCTGGCTGCAGGCGTAGCGCAAGGCCGGGTCGCTCAAATCGTTAAAATCTGCGAGCAGCGCCTTGATCCCAACCGAATGACATGAAGCCAGATGGCCTGGATCACGCTCGAGACCGAGATACTTCACCTTACGCTCACGCTCCAAGAAATGGAGTATCTCGCCGCGTCCGCAGCCGAGATCCAGCAACCGGCTGCCGGCAGGGATCCGTTCCGCGAGCCATTGAATACGTTGTGTGTAGGCCGTGTCCGGCAAAGGCCGTCCATGGGACGTATTAGGCATCACCGGTTCGTAATTCTCCGGCGCAGTACGCAGCAGTTTGACAGCTGACTCGAAAGCCGCATCGCGGCTGAATTTGATGGTCTTCACTGAAGGAGGGAAGCGAACTCAGATCACGGATATCTGACTGGCCTCGATCTTGAACTGTTTGCCGCAACGCTCGCACATCACCTGGCCGTCGCGCTTGTTTTTATAGTCTACAGCGAGGCGTTTGCCACAGGCACAAACATAACCTATAACCCTCGCTGGATTCCCCACGACCAAGGCATAGTCGGGAACGTCTGTGGTCACCACGGAACCTGCGCCTACCATGCAATAGTTCCCGAGGGTGACGCCGCACACGATGGTGGCATTGGCACCGACCGAGGCGCCTTTTTTCACCAGTGTGGGTAAAATTTCATAACTGTCGTTGAACGCACGCGGATACAAGTCGTTCGTGAAGACCATGTGTGGCCCCAGCAGCACATCATCCTCCACGGTCACGCCCTTATAGACCGAGATGCCGTTCTGAATCTTGACGTTGCTGCCGATCTGCACCCCGGAGTCCACATACACGGACTTGCCCAGCTTGCAGTTATCTCCGATCCGCGCACCGCCCATGATCTGACTTTGATGCCAGATCTTTGTGCCCGTCCCGATGACAGCCGAAGTCGCCACCTCCGCCGTGGGGTGGACAAAGTAAGGCAGTTCAGCTTTTGGTTCGGACATAATCGTGCGATTACAACAGTTCGGTATAGATCTTCTGGATCGCTTCGCACATCGCCCGGGTGGAATAACGACTCAAAGCACGCTCCCGTGCCTTCCTGCCCATGGTCTCCCAATGCGAATACCGTGCCGTCAAATCCTGTAAACATTGCGACAAGGGGGTGTTCTTGTCATCAAAATTCAGGATGCGCCCCACTTCGCCATCCACCACCACTTCGGCCATGCCGGGAGTATTGGAGACGATCACAGGGCGGCCAGCGAACATGGCTTCCATGACCACGCGCGGAACACCTTCCACCGTGGAATAAGCCGCCAGCACATCAGCCGCACGCAAAAGACGCGGCACATCCTGTCGTGGCCCAAGGAATCTCACCTGTCGTTGCAACCCTTCAGTCGCCACCACCTGTTTCATCCGCTCGAAATATTCTGCATCCTGACGTGTACCTCCGATGAACAGGATGAAATGCTTGCGACTCGCTTTCAGCCAAGGAAGCGCCTGTTCAAGGATGATCGCCTGCCCTTTCACATGGTAGATCGCTCCGACATTGATGACGATGCGTGAACCACGTTGCGGATAATACTTCGGCTCATCTGGAAACGGCTCCACCCCATCTCGCACGACGGTCACCCGCTCTGGATGTTCGACATGCCGGACCAATTGATCTTTCAGCACCTCCGCCACCGCCAGCACACGATCAAACCGACTATAGAGATATTTGCGGATGCGGCCCGGAGTGAGGTCATCCAAACCTGTGCGGAAATGACAGATGGAGGGAATCCCGCATTGTTGTGCCGCCCAATAGCTCGGCGGCCCCACCCAATGCTCATTCGCATGCACGAGCCGGATGCCATGGGCGCGGATGTAACGCTTGATCTGGGCGATCAACATCAGATTACGCGGCAGGGAAAAAATGTTTCCCCAGTGACCGAACTTCGCGAGCGTCCAAGGTATCTGCAAGCGGTCCAACTCCTGCGTAAGCCAGCCCGTATTGGAAACCATCACATGCGGCTCGAACCGCTTCCGGTCCAGCAATTCAAGATGATAGACGAGGCTTTTCTGACCGCCACCGAGCGACGAAAACTTCTGGGTGATAAGCACCTTCTGCGGACTACCCGAGATTGGACGCGGTACACTCATCCTTGCTTTAAGGCAACTTGTGCTTGGCCAATATCTCACCGAAGCGCTCCACCATGAATGGATGATGAAGCAATTGTTCGCGCTTGGTTTGATAAGATTTCAGCAGTGCCGGATCAGTCATCTGCCCGGTGAGAATACTGGTGATGTTGCTCGTGTGCCACATCAGTCGGCTGATCTCGACCAGGCTCATAACTTCGACTGGCAAACCGGTTTTGGCAAAGTGCGCGGGTGTGATGTGCCCATCGCGCAGGAAGACAAAGCCCGACTGTTTCAACGTGCTGAGCCGGGTGAGAAAGAAAAACATCATCAGCTTGCCCTGCGCCTCATAGCCCGGCTGATGCACATGCCGCAGATCGTGCCACCAATCGCGGATGCGCTTGCGCAAAGGCCGAAGCGGATTTGCCTCCCGTTCAAATGTGCTCAGGACTGCCAGTTTCTTTGATTCCAAGCGACCGAAGCACTCGATGTCCCAACCCTTTTGCAGAAAAATCGTATCGCTATGGATAAGACCGACCAAGTCATGCGAGGCGTGTTGCAGACCGATATCAAGCGCTTCAAAATTGGCCGCCGAGCCGCGTAATTCTGTGCGGTTGTTGACCAGTTTGATGCCAGGAAATTCCTTCAGCATCGCAGATTCCGGGCTGTCGGGGGCATTATCCACCACGATCACCTCGGGATTCCCCTCACTGAACTTGAAGATGGAATACAGGCACAGCCGCGTGACTTCCGGCGTCTTGAAGTAAGGAACAATGAGGCTGTAGTTCATGATCCTGCGCCGTCGTCGTGACTAAGCGGTTTTCTTCACCCAATAGCCAAAAAAATTCGAGGTGATATAAGGCTCGATGTCCGTGGTCATCTCAAACTCCGGATGCTTGGGCATGTACTTCTGAATGGAGCGCAACGGCCCGCCATTCTCCCGGAACTTCTTGAAATCCAGCACGTCCACATGGGTGTCTTCCATGATGAGCGCCTGGCCGGGCGTGACCAAGGGGGCGTAAAGTTCCAGCTCCTTGTCCACATGTGCCGCATTGTGATCTGAATCAACCACGATGGAGCATGTGCGGCCACCGATAAACTCTTTGATCTTGTTAAAGACCTCCGGCGAAGTGTCATCACCGGTGAGAAACGTGGCGATGGGGATATTGGGCCGTTCTAAAGCCACGATGTCGGCAGTGACGATGGCCTCAATGCCTGCTTGTGCAGCAAAAGAGGAAAAAAACAAGGTGCTGCCGCCATATTGCGTGCCCAACTCCACCAAGACCTGCGGGCGGCAGCGGCAAAGCAGCTCTTGAATCGCGATACCATCTGAGGGAAATTTTCTAAAACGGAAACCGCCCCAAGTGCGGTTGTCATCCCGGCGGTCCAAGGCGGCCTTCACCGCACGTTTACGCCAGAAACTGACACTGAAGTTGTAATCCATATAAAATCTTACAGAGCAGGTTTGCCATTGAACTCGAGTATCTTGGGCGCGGGAATGGGGACGATGAAACGTCCACCCTTTTGCTGATACTCCACTTCGCGCCGGACGATCTCTGGGGCAAAATTCCACGCGAGCAAGAGCGCGTAATCCGGCTGGTCCTTGAGTAAAGTCTCCGGCGGCTTCACGGGAATCCATGAACCGGGCGCGACCTTGCCTTGTTTGAAAGGTGTGTTGTCGATGATGTAATCGAGGTCTTTGTCTGTCAGGCCGCAGGTGTTCAGCAGCGTGTTACCCTTCGCGGATGCGCCGTAGCCGATAACACGTTTACC
Source organism: Verrucomicrobiia bacterium (assembly GCA_036405135.1). Classification (NCBI taxonomy): domain Bacteria; kingdom Pseudomonadati; phylum Verrucomicrobiota; class Verrucomicrobiia; species Verrucomicrobiia bacterium. Next base: position 152,812 of record DASWYF010000013.1, on the reverse strand, counting down.
CTCAGCTTTAAGCTTCCGCACAAGCTTCGGCAACTCGGTGCGGATGTGCTCCACCTTTTGCACGAACGGTTGCCACGTCGATGGTTCAGCCAGCTTCATATCTGCTTCCTTCTTCAAGAAGGCGGCCACGCTTTCATGCACCGGCACACCAGCAGACTTGCGACGGAACTGGAACAAAATAGAACCGCCGTGGATCGGATAATACTCGATACGCTCCAACTGGAACGGCGTGTTCTTCAGGAGCGCTTGCACGGAATGCACAGACACGTAGGAAAGATGCTCGTGATAGACGGTGTCGTATTCGGCCTTCTCATAGAAGTCCACCAAGTAAGGCACTTCAAAGCCAACCAACGTGCGTTCATGGGCCAGAACTTCGAGCCCCTTCACGAGGTCATTCAAATCATCAATGTGCGCAAAGACATGACGGCCGAGGATGACATCCGGGCTGCCCCATTCCTGGCGAACTTGCTCGGCATTATGGGCGTTGAAGAAATCCGTCCACGTCGGGATGCCATCGCGCTCAGCGATCTCGGCAATGTTGCGCGCTGGTTCCACGCCGATGACGTCGCAACCCTTGGCTTTGAACTTCTGCAGATAGAGGCCGGTATTGCTCGCGATCTCCAGCACTTTGGCTTTGCCGGTAACTCCTGCTGAGGCCAGCACATGTTCGCATTGTTTGGAGAGGTGTTCATCCATCGTCTTCGAATTGGATGTCACGTAAGCGTAACGCGAATAAAGCACTCCAGGGTCTACCACCTCGGCCAATTGCACGAGGGTGCAATCGCGGCACAAGCGGAGGCGGAGCGGCAAAAACGTTTTGTAGCTGAAGACCTCACCGGCATCGAGAAAGTCATTCGCCAGGGCGGTCTTGCCCAGATCAACTATCAGTTCGAGCCGGGCGGAACCACATGCGCGGCATTGCTTGCGTTCATGGATCATGTTGCAGGAAAACGATAAGGTGAAGATGGATCGCACTCGTGGCGAATCTCATCCACCGGTTCTTTGCGGCCCCAGCCGCGGAACAAAAGATTTGTGACGGTGACCACCAGTCCGTTGCTCTGGCCGATGTTGCGGTAGCCATGGATGACACCGCGCGGCACATAGATGCGCGTGGGCTTGGACTGGCCCACGTTCATGCGCCAGCCGACTTCCGGCCCGGCCGCACCGGGACGGGCATCCCACAGAACGACCAAAAATTCCGACGGTCCTACAAAAGTGAAATAGTCGTCCTGCCCGACATGCTGATGCGGTCCACGCTCGACACCGGGAGCAGACCAAGAGGAGCAAGCCATCTGAGGAGCGTAACCCTCGGGAATTTCATCCGCGCGCCAGAGTTCATGCAGGGAACCGCGGGTATCATGAAACACGGGAATGGCCTCCAGCCGGACACCCGGAAGTCCGGGAATCTCCGCCATGCCTTTTGCAGGCAAATCCACTGTGTGCCAAACCGCAGTCATTCGAAAGCGGCCAAATTATGCGTGAGAGGACGGGAGATTCGAGGATTTTGTTTTGGGGCGGAAAAATCAAACAATCTTGTCGAGAACCGAACGTCTGAACCACGCAGGCATCCCTCCCGTCTTCAATTCCAATTTCTTGCCGTCTGTAATTTCAGCCAGCCAAGTCTGAGTGCCTTCTTTGCTATCTCCTGAATTGTCAAAAACATAAGCCCTGTTCGTGTACCGGATGGCATCCATCAACAAATCCAGTGAACGTGCATACCGCAGGACTATTTTGTCCTCTGGAACGTTATGTCCATTCAGGGCCACTCGATTGCGAACGCGCGAAACATTGATTGCCGGATCGTCCGTAGCGACAAAATACAGATAAGTCCGATATCCCAACGCTTGCGCTTGAATTAAGATATCTATTTTACCCGGATGCGACATTACTGTCTCAAACGTGAAAGATATCTGATGTGCCAGCAGCTTTTGCCTGATAAAATCTACTGTTACCGAAGCCAAATAGGAGTTAATTTCAACTTCGCTAAAATCCAGGCGACTTCCAACCAAAACAAGTTTATCAGATATCCCTCCAAAGCCTTCGTCTTGCAAAAATTTGGAACTGGCGAAAAACGTGCGAATCTCTCGCTCATTCGCACTTACGCTATAGGAAGCAAAATCAAGGCACCCTTGTCTGCGAATCTCTTGCTCTATTTCGTCCGGGTTCAGATATACGCCAAGCAGGTTTTGCGGAAGATACGACTTCAATGTGCTTTTGCCTGAGCCATTTGGTCCGGCAAACATACGCAGCCGTGGAACTGATTGACTCACTTGATAGTAAAAATACTGCCAGTCACAAACTGAACAGGCGGTTCAATCCTTTTTACTTCCACCCGATGTCCATCAGGAAAAACTTCGTATATGACCCCATTCTCAGACTGCAAGACGCTTTGCCCGGATAACAAAACTTGCTCCCGTGCAGCAGCAAACGCCGAGCCAGAAACTGTCGGAAACTGGTTCTCAAGCTGTTGAATCTCTTGGTCAGACATGACGTAACTTTCTATTAAGAGAGTAAATCATCCACTGCTTTACAGCAAGCGAGCAAAACACCTGATCTACTCAAACATTTTCCGGCCAAAGCGGCTGGCGGAGCATCGTTTGCATGCCATTTTTCCATGAGCCGAGTGGGTGGCCCAAGGCTGCTGTCAGCTTGGCGTTACTCAGCCAGCTATAGGTGGAGCGGCGGATGGTGGAATTGAAGAAAGCGGTGGTCACAGGCTCGACTGACGGGATGGTGGCGATCAGGCCTTGGGCTTGGGCAGTGGCTAGGATTTCTTTAGTCCAGTCGTAACGGCTCAGGCCTTCGTCATTCACGGCGTGGTAGAGGCCGCTGGTCTTTTTAGTGGCCAGTTCGAAAGTCCACTGGGCTAAGTCACCTACGTAGGTCGGGACGGCTTGCTGATCGGTGGTGGCGCGGATGGGTTTGCCATCCAAGGCCTGCCGGATGATGGCGTGGATGTAGGAACGTTGCGGACGGATGGGGTTGATGCCAAAGAGCCAACTCGTGCGCAGGACCAGATGGTTCGGGCTGGCGGCCAGGACGGCTTGTTCACCGGCCAGTTTGCCTGCGGCGTAATGGTTGATGGCGTTGGGGGTATCCTCCTCCGTGTAAGGCACGCGCTGGGCACCATCGAAAACGTAATCGGTCCCGTAATGAATGAGCTTGATGCCGCGCTGAGTAGTGAGTTCCGCCATGATCTTTGGGCCGGCGGCATTGATCGCCCACGAGAGGTCGCGTTCCACCTCGCACTTATCCACCAAGTTATAGGCGGCGGTATTGATGACGATGGCGGGCTGGAGGGCATCCAACTGGCGGGCCATTTGGCCGGAATCTTGGAGGTCCAACTCGCTGCGGGTGCAGAAAATCAGGTCAAATCCCGCAGGATTCAGGGCTTTCATGGCTTGCGCCAGCAGGCCATCGGCACCGGTGATGAGGACTTTTTGAAGCGTTGGACCGCTCATGTTTCGTGCAGATTGACAGAGTCTGCGCTTGAATGCCAGTCGTCACCCCTTTTAGAACGTAAGGAACCGCAGGCAGTTCGGTTGCGGAGTTTGCCCGAAATCATCGTGAGCACAGAAATAATCTATTCAGCGGTATTGGACCTGGTGGCCGGCTATCACGCCAAAAAGCCTCTCAAGAAGCATCTTGATGTCGGCTCAGGACGCGGACAGTTGATCCAATTGATGAAGGAACGGTTCGGGGTGGAATCATCGGCGTGTGATTACACCGACAAGCTCATGAATGTACCGGGCCAAAAGGTGGATGTGGCCAACCTGAACCACGAAAAGCTGCCTTACGCGGATAACACGTTCGACATTGTGACGGCCACAGAGGTGATCGAGCATCTGGAACATTACCGCGAAACAATCCGGGAGTTTTATCGCATCCTGAAGCCAGGCGGCGTGTGCATCCTGAGCACACCGAACATCCTGAACATCAAGTCGCGGATGCGGTTCTTTTCCTGCGGTTACTGGAATCTCTTCGGTCCCCTGCCCGTGAAGAACAGCAATCTCTACACGACGGGCGGTCATATCAATCCGGTGTCCAGCTTCTACATCGGGCATACGATGATGGATGCGGGTTTTGAAGACGTGAAGTTCAGCGTGGACAAGTATCAGCGCTCGTCCATCCCGGCGTTCATCCTGTTTTATCTGCCCATCCAATTGTTCGGCACCTTGGCGCGGAACAAGGAAGTGAGCAAATACAAGACGATCGATGCGCACAACGCCCCTCTCGTAGACTCCATGAATCGCGCGGATATGCTGTTAGGGCGCACGGTGATCGTGTGTGCAGTCAAGCCGAGGTAGGAATGGCGCCTCAACCTCAACGCGTCTGGCGTATCGCACACTCGGAGGCTTCATTAGGCTGGGGTGGACAGGAACATCGCGTATTCGCAGAGTTGATGGGATTCAAACAGCGAGGGCATCCGGTATGGCTGATGGCTCCCTCACATGCCAATCTCTTCGGGCGCTGTCAGGAGGCAGGCATCGGCACTGCTGTAATCAGACCGGGCAAGCTGCGATTCCCGTTCGAAGCGATGCGGCTGGCGTCGTGGTTGAAGCGGGAAAAGATTGATGTCCTTAACACCCACAGCTCGGCGGATGGCTGGCTCGTGGGTGTGGCCGGTCGCATGGCAAAGGTTCCCCTGCTCATCCGCAGCCGTCACATCGATGTCAGCTATCCGAACCGGTGGTTGAGCCGGCATGCGTTCACGACGCTCGCAGATCATGTATTGACGACAAGCCAGAAAATCACAGCGCATTTTCAGGAAAATTTTCAACTGGCGGATGACCGCATCACGACGTTGCCGACCGGCATTGATGTGCGGAAATTTCATCCTGAAGGAGCAAAATCCGAAGCCATCACGAAGTATGGACGGTTGGATTTGCCAGCCATTGCGATGATCTCGGTGCTGCGATCATGGAAGGGCCATGACACGTTTTTGGATGCCATTCAACGGCTGCAGAAGGAAGGTTTTGCGGCGCGGTATTTCATCGTAGGCGATGGACCGCAGAAGGATGCATTGAACGGCAAAATCGCGAATGCGGGCTTAAGCGATGTCATCCACCTGTGCGGACATCGGGAAGATGTGGCGGATATTTTGCGCGCAATAGATGTGCTGGTGATCGCGTCCACTAAGCACGAAGGGGTGCCGCAAATCGGGTTGCAGGCGCTCGCGAGCAAGACGGCGGTGGTGGGCAGTGATGTGGGCGGGACGCCGGAGATCATCCGCCAAGGCGTGACAGGACGTAATTTTCCGGGTGGCAATGGGGAAGCGCTCGCCAAGGCTATCAAGGAGACGATTCAGCAGAAGGATGTCACGCAGCGATACCTCGACGCAGGGCGCAAGCAGGTGGAGACGGAGCACAGCCTCGAGGTGATGCTGGATAAGCTGGAAGCGATCTATCGCCGTTACTTGGGCTGAAGATCGTTGTCTTCCTTATCTTCTTTAGGAGCTGTTTTCGGCGGAGGCTTCGGGCCTTGCAACGGTTGCGGTGCGCCGAGGAGCTTCACATATACCCAGGTCTCCAAGGGACGCAAAGGACGGAGCCAGCCGTAGAAAGGCGAGTACACCAAGCGCAAACGGATGGCGGAGAGGAGCATGGTGAGCGAGGTCTTGCCCAGCACTACTTTCGAGCCGATCTGGTCGGTCCATTCGGTGGGCACTTCGAGGATGCGGTAGCCAGCACGTTTCAGAGCGAAGAGGAGATTGATATCAAAAGCCATGTCCGCGATACGGAGCATGCTATGAATCTTTTCCACAGCCTCACGCTTCATCACCTTGGCACCGCATTGCGTGTCGCGGATGTTCATCCAGAACAGGCATTGGACGATAAGGTGGAAGCAACGGCTGGCGAAGCGGCGTTTGCTGGTCTGGGCCTGATGCAGCACAGCGCCGTCAATCCAGCGAGAGCCGATGACACAGTCGGCCTTGTCCATCTGCTTCACCAAGTCATGAAAAGCTGCGGGGGGCGTGGCACCATCGGCATCCACGTAGCCGACGAGGTCGGCCAAGGGGGCTAGTTTAAGACCTTCGATGAGGGCGCCGCCTTTGCCGATTGGAGCCGGGAAATCGAGCGCACCGACCGAGGGGTAATCCATGGCGACGCGGTTCACTACGCCCAAGGTGTTGTCCCGACAGCCATTGAGGACCACGACGAGCTGGAATTTGCCGGGGTAATTGGCGGCGAAATATTCGCCGTAGGCACGCAAGACAGGCTCTATCCGGCCCTCTTCATTGTAGGCCGGAATAAGCAATAACAGACTCGGACTGGTCATGGACACGGCAGGCGTTTAGCAGAACCTCAGGGGAAAGCAATAGTCTGTCAACTTGGAAGGCGATTTCGTAAGAATGCTGGCCAAGAAAGAGTTAGATATGGCTTTTCCGTTCGCTGGGATGTCCAAAAGCGGAACAAAAGTGACACTTATTCGCTTGGCAGAACAGATAGAAAGCACCAGATTTAGCGCCGATGAATTCCCGTTTTCTTGCGCTTACTCTTCTCTCAGCGACGCTTTTCAACGCGGTCGCACAGCCTGCGCCTCCAGCACCGGGAGCCTCTTCCACTCCAGCGGCACCTGCGGTGGCACCGAAGCCGATCATTCAGCCGCCGGATATCGCGGCTCCGAAGCTGACAACTAACGGTGTCGTGAATGCAGGCTTTCAAAAATCGCACGAGAGTTTTGTAGCGGTTGCCAAGAAGGGTGATGTGGGTTTGCTCTTCCTCGGCGATTCCATCACGGCGGGTTGGAACGGGCAGAAGGCGATCTGGACGAATGCGTTCGGCGCTTATAAGCCGGCGAATTTCGGCATCGGGGGTGATCGCACGCAGCATGTGTTGTGGCGCATCGAGAATGGTGAATTGGAAGGCATCAAGCCGAAGGCGGCGGTGGTGATGATCGGCACGAACAATTCGGGCGTGGATTCAGCAGAAGGCATCGCGAAGGGTGTCACGAAGATCGTTGAGACCATCCGCGCGAAAACGCCGGATACGAAGATCCTTTTGCTGGCAGTGTTTCCGCGCGGTGAGAAGCCGAATTCCACACGCGACAAGCTCAAGGAAGTGAACAAGATCATCGCGAAGCTGGATGATGGCAAGAAGGTGTTCTTCCTGGATATCGGCGACAAGTTCCTCCAGCCGGATGGAACTTTGACGAAGGAGATCATGCATGATTACCTGCATCTGACGGCCAAGGGCTATCAGATCTGGGCGGATGCGATCACGCCGAAGCTGGCGGAGTTGATGAAGTAACGAACTGCTTTAACCACCATGGGTGCCTACCAATCATCGCCGGAGGATTTTCTGCTGCCGCTGAAGGCAGTGGATCCGGTCGTGGGCGTGCAGGTGGTGGTGCAGAGTTATTTCCGTGGGAATTTCATCGTGATGAAGGATGGCCAGGTGGGCCTCACGGAGGTGATGGATGATGCGTTCATCTTCGATTATGTGGCGGATGACATCCCGGGCCAGATCGCGGAGCTGAATGCGGAGACGGGTGATTATTGGATCGCCCTGCCGTTGAAGCCATCGGATGCGCTGGAGGTGTGCGATGGGTGTCACGAGCCTTTCGCGGTGCCGAGCATCTTCTGGGACGGTCAGAAACATTTCACATGCCGTGTGTGCCGACGGAAGGAAGAGACGCAGATCTATCAGAAGGCGTCGGGGGCGAGAAGCATCCGCCTCTAGCGGGTTGCCCCGCAGGCCTATTTTTTGGGGAAACGTTCAACGTCCACAGAAGAGCGGACTCTTTCAGGAATGATGCAACCCTTTCAGGGTAGGCATTTAAATTCACGCTAACCCAGGGTAGGCCAGCTCCTTCGTCGCAGTCCAACCCTGGGCTGATTGATTCAAACCCCGTTGGGGTTTTCTTGAAGTCACAACTTCAGAGGATCAGCCCGAAATTTTTCGGACATTTCGAAGAAGGAGACTTGGGCTTTGCGCCATTCGGGTTTGGCGGTGATCTCATCCATGCTAAGCGTGGTGTTGTTGCAGATGAGGTAGAGCCAGTCGCCTAGGACGAGGAAGGCGTCGAAGTGGGTGCCGTGGGCATCGCGGGCGAATTCGAATTCACCGGTTTGGTGCTTGGCGCTGAAGAGTTCTCCTTTGAGACGGTGGAGGTTCTCCGCGAAATCATTCTGCACGCGCTCTGGCCGGGGACCGACGTAGCCGACGACTTCCTCGCGTCCACCGGCAAAGGAGACGATGACGAGTTCATTGAATACCGCCGAGCCATAGGCACGGGTCATCTTGATGGCACAGTCACTGATGGTGTGGGAGGCGGTTTCGAAATTCATAAAGGCGGAAGCAAACTTCAAAGTTTAAGGATTACAATTCAAGGGTAAACGCAACTTCATCTAAGCGACTTCAAGTGTCAGCGCTTTATTCTGGATTTCCCATAAGCGGTTTTCGTGCCTATCTTACCCGTGATGGGCAATAAATTGGCTGATTGGTGGGCGAAGTGGCGCGCGGAGATCGAGGCGTTGCTGGATGAGCGCAGTCTCTTCGGCAAGGGCGAGCGCGGGGTCACTCCTTTGCAGCAGTTCTGCCATTTCTGGTTGATGGTGGGGCGCAACTTTTTGGATAACCGGTGTCCAGTGCGCGCGTCTGCCCTGGCTTATGCGACTTTGTTGGCACTCATTCCTCTATTGGCGGTGAGTATCGGTGTGTCAGCGACGTTTCTGAAGAGTGCGAAGTTTGAGAAGGAGACGAAGATCAGTCAGGCGACGAATACGGTGGATATCACGGGATCGACGAATGTGGTGATCATCGAGAACAAGGGGACGAATGAGGTGACGGTGCTGTCTGGTCCGGCCTCGGATGATCCGGTGCAGAAGATGGTGAATACGCTGGTGGATGAGATCGCGCCGCAACTGGGCCTGATCACGGATACGCGGGATAAGACGGCATCTGATGCGCGGGCGGAGGTGGTGAAGAAGATCAATGAGTTCATCTCGAACATTCACAGCGGCACTCTAGGTGTGACGGGCACGATCGCATTGATCGCGGTGGCGATCCTCCTACTGAGCAATATCGAGACGACGTTCAATGATATCTGGGGGGTGACGCATGGGCGGAATTGGGTATCGCGTGCGGTGCAGTATTGGGCGGTGATCACGTTGGGACCGCTTTTCATGGTGCTGGCACTAGGCGTGACGGTGTCGTCGCGGTTCGTGTTCATCCGGAGCAAGATGCAGGCGTGGCCCATCATGTCGGAGATGTTTTTCACATTGGTGCCGCTGATCGTATTGATCATCATTTTCACGGTGTTCTATCAATTGATCCCGAACACGAAGGTGAAGCCGAGTGCAGCGTTCATCGGTGGCTTAGTGGGTGGCGGGCTCTGGACGGCGAACAGCACGTTCAACGTATTGTTCGCGAGCAAGGTGATCACGGCGAGCAAGGTGTATGGGTCGCTGGGAGCGATCCCGGTGTTTTTGAGCGGTCTGTATTTTTCGTGGCTCATTCTGCTCTTTGGCGCGCAGGTGGCGTATGCGTTCCAGAATCGCCAGACGTATATGCAGGAGCGGCAGGCGGAGACGATCCATCAGCGCGGGCGGGAGTTTGTGGCGTTCCGGATCATGGAGCTGGTCGGGGAACGGTTCGCGCTGGGGTTGAAGGCGCCTTCCATCACGGTGCTGGCGCAGCATATGGAGGTGCCGACGCGGTTGGTGACGCAGTTGTTGCAACCATTGGTGGCGGCAAAGCTGGTGAACGAAGTGGGTAATGGTGAGACGGGTTACACCCCTGCCCGGCCGATCGAGCGGATCACGTGTGCGGATATTTTGGATGCGTTGCGGTCGGGGAACGGGCATGGCATCGAGACGAAGGATGATTACGCACGCGATCCGGTAAGGACGGATTTCGACATCATCCAGAACGCAGAGCAGAAGACGGCGAGCGAGATAACAGTCGCGGACCTGGTGAAGCACGCAGAGGTACGGCGTAAGGAGGAGGAAGCACGGATCGCGGCCAAGCCGAAGGATGAGAAAGCGTGGAAGGAAGGGGCGGAGGAGCGGGCGAAGAAATTGAAGGAGAAGGTGTAAGGGCGGATTGAGTGAAATTGCGGGTTGGCAGATGCGGGGATTTTTCCTAATCATTTGCGGGTGATTGCCTTCCTTAGATTCATCGGGCTGATGAATGCCGCGGTGTGGCTGGGAGCAGTCGTGGTTTATGCGGCGTTGATTTCACCGGCGCTGGTGTCTCCCGAGATGCTGGATGTGTTCGGCGGTGCGCGCAATCCCATGGCTCCCGCCTACCGGGGGCTGGCCGTGGAGATTGTAGCCGGGAAATTTTACTGGATGCATTTCATCTGCGGTGGTGTGGCAGCGTTTCACTTGTTGGTAGAGTGGCTGTTCACCGGCAAGGCGACGCGGTCATTGATGCTTTACCTCGCGATGACATTGATCGTATTGGGGTTGACGAACGGGGTCTTGCTGCACTTGAAGATGAAGGAGTTGCATCGCATCCGCTATGAGCGATTGCCACCACCAGTGACGCAACGGCAGGTGGATGAAAAGAACAAGGCGGCGAAGATGTTCGGCACATTGCAATCTGCCACGGAGATCATCCACTGGGTGATGCTGGCGGGATTGGTGGTTTATACGTGGAAGACGGCGACACCGGGCGAGCAACCGCGCTTCAACAGCGCGCGTAAATTCAAGAGTTGACAAACGGGGCTATCGGGCGAACTAGTTATGCTAAGTGAATAGCTAGAGCTGTCTGGGTAGTAGTTACGGGTATTCAGGCGGTCCAAAAGGAACATAAGGTCATTATGATTTCAAACGAACGCCCCTCGCCTTACGGTTACCGGCCGTCTCACGGGCACCATTCCCACTCGCATCATCATCACTCGCACTCCGGCCCCAAGCCGCCCTCCAACGAGGAAACGTTGCGCACGGAAAAGATCCAGATCGAGCGCAAGACGTTCATCATGACGTTGAAGGAAAATCCGCGTGGCCGTTTCCTGCGCATCACGGAAGATGTTGGCGGACGCCGTGATACGATCATCATCCCGGCGACCGGCCTGGAAGACTTCAAAAAAGTGGTGGAAGAGATGGTGAACACCTCGGCGGAAACGCCGCTGAAGACGGAAGCGCCAGAAGAAGGCGTCGATTAACCGGCACGGCACCAATGGAAACCGGCGTGAACACCTCCATTCACGCCAGCCGGAGGACTTTTCTTAAATCAAGTCCACGGGGTCGATATCCACAGCCACGGTAATATCATCCGGCCATTCTTGGTTCTCCAACATTTCCGCGAGCATCTTGCTCAGTTTGCTCATGGCCTTCGTCCGCAACATGATCTGGTAGCGATAAAATGTTTCGGCACGCGCCAACGGCGCAGGCGCTGGACCGGCGATGACGAGATCCGACCAGCCTTTGAATTTCGTCTCCAGTTGCTTCCGCAGATGATCGGCGGAGAACTGCACCTTGTCCTCATTCCGCCCTTTCATCGTCAGCAAGGCCACGCGGCTCAGCGGCGGGTATTTCAACTGCTCGCGGAACTCTATCTCCTGTTCGTAAAAGCCGATGTAATCGTGGCGGCGTGCATATTGGATGGCGGGATGAAACGGCGTGAAGGCTTGCACCACGACTTCGCCCTCCACATCACCGCGACCAGCGCGACCTGATACTTGGGTGAGCAATTGGAACGTCCGCTCACCCGCCCTGAAATCCGCAAGGTGTAATCCAAGGTCCGCGTAGATGATGCCCACGAGCGTGACATTCGGGAAATGCAGGCCCTTCGCGATCATCTGCGTGCCCACGAGGATATCGATCTTTCCACGACGGAACTCTCCAAGGATGGTGCGGTAATCTTCCTTACGCTTCAACGTATCCGAGTCCATGCGACGGATGCTCGCATTGGGAAAAAGTTTACCGAGCGTCTCTTCCACCTTCTCTGTACCAAGACCCGCGTAACGGATGGCCGGATCACGGCACTCATTATTCGGGCAACGCGCTGGCGCAGGTGCAAAGTGACCGCAGATGTGACAGCGCAATTCCTGAGCCCGCCGATGATACGTGAGTGAAACGCTGCAATGCGGACATTGCGCCACGTAACCGCACTTCGGACATTGCAGCGAGGAAGAGTAACCACGGCGATTGAGGAAAAGAATCGTTTGCTCTTTTTTCTCGAGCCGCTGATGCATCGCTTCTTTCAAGCGATTCGAAAAGATCGGTATCCCCTTCTCCTTCTTCGCTTCGGAGCGCATGTCGATGACGCGCACGATGGGCATCTTCTTATCGTCCGCGCGCGTGGGCATCTCCAGGAGCTGATACTTGCCACGCTTCACATTGTAGTAACTCTCCATCGAAGGGGTGGCGGAACCTAGCACGACAACGGCACCTTCCATCTGGCCGCGATAGACAGCGACATCGCGTGCGTGATAACGCGGTGCTTCTTCCTGTTTATATGAATACTCGTGCTCCTCATCCACGATGATGAGTCCGAGTGGATCAACGGGTGCGAAAATGGCGGAGCGTGCGCCGATCACGATACGTGCCCTGCCCTGACGAATCTTATGCCACTCATCATGACGCTCACCGGAGGAGAGATGACTGTGCAACACGGCTACAAGTGTCTGGCACTTACCAGAACTGAAGCGCGCTTTGAAACGCTCGACCGTTTGCGGCGTGAGCGAGATTTCCGGAACGAGAACGATCGCGCCCTTCCCCTGCTCCAAGGTGTGGGCAAGGGCTTGAAGATAAACCTCTGTCTTACCGCTACCCGTCACGCCGTGCAGGAGGAAAGTGGTTGGTCCTTGGTTCGACGAAGCAGGAAGCCCCGTGCTGCCGGATTCCAGCCGGCAGTCCGCGACGTTCGCCGAATCACGTGACTCTTGGACTGTCTTTCCGCCTTTGGGCTTCGGACCAACTAAAAGTTCCCCCTCTGTTTCTTTGGGTAACGCTTGGTTTCGGCCACCAGTCCCGACTGCCGGCTGGAATCCGGCAGCACTTTGCTTCGCGGCTCCTTTATTCTCGGTCAACTGGATAACATCCCCGATATCTACCAGATTGCCTTTGCCAATTTTGAAGCCCGATTTTAGCCGTGCCTTGACTGGGTTGTCTTGGATATATCGTTTAAATTTAGCCCATTGTGCTCCGCTCCTGACGATGTGATCGAACGATTCATCCCGCCAAAACATACCTTTGCGGTTTAAAATTCGGTTGATCTCTTTGGCTGTAAAAGATTTCCAAGAGTATAAAATATCACTGAGTTCCACTCCATCACCCGGCTGCAATAACACATGCACATGATTCGGCATCACTACGTAATCACCTAAGCTGTAACGATCCCCATCAAAGTGCTTAAGCGCATTTTCCACCACCTCTCCAACGCGTGATTCAGCCAACGCGCAAGAGCCATAACCTGCGTCCAAAAGATCCTCCATTCTAGACGTGAAGCGGCGGCTATACTCAGCTTGAGTTTTCTCACTCCACGGTTTGGGGTGGAATGATTCCCAAACCGTTTTCTCTTCCTGCCATACCTGCAATTGCTGCTGCGCCACTGAATCTTCCAGACGAAAGGTGACGAAATAAAGTTTTGCTCCCTGCCGCCAGTGCGGCAATGCACCACGATGCCCCCCTTTCTCCGCCTTGGGATCAAAAAAAAGGGATTCAGTGTCTTCATTTTGAGCCTCCGACGAAGCACGCGACCCCGTGCTGCCGGATTCCAGCCGGCAGTCCGCGGCGTCCGCAGAAGCACACGACTCTTGAACTGAATTCCCACCTTTGAGCTTCGAACCAACTAAAAGTTCCTCCTCTGTTTCCTTGGGTAACGCTTGGCTTCGGCCACCCGCCCCTACTGCCGGCTGGAATCCGGCAGCACATTGGTCCAATGCCCCATTGATTGCCGCTAATGCTTTCTCCTGTTCGGCATTTAGCGTCAGCTTGTCGGTGGGCAGGATGTTTTCGTGCTCGTAGGGATCGCGTTCGGAGATCTGGTTTTCGATGACGACCAAGCCTTTGTCTTCAAGGCGACGGATGGTGTCGGGCGTAGTGCCAGCAAGTTCCACCAGCTTTTGTAACGGGATTTCACGCCATTCTTCGATGACATTGATGAGGTCTTGCTGACGCTTGGAGAGTTTTGGTGGTTCTCCGTGGATTTGCAGCAGGCGCACCACTAAGCGTTCGCGCCAACCTTCCTGCTCCTTGCGAACAGCTTCAGGCAACACGCTCTTAAGCGCGATCTCGGGGGCGCAGCAGTAGTATTCACCGATCCAGCGAGCGAGCTGGAGAACCTTCGGCGTCACGAGGGATTGCTTGCCTATGACCTTGGCGATGGCGCGCAGATTCGTGTGCGGAGAGTCATCCAGAACCAATGTCACAACTCCCATGACTTGGCGCGGGCCAAAGGGGACCTTTACGCGCGTGCCGACTTCCACTTGCCCTTCCATCTCGGAAGGGACGAGGTAGTCAAACTCGCGCCGCAAGGCGATTTCCAATGTGACCCGGGCGATCATGAAATTCTTCAACCCTTGCCAAATCCTTTGATCAAAAATTCACGGATGAACGGAAGTTCACCTTCTGGCAGGATAGTATGATCTTTCGGGAACTCGGCCCAGTCCATCTTCACCCCGGCGGTTTGCAGGGTATGCAGATGACCACGGGTGCGGGCGACTGGCAAAAGAGAATCGTAGGTGCCGTGGGTGATCAGGAAGTTCTGCTCTTTGGCGACGAGGGACATTTCTTTGGCAAGGAGTTCGGCGTCGTTCACGTAGCCGCTGATGCCGACGAGAGGACCGAGTTTGTGCGGATAGCGGCAGCCGGTCTCGATGGTCATGAGGCAGCCTTGGGAGAAGCCGAAGAACCCCATGTCTTCGCTGGGGAATCCAGCGGCGCGCATGGAGTCGAGGAGGGAGGCGATGAGCTTGTAGCTGCTGCCCACGCCGATGCGTTCTTCACCAGTGAAATCATACCAGGAGTAGCCGCCGTAGTAGGCATCCGGCGCGTTGACGAGAAGGTAGTTTAACCAAGGGAGACGGAGTTCACCGGGAAGCCAGCGATAGCCTTCCATGCTGTCGCCGAGGCCGTGGAGGACGACGAGGAGTTTCTTGGAATCGCGTTCCACTGCGGGGATTAAATCCGTCTCAAGCATGGGTGGAAGATAAAGAGGATTTACGATTTTCGAAGTACGATTTACGAGGGGCGGATAGAGCTTTGAGAGGTCCGGTGAGTTCTTGGGGCTGCTGGTGTGCGGGAGTTTAGGCGGCTTAAAAGCCGCGCTCCTTTACTCCACTGGTTCTTCGAGGGGTAGCTTCTTGGCGGTGCGGAGGCGTTGGGTCATTTGGATGAGGGTGGTCTGTTCCGCAGGGGTGATGCCGGGTTGATCGAGGAGGCGGTTGGCAGCGGCCATCTGTTTGTCGATGTAGGCGTTGCGGAGCTTCAGCAGGTAATCGTGCAGTTGCCTGGTGATCTCTGGCAGTGCGCGTTTATCCATCATCGCTTCGGTGACGAGGGATTGCTCGAAATCGTTTTCGAGCGCGGTCATGAAGGCTGTCGGGCTTTGCCACTGCTGCTCTTGTTCGAGGCGTTGGATCTGTTCGGCGAGTTTGCGTATGGTGGCGTTGGGAATCCATTCCGGGCGCATGTGATGAATCCAACCGCGGCCATCGTTCTCGACGATGAGTAGCAATTTTAGAAAGGTCATCTCTTGCGCGTTGGGGCGCTCGAGGAGGACTTCTTCCTCCGGCGGCACGTCATCGTATTCGCGTTGTTGCGGAGCGGGTTGACGACCTTTGCGGGAGAATTCCTTGCGGACGGCATCGGTGGAGACGCCGAGGCGGAAGGCGGTCTTCTGCGCATACTTGTCCGTAGTAACGGCGTTATTCGCTTTACCCAAAGCTTCGCTCATCGCGCGCAGGACGGCGAGCTGGCCGGGGTCCGTGCTGATGTCGTTCTGCTTGCAGAGACGTTCGAGGTAGAAATCGAAGAAGCTCGGGGCTTTCTCGATGAGCTGGCGGTAGGCATCGGCACCGTTCTCGCGGATGAAGCTATCGGGATCGTGCGGGGCGGGAACGACGGCGACGCGTACGGCGAGTTCCGCACCGAGCAAGTGATCGAGCGCGCGGACGGCGGCGTTTTGACCGGCGTTATCAGAATCGAAGCACAGGACGATGTCGTTCACATAACGCTTAAGGATGCGCGCGTGATCGTTGGTGAAGGCGGTACCTTGCGGGGCGACGATGTTCTTCACGCCGGCCATGAAGCACTGGATCATGTCGATCTGGCCTTCACAGATGATGGCGTAACCGGCATCGAGGATGGCGCGCTTCGATTTATCTAGGCCGAAGAAAATCTTGCTCTTGTGGAAGAGCAGCGTCTCGGGCGAGTTCACGTACTTGGCGGTCTTCTCGTCGCCGGAGAGGACGCGACCGCTGAAGCCGATGACGCGGCCCTGTTCATCGCAGATGGGGAACATCAGGCGGCCACGGAAGCGGTCGTAATAGCCATCGCCCTGATCGCGCTTGATGACGAGGCCGGATTGCTCAAGGACTTCCTCGGTGAAGCCCTTGGACTTGGCGAAGTTTACCGTATCATCCCACTTGTCCGGGGAATAACCGATGCGGAAGACTTGCTGCGCTTCCGCAGAGATCTGGCGCTTGGCGATGTAATCGCGGCCGATCTGCCCGGCGGCGTCATTCACGAGTGCTTGCTGCCAGCGCTTGGTGATCTGTTCGTGGAGGTCGAAGAGCGCCTCCTTCATCCCGCGCGTGGCAGCGGCACCGGGGCCTTCGATGACATCGAGGGGAATCTTGGCGCGTTCGGCGAGGCGGCGGACCGCCTCCATGAAAGAAAGGTTCTCGTATTCCTGGACGAACTTGAAGACATCGCCACCCTTGTGGCAGCCGAAGCAATGGAAGCCTTGCCGGGTAGAACTGACGTTGAAGCTGGGGGACTTCTCTTTGTGAAAGGGACAGAGCGCGGTGAAGTTCGCTCCGGCGCGTTTTAAGGGGATGTAACTGCCGATGACTTCGACGATGTCACTGGCAGCGCGTATCTGCTCCAGCAGTGCGGGAGGGATGACTGCCATGAGCGCTATTTAGCCTTCTCGACGGCTTTCTCGCCACCTTTTTCGCCCTTTTCACCCGTGGCATCCCAGACAGCTTTTTCACGCTGCTTGTTGCCCACGGGTTTCTTAGGAACGGCGGTAGCATAAGGATCGACCGGCTTAATAAGCTGTTCTTCGAGCCTTTCCCGGAAGAACTGGCCGCTGGTGGAATCGAACAGGACATCGCTCTGAATCTTGGCGTATGTCGGAAAAAATGAGCTGCCATATTCGGCTTCTTGGGCCTTGATCTGGGCTTGGACCATCGCTTTGGTGATGAATTTGGCATTCATGATGGCCACCAGCATGATGACCATGCAGAAGAAGCGCAGCCCTCCAGCCAGGGCACCCAGATAGAATTCTCCACGACCGAAGATGTCACTGCCCACGAGTTTTTCCCCCACCGCGCGCTTGATGTAGGAGAAGGCAAATTTGATCACCAAGGCGATGAACAGGTAGCAGATGATATTTGACCAGTAGAGGGACATCGAGGTGGCATTGGAGAGCAGCTTGCCCGATGGCTCATAATACAACGCCGACACGACTACCATCATGAGCCAGCACATCAGGTCCAAGAGTTCATTGGACATGCCACGTTTTTTGCCGACGAAGAGACCCGTGCCCACCATGATGATCACGAGGGCATCAAACCAAGTCACACTAAACGAGGACATGTCCATAAACTAGCCAGCTTTTCTGTCTCGGGATTATGTTATCCCTTGGCAATCCGTTAACCAAGTCTCAAATATGCCGCTGTTTAATACTATAGCAATGGGCGTGCCGAGTTAAGTATTATTGATTGGCGCGCAACCAATAGCGTATCTCGGCAGCCTTGGGATGATCAGGTTCCAGCTCCAACACCTTCTGGTAGTGCTGACGCGCGGCTACCTTGTCCCGCAACTTGGTGGAAAGCAGGCTGGCCATCATGAGATGTGGCTGCGCCCGGCCGGGAAAACGGTTGGTCAGGGTCTGTAACTCTTCTGCCGCATCTTGCGGATAACCTGCCTGTTGGAGTGTGAGAGCAAAGTTATAACGGGCATCAAACGAATCTGGGGCCACCGCAAGGGCGTGCTCATAAGCCACTAACGCTTGGCGCAGGTCCTTCGCCTCGTAGGCCGTCCAGCCCAAGTTGTAATAAGCCTCAAAATAGGCGGGGTCGGCAATGGCAGCTCGGCGATACCCGGCTATGGCTTCCGGCAAGTTCCGCACCTTTTGAGCGGCCAATGCCGAGTCAAACGCTGCTTGCGCCTCTTTCTTGTCGCCGGCGAGAAAGGGACCGGGCTTGAGATAGGGATAGCGTGGGATGGGTGCTGGTTTGATAACGGGGGGCGACGCGATGACAGGCGTCGGCGCGGGAGCAGGCAATTCAACGGCCGGAGCCGGTCTCGATTTCGGCTCTGTCTTGGCCACTTCTTTAGGCTTCGCATTGGTCACCAGCATCGTAGGAGGCAGACCGGAAAGCGGCGTGGGAGGCTTGGGTTTGCTACGGAAAAGATTCACCGGATTGATGCGTTGGAAGAACCCGGGCCTCTCTTCTGGCATGGTTGCAGCAACTGCAGGAGCAGCAGAGGCCACAGAAACTTTCTCAGCGGGTGTAACGGGAATCGGCACGTTCACAGGAGGTGGTGCCTGAGTCACCACTGTCGGGGGCTTGACGACAGGCGGAGCCACAGGTCTAGGTGCAGGCGCAGGTGTGACGGCGGCAGACTTGCTCTCCACACGGACAGGCTCGGCTTTTGCCATCTGTTTGGTGGCTTCCGGTTTAACGGCTGCCGGAGGCGGAAGATTCACCGGATTTTCAATGACAGAAACTGGTGCCGGAACGGCGGCGACTTCCACGGGCTTCGACGGATCGACGGGTTTTACCGGTTCAGTTTTTGCCGCCAGGGCATTGCTACGGGCGGCAGCAGCGGCGGCAGCGATGTTTACCGGACCTGCATTGCTCGTGGTTTGGGCACCGGGCACCAGCGATTCCAACTGTTTTACCACCGAGCTGACCTCCGCCATGTCCGCGGGCGGCGGCTGGCTGGCGAGGTAGGCCCGATATTGGGTGAGTGCAAGGGGATAATTGGTAAGGTGCTGATGATAGATGACGGCCAGGTTCAGTCGTGCGGCGGCGAACTTGGGGTCTTGTTGGATGGCGGCATTGAAGTAGGTGGCGGCATCCCGCACGCGTTGACGCTGGAGCAGCACCAGCCCCAAGCCGTTCAATGCTTCGGGATTGCTCTTGTCCAGTTTTTGCGCGGTGACGAAAGCGGATTCCGCCTCACTCCACTGGCGTAGACGCAAATGAGCGGTGCCTTGCTGAACGTGGCCTTCCACTGACTCCGGCTTGAGCAGAGTAAAGGTCTTGAACTCGTTCAGAGCACGGGCAGGATCGCCGTGATCCAGCATGAGTGTGCCGAGATTGTAACGGACGGCCACAAGATCCCGGTCCAACCGCAGCGCCTGGTTGTAGGCCTGCGCGGCATCCTCCAGTTTGCCGGTCTGGTGATAGGCGAGGCCCAGATGATTCCATGCCTGCGCGTTTTGCGGCAGGAGTTCGGTGGCCTGCTTTAACAGGACCAAAGCCTCGGCGGGCTTGCCCGCTTGCAGCAGTTTTTCGCCCTCGAGCAACGCTTTCGGTCCTTTGGGTGCGCAGGCGGCCAAGCCCACCAGCAATATCAGGAACAGCGCTGAATAACAGGAGGTTGCGACCGTCTTTAGAGTGGTCAGCATCAGGTCAAGCTGTTAACATTCGCAGGTGTTAGTGTCAAGAAACGCACGGTATTTGATTGATTTCCAGCCCCTAAAAAGTGTGCTGACGGGATTTTTCTGCCTTTTCGCCATGGGTCTGGCTCTCGCGGGAGATAAGTCGGCAGCCCCGGCCAAACCCGCCTCAGGGCCGGAAAAGAATGGCCGCGTAGTAGTAGCCTCCACGGATGGCGCGTTGGAATCTTTCAACCCCAACGCTGAAGCAGTCCGCAAACTCGTCCGCGAAGGCCTCCTCAAGCTGACTGGGAAAAAGGATGACCGCAGCGCTTGGCTCAGTCTCGTCTCCACGCAAGACACCATCGGCATCAAGGTGCTGACAGCGCCGGGCCGTTACAGCGGCACGCGCAAGGAAGTCGTCGCTGGCGTCATCGAGGGTTTGCGCGAGGCAGGAATCGCACCGGGCAATATCGTGCTCTGGGATCGCACCTTGGTGGAGATGCAGGTTGCTGGTTACGGGGAATTGGCAAGCAAGTATGGCGTGCGGCTGGAGGGCGCCCAATCAGCGGGCTGGGATGACAAGACGTTCTACGAATCGTCCATCATCGGCAAACCGGTCTTCGGCGATTTCGAGTTCGACAAGAAGGGCGAGGACGTGGGCCGTAATTCTTTCATGTCCAAGCTGGTCTCCAAAAGGATCACCAAGATCATCAGCATCGCGCCGCTGCTGAACCACAACACCGTGGGTGTCTCCGGCCATCTCTACAGCCTGGCGATAGGCAGCATGGACAACACGATACGCTTCGAGAATGAGACATCGCGCATGGCCGTGGCCGTGCCGGAGATCTATAACATGCCGCAACTCGCCGACCGGATGGTGCTGGCGATCACCGACGCCCTGCTCTGCCAGTATCAAGGCGAATCCCGAACCCTGCTCCACTATTCTGCCGTATTGAATGAATTACGGTTCAGCCGCGATCCGGTGGCCCTCGATGCCTTGAGCGTGGAAGAACTGGAGCGTCAGCGTGAACTGGCGAACGTGCCGTCCAAGAAAGAGAAGCTGGAGATTTACGGGAATGCGGCATTGCTGGAATTGGGCGTGGCTGACACCAAACAGATCAAGATCGAGCGGGTGATGAAGTAAATTTACGATTTACGAGACGGCGAGGTAATCCCAGCGCGAAATCGTTTCTGGTTTCGAGTCGTGCTGTCCGTTGGGAATAGACAGCTCGTAAATTGAAAATCCAAAATCGTAAATCGATCTTAACCCATCCCCGCGTATTCCTCGTCCGTGATGAGATCAAGGCCCATGACTATGTAATCGTGAGTGATGCCTTGCATGTCTTTCACGTAGTCGGGGAGTTTTATCAGGTCGCTGAAACCGAGCAGTTGGAAGGTCTTGATGGCACCTGCCTGCTGGCCGATGAATTCCGCCTCCACTTTTTCAAGGCCCAGCATGCTGGAGATCTCGATCAGGTTCGTTACCAAAGCACGGGCGATGCCGATACCGCGAAACTGCGGATGCACGAGCACGCTCACCCGGCCGATGTGGCGTTTCCAACCGCCCTGATGCTGGTGCAACGTCGCACTGCCGACGATCTTGCCATCAACCAGCGCGAGCAGTGGCAAGTTCACCTGGTAGTCGATATTCTTGCACCACCTCTGGATGACGGCAAGATCGGTGACGTGATGTTTGATGAAGAGGCGCTCTTCACCCGGGACAGCCAGGAAGAATTCGTGAAAGACAATTTCATCGTCCTTTTTTAAAGGCCGGACCTTGCACTTCTTCTCGGTCTTTAATTTGATTTCCTTGGGGTACTTCTGGAGCGCAAACTCGAGCGACATAATTTCTCCTGGTTGAGATGATTGTTCTGTCATTACCCGGCCCCAAGCCGGAGAAGCCGGAGGGGTCAGCCATTTTGTCATTTATCCGTCATGCCCATCAATCCGCCTTCTCAAAAGCAGATTGTGTTCCTCCCGGATACGACTAGGAGGTTGAGGAAACTTCCCCGGCGAGTCCCTGCCCCAGGCGCAACGCGCGCTGGTCCACCGTCAAAGGATCGATGCTCCAGTGCGCCGCGAGGGTGACGACCTTGTCGGTATTCATCTGGATGAAGGAAGCGGGCGGAAAGGTATCCATCCCCGCAGGGTCGCCATAGTCCAGGCAGTGGAGACCGAGCTCATTTTCAGCCACGGTTAGCGCGCCTTGGTTCCAGAGTGTTTCACCCGCCCAGGAGTAGGCACGCAGGATGCGGCCATCTTCAGCCCGGGCCCAGGTGTGATGATAGAGCACACGGTCCGCCTGGAAGTATTGCACGTGACCGAGCTTGTGGCTGAGGTCCAGCAGGAAGCGGAAGCAGCGGTCTACATCGTCATATGGGTCCGGCAGGCACGTGCCCATGACCAATATCCACGGGCCTACGGGCGGCGAGATGAAAAGTTTGCGCTGGCTGGCCTCGGCCAGGCCTTCCTCCCAAGTGCAGGTGCGGGCCTTGTGCAGGCCGAAGGCATCCCGAACGGCTTGCTGGTTCGTGCTGCGGATGGCGACCCACCGTTTCGGCAAACCATAGATGGAACGCATGCCGAGAGGCACGGCCGTACCGGCATTGGTCCGGAGGAATTGTTCCATGCGGGCTTCTTCCTCCTGACGTTTGCGCACATGATATTTGGACAACATCACAAAGCCGGTGCCCACCATGAAAATAAAGGCGAGAAGAAATATGAGTGCGATAGCCAGCCATTGAAGCCATTGCGTGCTGGCGTCGGATGCTCCTGAGCCGTCGGCAACGGCCAAAATCTGAGGGAGCGGGTTCACGGATGAAAATCTATCCCGAGTATTGTTCCACGCAATAGAAAATCTTCTGGCAGACGTGTTTTTCGCGGGCAAGAAAAGTTGGGCTGCATAGGTTCCCCGCCCCACTCCATCTGGAGGGCAACAGCCAAAAACTTTTTCACGCGGATTGCTTTTTGCCCTGCTCATGATTTCTTAATGCGCTCTGCATGGAAACCGCTGTGAACTATTCGCCGCCGTCGCTGGGACGCACGCTCCTGATCTTGGGGCGGGTGTCCAATCTGCCGACCGTGTGGTCGAACTGTGCGGCGGGCTGGTTGCTGGGCGGGGGCAATGTTAATGATTTGCGCACATTGTTGCTGTTGTGCTTGGGGGCGACGTTCTTCTACGTGGGCGGGATGTATCTGAATGATGCCTGCGATGCGGAGTATGATCGGCAATATCGCAAGGAACGTCCCATCCCGGCCGGAGCCATCAGTGTGCGGACTGTTTACGCGTTGGGTTTCGGCGGGCTGGTGATCGGCGGGGTCTTATTTTTATTACTTGGGAAAAATGTGGCGATATTGGGGTTGCTCCTGGGCATCTGCATTCTGGTTTATGATCTGGTGCACAAGTTCACGGTGTTCTCGCCGGTGTTGATGGCGTTCTGCCGGTTGTTTCTTTTTCTCGCAGCGGTGGCGGCTGGTGATTACGGCATCAACGGATTTGCGGTCTGGTGCGCGGTGGTGCTTGCGTGCTACATCATCGGACTCAGTTATATCGCGAAACAGGAGAGTTCACTGGGCATCTTGCGATTTTGGCCCGCGCTGTTCATGGCTGCGCCCGTGGTGCTGGCTTACATAGTCAACGGAAACGATTTCCGTCTGGCAGCATGGTGGTTCTCGGCGTTACTGATCGGCTGGGTGGTGTGGTGTCTGCAATTCACATTTTGGGCGAAGGAACGGAACATCGGACGCACGGTGTCAGGGCTGCTGGCGGGGATTGTGCTGGTGGATTTGCTGGCGATCGCAGGCGGTTCGCCAGTGATGACGGCGGTGTTCTTGGTCCTGTTCGGGCTGGCGCTGGTGTTTCAGAAGTTTATTCCGGCAACATAGGGGGATTTACGATTTTTGAAGGACGATTACGAGCCTATGTTCGTCATCTCGTGCGGGTAGAATGACTGTCGCTTTCCTCTTCTTTGAACCAATCTTTTCCGTTTTGGTCCAAACACGATATGACAACACGTCAGGTCATTGTGCCATGGAAGAAGGGGTTGCACTTGCGTGTAGCGACGAGGCTGGTTCGGCTGGCGCAGACGTTTCGTTCTACCATCCGTGTCAGGTGTGGCGATCAGGTGGCCAATCTTGGGAGCATCATCAGCGTCATAAGTCTATGCGCGGTGATGGGGTCAGCGTTGGTGGTGGAGGTTTCAGGCGATGATGAGCAGGAAGCGGTGCGGGCAGTGGAACAGGTTTTCTCGCTGGATGATGAGGCCGGATCGACCTAAGGCGCTTTCTCGGCCTTGATGAACTCTTTCAGGCGCAGGTCGTGGCCAGTGTAGTTCATGGGGAAACCAGTCACGATCCGCAAGGTGGTTTTATCCAAGTAGGCGCGGCTGATCATGGAGCGGACGGTGATTTTGCCACCTTCGCGTGTTTCTTTCAGCGCGGTGTAGCCCAGGAGCAATTTATCCCCGTCAGTGATTTCCAGGCTGACGTGCTGAAAATCTTTAAAACGGCCTTCGGGTTTGAATTCGAGTTCCACCCAGACGGCGTTTGGGCCGCTGTCTTTGATGCGGAGGTCAAGGCCGAGTTCCTTGGCTTCTTTCGGTGAAACGATGGCGAGGCCCATCATGGCGAAACACGGAGCGATGAGGGCGAACATCAGAAAGGCGAATATGGACAGGCGGAGGACGTGTTTCATATAGATATGACACGCGAGCAGCGTTTTCCTTAGAGCTTTTCCCATTGTTCCATCAGCATCATTTCACCGACTTCAAGCTCACCTGCTGAAATCCGGCGGTTTTGCAGGCATCCATCACTTCTTTCACTTTGCTATGAGGAGCGCGCTCATCCGCTTCAATCACGACGGGTCTCACCCGTGAATCTGGAAGTTTGGCGAGACGGGAGGAAAACTGATCTGCGGGACAAGGCTGTTTCGCGATGGCCAAACTGCCGTCGCCGTCGATATTGATCACCAAGGGCATCTGGACGGCTTTATGGCTGGTAGCACTTTTATTTTTATCATGGGCACAACCCCAAGTGGTGAGGACGATGAGCAGAGAGACGACCAAGTTTCGCAGATGATATTTCATAGACTGGCGGGATGATACGCTATGAAGCGTGGCGAAGCAAAATGCACACTCAAAACATTTGTCCTACAAGCATCGAGCCGGGCCGGAGGCCGGCACTCCAACTTAGCTGATGAGCAGGAGACGGGTTTGGCCGGGAATCATCTCAGGGGCACGGTGGATGCAGGGTAATACAGGGCTTTCGGGGTGTTGGATGGCGATGCGCCAGAGGTTGCCTAGGCCGAAGGGATAGGGCTGGGCACCGGGCTTGGCGAGGTAGTGGAGATCGTAGCAGTTTTCGTGGAGGTGTTCGCGGAAGGACCCGTCGTCGGTGCCGCCGAATTCTTGGAGGAGGGCAGCGCGGGTTTCGGGGATGTCCACGCGACGGAGGGATTCTTCATTGAGCAGGCCCTCGCTGGTGGCGCCGTAGTAGGTGCAGAGGTAAGTGTCGGCTTCCACGGGTGCGCTATCGACGTGCCAGGAATAGACGTGGGTGGGGACGATCTCGTTCTCGTCATCGCGCGGATAGCCGGGGAAGCAATCGAGAATGGGGGCGAGGCCGTGGGTGGTGAGGAGGTCGAGGTCGGCAAGCAAGACATCCACGGCGGCTTTGCCAGCGGGGCTGAGCGTGAGGGAGCGAAGCAAAGAGGCATCGTCGGTGGTGAGGCCTTGATGTTCGCCGAGGGCGCGGACGACTTCCGCGAAGTCACCGGACAAGTTGCGCTGCCAGCAGAGGGCGTTCACTTCACCGGAGAAACGGGTGGTGACGAGTTCGTGGAAGCTGTGGACGATTTTGATGCGGGAGGAGGCAAAAGTTAGCATGTATTACTCGTAAGCTTTTCAACCCACTGCCTCAGGTCAACCAATCGAATTGTATGCTCGTCAATTTTGACAGAGCGAGCCTTTGTTCTTCCGTCGAAAAACCGATGAGACAGTCTTGGCCGCCGAGGTTGCCGTAAGTAAAATGAGCAGTGGAAGGCGTTTCCCGGAACAACTTGCTGAAGTTGGACAACACACTGGCATCCACCCAATCATCCTGCACCGTGAAGTCCCAATGCACCCGTTTGCCGTGGAAGTCGAATTCCAACCAAGCGACAGACTCCTCCGTGCTGACGTAGTCCTTGATATTGGAAATGGCTAGTGCGCCTTTTGACAGGCGGAAGAGCTGTTCGGCAATCCGAGTGTAGTCTCCATGATCGACGATGCATTCGGTGTCGAAGTGCCACACATCATCTGATATGGGCTGGAAATCACCCCGCTCTACTTCTCCGCCGAGAATGCAGAGCAGACTGCTATATTCGGTAGGTTCATCCGCTGTGCCGCCTGTGGAATGGAGCAAATCATCGATAGTGACATCAGCACGCTTGCGAATACCAAGGCTTTCGAGAGCGGCGAGACCTTCGGCAAGGGTGGGTAATTGAACTTTTTTTGATTTATCTGATTTACCAAAAGGCCACATAGAGCGAACAAACGGTTATAGTCCTGCGATCCAGTTCGCAAGGGGAAACGAACATGTGCGACTCGGTATCCAGAATCACCATTCATGGGTCTTCGTTGCGGATGATGCATTTGGCTACGTAGATGAGGCCGAAACCGCCGCTGATACCTGCGCCGAGCCAGAATTTGAATTTCAGATTGTCGGCAGCGTCGTCTTTCTTGAGGCGTTCAGCACGTTGCGTTGAGGAAACGCCGCGCCCGGTCATGTCTAGCGCGGTGATAGCTGCGGGAGGGTATTCAGCCGTCACTGCGTGACGAAAATTTCAGGAATGAAGCACCAAAGTTTTCCTACACGCTCACCATCATGGCGTGCCTCTGGCACTACATGCTTTCAACGGAGTTGGGGATTTAAGATTTCAAAGCCGGAGGTTCTGGTGCTGTGGCACAATGGGTGGGCGCGTGAAGGAAATAAAGAAAATGTCCAACGTTCAAAATAGGCCTCAAGAAAACTAAAGGCGCAAAAAGAGGATGGAGAGTTTTAAGTTTTCCGTTTCGCTCTGAAAACTGAGCACTGAGAGCTTGAAACTCACAATCAATGCTTTTCCGGCTGGCAACTGTCTCACAGCTCTATTAAATACCCGACTGATGAACCGATTGAAGCGAGTGCTGGCGTATTTCCGGCCTGACCTTGGCCGGGTCATCCTGGCTTTCTCCCTGCTGGTCCTCGCGATCGCTGCCAATCTGCTCAAACCTTGGCCCATCGCTTTGCTCGCCGACAGCGTCTTGGGCGACAAACCCCTGCCCGACTGGCTGGCAGGCCAGTCCGTGGCCAGCAACCAGATCGCGCTGCTCTCGTTTCTGGGCATCAGTGTGCTGGCTCTTCATGCCATGCATGGCGGGCTGAAGGCGCTGCAAAATTATTGGATCATCAGCACAGGCCTGTGCGGACTGGCACGGGTTCGGGAAGCGGTTTACGAACGGTTGCTGCTCCTTTCCCAACGGTTTCACCAGAACAAATCGAGTGGTGACACACTCTACCGTGCCACGTGGGACACCTACGCCTTCCAGACGTTGTTCCAACAGGGCATGATGACGTTCGTGGAGGCAAGCATCACACTCCTGCTCATGGTCATCATCATGTGGCAGGTGGATGATGTGCTGACAATTTATGCGCTGCTCGTCATGCCGTTGCTGGTCGTCTCCATCCGCATCTTCAGCCGGGTGATGAACAAATGGGGAGCACAGGCGCAACAGGCGGAAAGCCAGGTGGCGGCGCGCTTGCAGCAAAGCCTCGCAAACCTGCCGCTCATCCAGGGCTACGCCACGGAGAAACCGGAAGCGCAACGGTTCTCAAATCTTACGCAAGATACCCGTGCCAAACGGCTAAGACAGCATATCTGGGAGCTGATGTATGGTTTGGGTGTGGCGCTGGTGTTCGGCATTGGCACGGCACTTATCGTGTGGCTGGGCGGGCAACGCGTGTTGGAAGGCGAGATCACCATCGGTGACCTGCTCGTTTTTCTCGCTTATCTGGCGATGCTTTATGAACCGCTAAACCAGCTCTCACATGTGGGCGCCACCGTATCCACGGCCAGCGCCAGCGCCCAACGGGTGTTCGATCTTTTGGATGCGAATGAAACGGTAGCGGAAAAATTTAATGCCCGCTCGGTGATCACTGAAGAAGAAGCCCAGATCGATGGGAAATCACTTTGCAAGCCGTTGGTGGTGGAAGGTGGATTGGAATTTGAAAACGTGAGCTTTGAATATGTGAGCGGGCGGCCGATCCTTAAAGGGTTAAGATTTCAAGTGAAGCCAGGTGAATTTGTGGCGATCATCGGTCCTAGTGGTGCAGGCAAGAGCACGATGTTGCAACTGGTCACCCGGTTTTTCGATCCAACTGCGGGCAAGATCAAACTGGATGGCGTGGACCTGCGCGAACTGAAGCTGGCGGACCTGCGGAAGAACATCGCGTTCGTCCTGCAGGAACCGTTGCTGCTGCCCGCAACGGTGGCGGAGAACATCGGCTACGGCTTGCGTGAAGTCACCCGCGCAGAGATCGAGGCGGCGGCAAAGACCGCGCATGCGCATGAGTTCATCATGAGCCTGCCGCTGGGCTATGACACGATCGTAGGTGAAGGGGCAGCACGCTTGAGCGTGGGTGAAAAACAGCGGCTAAATCTGGCGCGCGCATATCTGAAGGATGCTCCGGTGCTGTTACTGGATGAGCCGACGAGTTCGCTCGATATCGAGAACGAGACGCAGATCGCAGCGAGCTTGCAGGAGTTGCGCAAAGGACGCACGACACTGGTGGTGGCGCATCGCCTGAACACGATCCGTAATGCGGACCGGGTGATCGTAGTGGTGAATGGCAAGGTATTCGAACAAGGGAGACCGGAAGAACTGATCGGCAGCAAAGGTTATCTGGCAGATCACTGGGCGAAGTTCCGGGTCACGATGTGACCCGTCTCCCTGACCTCTACGGGGAAGGCTTCGCCGCAGCAACCTTGGCCTGCTGGAACATACGCTCGGCGTTGAGGTGGTAGATTTTCTCCAAGATGTCATCCGGCAGCTTCAACCCGGAGATCCGCCAGCGGCCTTGGTTGGGATAA
This sequence comes from Verrucomicrobiia bacterium, assembly GCA_036405135.1. Lineage (NCBI taxonomy): Bacteria > Pseudomonadati > Verrucomicrobiota > Verrucomicrobiia > Verrucomicrobiia bacterium. Next base: position 123,973 of record DASWYF010000013.1, on the reverse strand, counting down.
CTGTAGTAGTCGAAATGGTCGTCATCCGTCTCCAGCCAGCGGAAGTAATGAGGATAGATGTCCTCCGTATTGCCATCGCAACCGAAGAGGACTCGGTCAGAAAACTCCGTGAAGAACTTGCGGGTGCGATTGGGCTGACGACCAAGCTCGGCCTGGCGTGCGCCGAACTCCACCACCACGTTCGGGCAGAGACGCAGCATTTCAGATACATAATCCAGATTCTCCGGCCAGTTACCGACGTGTAAGGAGATGAACGTGGTACCGTGATGTTTCAAGAACACGTTCTCCAAGTCTTTGACCACTTCACTGTGTTTCGGGAAATCGCCGCCGGAGAAGCGATACTCCGGTCGCTTCACGAGCTGATCATAGCGTTCATTCTTCCCATCGATGGGATCATAGAACGCCTCGGGATCACCCACGTGGATGGCCACGGGAATGCCCAGCTTGCCGCACTCTGCCCAGATAGGGTCGAGCTTGGGGTCGTTCACGCGGATGAGCTTGCCATCCGCCCCCCCGCGCCATGAGGCCAAGCTGTTTGGTAACTTTCAGACCGCGGGCTCCGCGTTTTACAGCATCGCGGATCTGAGCGGCCATGGTATTGCCGAAATCGGGCTCAGCAGAGCGGGTGTAATCAAGCTGAGTGAAGACGATAAAGCGTTCAGGGTAAGGCTTCACCATTTCATCAAGCACGCGTTGGAGCTTGTCTCCCCAAGCGCCGCTGAGAATGACGATCTGCTTGATATTCCGACGGTCCATCCAATTCACGACATCCTCTGGCTTTGGATGCGGACGCATGATCATGCCTGCATCGTTCAGATGACTATGGATGTCGATCACAGGGAACTTGGCGCGTTCAACGGGATGTTCGATAAGGCGCAGCTTGGATTGCGGGCGATAGTCACGGAGAAACAGGTCATTGGTGACGACCGTAGGTGAAGATGTTTGAGCAGTCGCCCCAGTGAGGCTGGCGATCAGGCAAACCGATGAGAGCAGTTTCATAGCGCTACACGCGGCTCTTTCCTGGAAAGACGGGCAGCTGCCCTATCTATCCGGCCCTCAAGGTAAGTCAGGTTTGCATTCTATGATAGTCAAAGTGTGAATATGACTATGAAGGTATAATGGCTGTCCCTCAATTCCCCGCGATGCAATACAAACTCTGATGCCCGCGCAGGAATAGCTCCTTGCCTGCCGCCGCCGGTGAAGCATCGATCGGTTCATCCAGCTTGTTCGTCGCCAGCACTTCCAGCGTGCCGCTGTTCTTCAACACCAGCGATGTCCCATTCCGCCCGATCACATACACCTTGTCTGCCGCACCGAGTGGTGAAGCATAAACTCCCACCGGCCCGGTCAATCGTTGCTCCACATAATGCTGCGCGCCCTTGATCGCATCGAAGCAGGAGAGGAATGCATCGTTGCCTTTGTGGAAATACAGCTTGTCGCCGTAGAGTAGGGGAGAGGGCACATACGGTGTGCCGCGATCAAAGCTCCATGCAATGGCATCCGTGCCCGTCAAATCTCCCGTCTTGCCGATCTTGATCGCATGCAAAGCCGCCCCACGAAATCCGCTCATGATATAGATCAAGCCATTGCCCGTGACCGGTGATGGAATCACATTCGTCGTCTGCCCACCGCTCTCCCACACGATCTCGCCCGTTTTCAGATCATACGCGCGCACCTTCGTCGTCGCACTGATGATCGCCTGCGGCTTGCCATTCACCTCGATGATAAGCGGCGTGGCCCAAGACGTCACCTCTTCACGCGACTTGCGCCAGAGTTCCTTGCCCGTGTTCTTGTCCAGCGCCACGACAAATGAATTTGCCTCTTGATCCCACGTCTGGATCAGCACATCGCCATAAACCGCCGGTGAACTTCCCTCGCCGAAACCATTGCGCGTGCGCATATCGCCCAAGTCCACCTCCCACTTCACGTTCCCATCGAGGTCGAGGCAGTAGAGGCCACGCGAACCGAATGATGCATACAGGTGCTTCCCATCCGTGATGGGTGAAGCCGAAGCATACCCGTGATCCTTGTGATGCCCCTCATGCGGCACCTCTTCCCTCACCGTCTTCTGCCAGATCGTCTTGCCATTGGAACGATCAAGGCACAACACCACAAATTGATACTTCTCCGTCGGCTTCTCTCCGCCACCAAAACCACCGCCACGCTTGCCCTTCTGCCCCGGTCCACCCGGAGGCGGTCCGCCCGGTCCCGGTCCTTTCGGTTGCGCGACTTGTGCCGTCGGTGCCGCGCTCGGTATCGCGTAAGACACCGCTTTGTTCTCCGTCTTGATCGCCGTCAGCAGAAAAATTTTGTTCCCCCAGATGATCGGTGTGGATGTGCCGAAGCCCGGCGTCTTCACCTTCCACTTCACATTCTTCGTCTCGCTCCATTCCGTCGGCGGAGTCGCCTTCGGCGCGACCCCGTCTGCCTTCGGTCCACGCCATTGATGCCAGTTCTGTTCGATCTCCGCCGGAGTCGCCGCGAAGAGAGAGCTGATGCCACAAGTCAGGCCAAGGGCCAATAGCGAGCGCAAAGCAGTGGTTTTCATGGTAGAGATTTGTCCGCTATTGGACCGCCCCACGCAAGAAATGTTCTAACATTAAGAAATAAATTTCATCACCCCCACACTGGCGAAAGCGCCATCACTTAGCTATAGTCTCACCAACCCCAAGCATTCTATGAAATCTAACGGCAAGGCAGTCCGTTCTGAGGTGGCCAAGTTCATGCGCGGTCTGGTGCGCCGCAATCCCGGCGAACCTGAATTCCATCAAGCCGTGCAAGAGGTCGTGGAATCTGTCATGCCGCATGTCCTCGAGAATAAAAAATATCAGGACGCCCAGATCCTCGAGCGCATGACTGAGCCGGACCGCATCATCATCTTCCGCGTCACGTGGGAGGATGATCAGGGGAACTTCCGCGCGAACCGCGCCTGGCGCGTGCAGTTCAACAACTCCATCGGACCATACAAGGGTGGCCTGCGCTTTCATCCGAACGTCACGCTCAGTGTGCTGAAATTCCTCGGCTTCGAGCAGGTGTATAAGAACAGCCTTACCGGCCTGCCGATGGGCGGCGGCAAAGGCGGCTCCAATTTCAATCCCAAGGGCAAGAGTGAGCACGAGGTCATGCGCTTCTGCCAGTCCCTGATGATCGAACTGCACCGTCACATCGGCGAGGACACGGATGTGCCTGCTGGCGACATCGGTGTAGGCCGACGCGAGATCAGCTACATGTTCGGCCAATACAAACGTCTCGCCAATCGCTTCACCGGCACGCTCACCGGCAAGGGCCTCTCCTTCGGCGGCAGCCTCATCCGCACGGAAGCCACCGGTTACGGTGCCGTCTATTTCATGCAGAACATGCTCGGCGTGCGTGGGGAAAGCGTCGCGGGCAAAACTGCAGTCGTTTCCGGCTCTGGCAACGTCGCGCTCTACTGCATCCAGAAGCTCATCCAGGAAGGAGCGAATGTCGTCACCGCCTCCGATTCAAAAGGTTTCATCCATGATCCGACCGGCATCACGCCCGAGAAATTCAAATGGCTGAAGGAACTGAAAGAAGAACGACGCGGTCGCATCCACGAATACACTGAGAAGTTTCCCGAAGCGAAATTCTACGCCGGTGACACGCCATGGGGCATCAAGTGCGATCTCGCCTTCCCGTGCGCCACCCAGAACGAGCTGGACGGCGACGATGCCAAGAAACTCATCAGCAACGGCGTCAAAGCTGTCGCCGAAGGCGCGAACATGCCGTGCAATCTCGACGCCACGCGCCTCTTCCTCGAGAACAAGATCATCTTCGCCCCAGGCAAAGCCGCAAATGCCGGTGGTGTGGCCGTCTCAGGTCTCGAACAAAGCCAGAACGCCATGCGTATCGCGTGGACGCGTGATGAAGTGGATGCCCGCCTCAAGGACATCATGAAAGGCGTGCACGACCGTAGCCGCCAGTTCGGTGATGACGGCAAAGGCTACGTGAACTATGTCCAAGGCGCGAACATCGCCGGCTTCGTGAAAGTAGCGGATGCGATGGTGGCGTATGGGGCGGTGTGAGTTCGTTGAAAAAGGTTAAATCGTTAAATGGTGAAACCGTTTTAACGATTCACCTTTTTAACCCTTATAACGCCTCATCACTCCTCATTCGTAAAGATCGCCTGCAACGTGTTCAGATCATGCCGTGAACTGAATTGCAGGAACGTCTCCCCTTCCTCACGCCGCCGCAGATAACCCTTCAGCATTTTCTCCAACAGCGGCTTGAGGTCATCGAAGGAGATGCCTTGGAAGATCTGGCGACCCACAGTCTGTTGCTTGCCGAAGCCGCCGCCGATGAACACGTGATACCCTTCCACTGTTTCGCCCGACACCTTCACCTTTGCGCCGAGCAAACCGATATCACCCATGTAATGCTGCGCGCAGGAGTTCGGGCAGCCGGTCAGGTGCACATTTACCGGCACATCCAGCTTCACACGCTTGTCCAGATACTCCATGAGTTCCAGTGCATGGCCCTTGGTATTCGCGCCAGCGAACTTGCAGTAGCTGTTCCCCGTGCACGCCACGAAGCCGCTCTTCAGATTCGATTGCTGCCAGCCGAAGCCCATGCCCACGAGCGCCTTCTTCAACGTCTCCACGTAAGCATCCGGCACATTCGGGATGATGAGATTCTGCCAGACCGTCATGCGCACTTCACCCGAGCCGTAAGCATCCGCGAGCTCTGCGATGCGCAGCATCTGCTTCGGCGTGATCTGGCCGACGGGGATCACTACGCCCACCCAATTCAACCCCCGTTGCTTCTGCGGATACACCCCGATCTGCGGATGCGCAGGCCCTGCCGCCTTCACCGGAGCCGCCTCCAGCTTCGGTGCGCGCAGCAGCGTGTAGCCCAGCACCTTCTCCGTCTCCGCGAGGTATTGCTCCAGCGTCCACGTCTCCAGCAGATGCTTAAGGCGCGCCTTCTTGCGATCACCGCGATTACCATTCGCGATGAACACGCGCAGCATCGCCGAAGTCGCCTTCACCACTTCTTCCGGCTTCGCATAGATGCCGAGGTCTTTGGCGAAAGCCTTATGCCCTGTCGCACCACCTAAAGCGCAGCGGAAATAAACACCCGCCTTCACCTCACCGTTGTCCTGCTCCACCCGCACCGCCGTCCAGCCGATGTCGTTCGTGTCTTCCACGCTGCTGATGAGACCGCCACCGTTGAACGCGATGTTGAACTTGCGCGGTAGATCGTAGAACTCGCGCGTGTTCAAGATCACCTGCCCCATCTCATGCGTCAGCGGCAGCGTCTCAATGATCTCATTCGGATCGATGCCGCTCGTCGGATCGCACGTAAGGTTGCGGATATTGTCCGCACCGGAACCACGCGTATGCAGGCCCACGCCTTGGATACGGCGCAGCACTTCCGGTGCATTCTTCATCTCGATCAAGCGGATCTGCAGATTCGCCCGCGTGGTGATCTGCACGTAACCCGTCGTCAATTCCTTCGCCACGTTCGCGATCTCGCGCAGTTGAAACGTCTTCAATTGGCCGCCGGGAATGCGCAGGCGGGCCATGAATGCTTCCTTGTTCGGCGTGAGGTAGAACAGGCCGTGCCACTTGAAGCGGAACGTGTTCTCCTTGTCCGGCGCCTGGTTCGCCGCCGCGTGCTGGAGCATGAGCGGGTAGGCATCCAGCGGGAACAGCTCGTGCTTGATGCGCTCCTCCGGGATGAGGTCTTCCAGATTTGGCTTCGCAGGACCAGACGGTTGCGCCGCCGGATTTGGCATAACATCGCCGAAGGATACGCCGCGATTCTTCAGACCGGAGAAAAAGCCGTCGAGATACGCGGTCTGCTCATTCGAGAGCTTTTGCCCCGAGATCTCTTTGATGGGAACAGTGGAGTTGCTCATAGGTGTTCCTGTTTGAAAATCAATACACGTCACGTTGATACCGCTTGTCGGACTTCAGCTTGGCCACGTAATCCGCCGCCGCTTCTTTCGTCAGGCCACCGAACTTCTCCGCCACTTCATGCAGAGCTACATCCACGTCCTTCGCCATGCGCTTGGCGTCACCACACACGTAGAAATGCGCGCCTTCCTCCAGCCACTTCCACAGCTCCGCGCCGCTTTCCAACATGCGCGTCTGCACGTAGATCTTTTCTTTTTGATCGCGACTGAACGCGAGATCGAGGCGCGTGAGCAAACCTTCCGCCTGCATCGCGCTCAATTCATCGTCATAGAGGAAGTCCGTGGCACGTGCTTGATCACCGAAGAAGAGCCAGTTCTTGCCCTTGGCACCCGTTGCCTTGCGCTCTTCCAGGAATGCACGGAACGGGGCGATGCCGGTGCCGGGGCCGACCATGATGACCGGCTTGTTCATGTTATCTGGCAAACGGAAGCCGTGGCTCGTCTGGATGAAGACCGGCACTTGCGTGTCATTCAGGATCACGCGATCCGCCAGCCAGCAGGAGGCCACACCCTTCTTCGCACGACCGCCGCCTTCATAACGCACCGCACCGATGGTCAGGTGTACTTCGCCCGGATGCGCCTTGGGCGAGGAAGAGATCGAGTAAAGGCGCGGCTGCATCTTGCGCAGGAAGCCGGTGAACTCTGACACGGTGAACTTTGCACCCCCACAGGCGCGCAGCACATCCACGATGTCCTTGCCCCAGAGCCACGCATCCAACTCCTTCTTCTTGTCCGCCGCGAGCAAGGCCAGTAATTCCGTATTATTCCCCTTCTCCGCTGCCGCCTTGATGAATGAGGGTGGCGCTTGCGTGATAACATACGTGCTCACCAACGCTTCATGCAACGTGCTGTCTTTGCCGTTCGCATCCTTCACTTGCTCGTCGCCATTGAAGCCCAAGGTCGCCAGCAGTTCTTCCACCAGCACTGGATCATTCTTCGGCATCACCCCGAGTGCATCACCCACTTCGTAGCTCAGGCCGGAACCTTCCAGCACAATCTCGAAATGGCGCGTGTCTTTCGCCGACCCAGCTTTGTTCAGACGGCGATTCGTCTTGAGCAACGCCGGGAACGGATTATTGCGCGACCACTTGGTGGGAGCATCCTCATGCGCCTTCACTTTCTTTTCTTCCACTACCGGAGCAGCGGCTGGAGCAGTCGGAGCCGCGCTTTCCAGCAACTGCCATACAGTTTCAGTCCAGGCTTTCGCAGAGGCTTCATAATCCACATCGCACTCACCGCGAGCGACAAGGCGCTTGGCGCCGAGACCAGCGAGACGCTCGTCAAACTTCTTACCCGCACCGCAGAAATCGCTGTAATTCTTATCGCCCAAGCCCAGCACGGCGTAGGAAAGATTCTCCAGCTTTGGAGCCGTCTCGGCACTGATGGCCGTCCAGAAATTCATCGCGTTATCCGGCGCATCGCCATCACCCCACGTGCTCGTGATGATGACAAAGTTCGATTCCTTCGCGAGATCGGCGGGCGAGATTTTGTTCAGTTCCGCGACCTTGGGTAGGAAGCCGCGCTTCTCGGCCTCTTTGCCAAGCTTCTTGGCGAGACCTTCCGCCGAACCGGTCTGCGAACCGAAACCGATGAGCAACGGCTGTTTCGGTTTCGCTTCAGTGGGCGCACCCATCGGCGCTGTCGCACCGCTCGCGAGCAGGCCCGCGAGGTAGCCATTGAGCCACGCGCGTTGTTCGGGCGTGAAAGGAGCGTTTTCGGGAAGTGTAGGGATCAAGTTCATGCTTCAGCCTTTGCCCAACCGATTTCGGGAACGGAATAAATGGAGATAAATACAGCGTCCTCAGTGCCTTCATTCACAGCACCGTGGATTTCATCGTGACTGGCCACATCGAGTTCACCCGCGCGGATAACCGTGCGTTCGCCGTTACCCATGAGATACGTCAGTTCACCGCGCATCATCACCCAGGTGTCCTGCCCGCTGGGATGCGTATGCGTAGGCACCTTCTGCCCCGGACGCACACACCAGACCGCAATGCGTGAGTGATCCGTCACCACGATCTCTTTCACGACCGCCTTGTTATCAGCGAAGCGGACGAAGTCATTGATATTGAAGATGCGATTAGTGCTCACACAGCCACCGCCTGTTTGAGGGTTGGGGACGACGTGACAGCTGATTCAGAACCGCCGACTGGCTCGATCCGCACTGCGCAATGCTTGTAGCTCGGCTGGCGCGAATAAGGATCGAAGTCCGCCTTCGTAAGCTTGTTCGTCACCCCGTAGTGCATCGGGATGAACGCCTGACAGGCTTGCACAGAAGTGGTGATGAACGCTGTGCATTGTATACGCGCGCGCCGTGAACTGACGCTCACCATCGAGTTCGGCTTGATGCCCAAGCGGGCGGCGTCTTGCGGATTGATCTCCACATACGCGTTCGCCGGATACAGCGTTTTCAGCACAGCGGATTTCCCCGTGCGCGTTTGCGTGTGCCATTGCGCCGAAGTGCCGCGTCCCGTGAGCAGGACGAACGGATACTCCACACTGGTTGGCTCAGTGACCGGACGCGGAGCTTCGTAGAGGAACTTCGCACGACCATCCGGCGTGAAATATTTTCCATCCTCGAACAAACGACGCTCGGCAAGGTGCGAGGTCTGAAATGCGAGGGGCGAAGCGCCAGCAGCTTCATTCGCACCTCGCACTTCCAACTTCGCCCCTTGAACAAAGGGCCATTGGATACCACCGCTCTCGTCGAGATGCGCATAATCACGCACGCCGGTGATGTCGCAGGGACGACCGGCGGAGAAGCGTTTCAGGATTTGGAAGGCGGCTTCCGGCGAGGACCATTCCTTGAACAATTCCTCGCAGCCCCAGTAATGTGCGATGAGGCGGAAGATATTGAAATCACTCAGCGCCTGACCGGGAGCCAGCGAGACTTTCTTCACCAGACCGATGCGCCGTTCGCTATTGATGAACGTGCCTTCTTTCTCGCCCCAACCGGCAGCAGGCAGCACCAGATGCGCGTTCTCGATCGTCTCGGTGGTCGCATACATGTCCTGCACTACTAGGAAATCCAGCTTGCGCGCGATCTCGCGGAACTCTTTTTGGTTCACCCAGGAATGCGCCGTGTTAGTGGCGATAACCCATAGGCCCTTGATTTTACCCTGCTCAATGCCATCGATGATCTGATCGTAGGCCCACGAATTCTTTTGTGGGATGCGTTCTTCCGGGATGCTAAGGAGGCGGGCGATGTCAGCGCGATCCTCTGCCTTCATGAAGTCGCGACCGCCGGGCAAACCGGTGACATTCGCATACAGACGTGAGCCCATCGCGTTGCATTGGCCCGTCACAGAATTCGCACCGGTGCCGGGTCGGCCCATATTGCCCGTCATGAGCGCGAGATTGATGATGGCTTGCGCCGTGCGAGTCGCTTCGTGGCTTTGATTCACACCCATTGTCCACCAGAAGGAAACAGCTTTGCCCTTCGCGATCGTCTCCGCGCAATGATAGAGCTGACCAACGGTCAGACCCGTTTCCGCTGCGACCTTATCCGGCGTGAATTGACGCACAAATTCGGCGAAGTCGTGGAAGCCCGTGGTGTGATGCGTGATGTAGGCGAGCTTGATCCAATGATTTTGGATGAGCAGGTTCGCCAGTCCGTAAAGCAACGTGAGATCGGACTTCGGTTGCAGTGCGAGATGCTGCGTGGCGGCGGCAGCGGTCTCCGTGCGACGCGGATCGATGACGATGATCTCCGGCTTCTTCTTATTCAACAGCACGCGCTGCCACATGATGGGATGCGCGATGCAGAGATTTGAACCGATGAAGAACAGCACGTCTGATTCTTCGAAGTCCGCGTAAGTGTAAGGCGGCGCATCGAAACCGAAGCTCTGCTTGTAAGCGACGTGCGAGGTGGCCATGCATTGGCGCGTGTTGGAGTCGCAGTGCAAGCCGCCCATGCCGAATTTGTAGAGCGTGCCGAGGAACGCCATCTCTTCCGTGCAGATCTGGCCAGTGCTGAGAAACGCGACGCTCTCATTCCCATGCTCTGCCATGATGCCTTTGAAGCGGCTGGTGAAGAGCTTCATGGCATCATCCCAGGAGGCCGGTTGCAGCTCGCCACGTTCATCACGGATCAGTGGCGTCTTGGCGCGATCAGTAGCGTAAAGCGGTGTAAGTGCTTCCCAACCTTTTGGGCAGGCCATGCCGAGATTCACGGGATAACCGCTGCTCGGGCTGAGGTTCACCGCCACACCGTCCTTCAGATGGATATCGAGCGAGCAACCCGTGGAGCAGAAGCCGCAGACGCTACGCGTGGTGGCATCGGGCTTCAAACGCGCAGGCACCTTGCCCAGACCGAAATCGCCGGGATGCAACAGGAGTTCCTCGGTGAGAGGACCCTGCCATTGGCGGAACAAGGTGTTGGATTGTTCGCTCATATCGAACCCGGCATTTTGCGGGCGGCTTCGGCGACAAAGAACAGATGGCGCTCCAGCAGTTCACCCGCGAGACAGAAGCAGAAGATCAGCGCGGCCATGCCAGCCAACGGAGTGCCGCTTGCCAGCATCAGGAGCGGCAGCAGCAAGCCACCAACCACTGCGAGTGCTACACGGCCACGGAACAATTCGCCGAGCGGACGCGTGAGGTGCAGGCGGGCGGACTTGCTCAGCGGTGCATCGGGCGCGTGTTGGTGATTCGAGAAGATGGAACATTCCACCGCGAGCTTCATGGCAGTGAACAATGTCGTCATCATGACCAGCACCACGCGGTCTGCATCCGATGGCGCGAATATCATGCAGCCGGTCCAGCCGAGCAGCAGCGCGGTGAAACCGAACTTCGGGAACGTCAGCGCACCGCTCCAGAAGGGCCGTTTCGTATCCACATAGATCATCGCGGAGCAGAAGACAGCGGCCAATCCCACACCGGCGGTGAGCCAGGCGGTCCACGGCTTTAGCAACACGATGTGCAGTGCCAAAGCGCCGAGGAACTTGTTGAAAACGATCAGCTCACGGCTCAACCACGAATGGCGCCAGCCAAGAAAACCGCGCCACGCTTTCAACGGCTGACCGAGATGCAACGCGGCGGCGACCATGCCTACCAACGAAACCGCGAGAGCGAAAATGCTTTGCGCGCGGTTCGGCACGCCACTGATGGCTTCGAGCAAGGTCATGCCCACACCCGCTTGCGTGAGCACCAGCATCAGCGTGAGCGGCACGTGTGCCTTGGCCGGACGTACTTCATGGCTGTCGCCAGAGACCAATTCGGTGACGGGCTTGGCGGAACGATAGCGCGTGGTCGGGGCGGTGATGGCCGGACTGGGCGTGCTCGGCAAAAAGTTGGGAATGACGAATGACGAAGCACGAGTGGATTGACCATTGGAAGATTTGGTCATTCCTTCGTCATTCGTGCTTGGGCATTGGACATTCTTGGCGCGGTAGCCGGAAACGATCTCTGCCTTATCCACCACAGCGATGCGGATGGCTTCGTTCGGGCAGGCTTGCACGCAGGCGGGCGCTTCACCCACTGCGAGGCGGTTCGCGCACATGTCGCACTTGCGCACGATGCCGAGACGTTCCGAATACTTCGGCACATCGTAAGGGCACTTCATCACGCAGTACTGGCAGCCGATGCATTGGTCATCCAAGTGACGGACGATGCCCGTGAGTGGATCTTTGTCATAAGCCAGCACCGGGCAGCCGTTAAGGCAGCCGGGATCGGCGCAGTGATGACACGCGGTGGTGACGTGCTTGTGGAAAGACTTGGGCTGTAAAATCGTGATGTCGTCCGGCTCCACTTCGGCGGGCGGCGGAACGAGCAGTCCCACACCGCGCCAAGTCTCCGTGTCATCCAAACCGTTCAGGGAGTGGCAGGCGGTCACGCATGCCTTGCAGCCGGAGCAGACATCCAGATCCACATCGAAGGCGTATTGCTGACCTTTGCTGGGTGCTTGAGCGGGAAGAAGGCTGCGATAGCGGGATTCGAGAGCGGGAGACTTGTGGCCCTCATGCCAGTTGGCGAAGCGCTCCACGGCGGTGAGCGACCGTTGCTCGGCGAGCAACTGGTCGATCAACGTCATTTCAGGTTCTTCAGCCACGGTTTTCATTGGCAGTGCATTGGCACCTGCCGGGAATTCAGCAATCGGGGGGCCTAACCATCAAATAATCAGGTTCATAATTTTGTTAAAATGTATGAATTTTATTCATACACAGCTCATCCCCTTCATTTGCATCGTTTTAAGGGTGTTACGACGGTTTTTGGAGCGTCTTAACCACGTGTACCAGACAGGTTTGAGAATGTTTGATGGTCATTTCACAACTGTCGTTTTTTACCCACACTGACCAAGCTCAACACCGTTGAGCGGGAAAGACATCCGCCCGTTCAGCAGGCAAGCCAAACGGGCGGATGGAGCGTTTCCGGATGCACGCCGGAATCGCGCGGAGGAACCCGCAGACCGAAAGGCCTAGAAGCTGAAATTCGTCTGCAAATAGAAGTAGTTCGCATCGGTGGAGCCAAAGGCCGCACCGCTCAAGGACTGCTTCACGTAATCACCGCGGAAGAAGTGGGCGTAGGCCGCTTCCACCGTGATGTGCGGGGAGACCGCGTAGGTCACTACGAAGTCCACTTCGGAACCGACGTAGCTGCTGTAGCTAGGATTGATACCGTAGCCCGTGCCGCCCGGAGTCGCTGCGATACCGCCACGGCGGGCACCTGCGACCGTGTAGAAGTTATCACTTGTATCCGCGAGCCAGAAGAACTGGCCTTCCAGCAAAATCGTCAATCGCGGCAAGGGCTTGATAGAACTTTGCAGACGGACGTTGTGTATATTTTGCAGAGAGACGAAATCCATGAACCCGTAGAACTTGTGGTTCGTGGGGAACAGGTTTTCGAATGTCTCATGCTTGCCATCAGTCGGATTGCTGTCACCCGTGGCGAAGTTGTATTCCAAGCCTACACGAGGGGTCATGGACATCTCCGTCCAAGTGTAACCACCACCGGCGAACACGGCGTAGGCTTCATGTGACAAGCTGGCTGTGGCGGCAGGAAGAGCGGTGTCATTGAAGTGACCGAACTGGCCCATCAACTCATATGTGTAATCCCAGTTGCCGATCTCACCGGGATTCGATTTACCACGGATGCCGATGGTGTAGATGTCACGCGCGGATGGAGTCGGCACCAAGTTGCCGAGCTGCAGCGAAGGAGATTGTGCATTCGCATTGCGGGCCAGGAAGTAGATGTCTGTGCTCTGTTTCGGGATCTTCTTCGTCGTGGCGTAGATGCCAGAGAACGTCTCGTATTCATTGGAAACGTTGAAATTATTGTCATCCGGAACGACCAATCGGCTGGTGAAGATGTCTGCAGCGAACCACGGATTCTGCCAGCGCAGCTTGGCAGCATCAAAGGTACGGCCGATGTTGTTCCACGCAAAAGCACCAACGAGACGCTCATCACCGTAGGACAATTCCTGGCGACCAACCTTCAAGGAGACGGGAAACTCTTTGTGATTACCGATAGTCACGAAAGCCTGATGCAAATCCATGGGACCATCGGATTCGGGATTGGGATTGCGGTCATCACCGGTGCTGCTGCTGTGGCGGCCTTCCACCATCGCGCTGAACCACTCGCCGGTATAACCGACACGCGGACGCACGCGGGTGAGCAGATAGGAGTTATCCACATCGGCATTGTTCGCGCGGAAGTCCAAGGAACCAGGAGCGCCGGCGATGACGAAATTGTCTTTCACTTCATAACGCAGACGGACTTGGGCGCCGATATCCCAAGCGGTCATGTAGGGATCGTCCTTGCGCAGGTAATCATTCAGAAAACCTTGGCTGGGGCGAACGGGGCCAGTGACAGTGTAATCACCAGCATACAAGGAACCGGCGACAGCTAGAACGAATGCGCTAGTGAGCAGTGGGGTCGTGTGTTTCATTTGGGCGATTTTAGCGGTTGAATTAGTTCAGACGGAGTGGACTAAAGCTTCTTTGGAGACAGGGGCATTGACTGACGACGTGACGGTTGCCTTTTCGGCAGGCGGTTGCGCCGATGTAGCCACAGGCGGTGGAGTCGGAGTCGCGTGCTTGTGCTTGTTCTTATGGGCGTGAATCTCGAGGAACTCGATGAGACGTTCGCGCAACGGATAGTAATCCGGATGTTCCATCACTGCTTTACGCTCTCGCGGGCGTGGGAATTTCACTTCGATGATGTCACCCACCTCTGCCTCAGGGCCGTCCGTCATGCAGACGATGCGATCAGAGAGGAAGAGCGCTTCATCTACATCATGTGTGACCATGAGCGCAGTCTTCTTGTCCTTGCGCCAAAGCTCGATGAGCACCTGTTGCAACTCGTAACGCGTGAGGGAATCCAACATGCCGAACGGTTCATCCAGCAAGAGCATCTTGGGCGAGAGCGCGAAAGCGCGGGCGATACCGACACGTTGACGCATGCCTTGCGAAAGCTCGGCGGGCTTCTTGTGCATGGAATCGCCAAGGCCGACGACCGTCAGGTAATATTCCACGATCTGTTCGCGCTCTTCGTTATCCGCGGTGTAGAACACCTGGTCCACGCCGAGCTTCACGTTCTCGAATGCGGTGAGCCAGGGCAGCAGGCAAGGAGCTTGGAACACCACGCCGCGGTCTGGCCCGGCGCCCACAAGTTCCTTCCCTGCCAGAATGATGCCGCCACCGGTGATGTCGTTCAGACCGGCGAGCATGGAGAGCACCGTGGACTTGCCGCAACCGGAATGGCCGATGAGCGTGATGAACTCGCCCTTCTTGATGTTCAGGTTGAAATCTTTGACGACGGCCACCGGCCCTTTGGGCGTGGGATAGATCTTCGTCAGATTGGAAAGCTGCACGTAGTCGCTCATACTTCGACCTCCACTTTTTCGACTTTTTCTTCACTACGGCGGCGAGGCCGACGTTTCGTGCCGAACATCTGCTGCGGCACGGAAAGATCCTCTGGCTCGATATCCGGCAGCACCAATTTCTTGGTGATGGCAGCGGTGCGCTGCTGGCGGGAGCTCAATAGGAACTCGACCACTTCACGACGGATCTTTTTGAAAACAGGATCGTGATTGATCGCGCGACGATCACGCGGGCGAGCCATGTCCACTTTGAAGGAAGGTCCGAGCGTCGCATTCGGCCCGGCGGTGAGCGGGATGATGCGGTCCGCGAGGTAGATACCTTCATCGGGATCGTTCGTGATGAGCACCACCGTCTTTTTGTTCTCCTGCCAGATGCGCGAAATCTCGTCCTGCAACGTGGCGCGGGTCAAAGCATCCAAGGCACCGAGCGGTTCATCGAGCAGCAGGATTTGCGGATCCATCGCGAGAGCGCGGGCCACACTCACGCGCTGGCGCATACCGCCGGAGAGTTCGCTAGGTTTCTTGTCACGCGCGGGGGTGAGATTCACCATGGCGATGTGACGTTCCACATGTTGCTGCTTCTTGGCAGCAGCCCAGTTCGGGAACACCTGATCGACCGCGAGGTAGATGTTCTCATAAACACTCAACCACGGGAGCAGTGAGTAGTTCTGGAACACGATACCGCGATCAGGACCGGGCTCTTTCACTTCCAGATCGTTTAATGTAACCGAGCCAGTATCCGGGCGGATGAGACCGGCGATGAGGTTCATCAGCGTGCTCTTGCCTGCGCCGGAGTAACCGACGATGGCCACGAACTCACCCTTCTCGATGCTCAGGTTGATGTCCCGCAGAACCTCGTTGCGCTGACCGACCGCACCGAAGCCCTTGTTGACGTTTTTTAATTCAAGAAATGCCATGGCAATCAGAGTTGGTTGTTAGGCGGTCTTGAAGCGGCGTTCCACAACGCTCATCAGACGGTCGAGCACGAAGCCGACCAGACCGATGGTGAGGATGCACAAGATGATCTGCTCATAGATGAGCGCGTTGTATTGCTGCCAGAGGAAACCACCGACACCCGGGCGACCCGTGAGCATCTCCGCGGCCACGATCACGAGCCAAGCGATACCAAGGCTCAGGCGGAAACCTGTGAACATGTAAGGCAGTGTGGCGGGGATCATTACCTTCGTGAGCGTCTTCCACTTGGAGAGCTTCAGCACCTTGGCGACGTTCAGGTAATCTTGCGGGATGGCACGCACACCCACAGCGGTGTTCAGCACCGTGGGCCACATGGCGCAGATGGCGATGGTGAAGAGCGCAGCGAGATCACTCGCGTTCTTGCCCGCACCGAGGAAAAGCACCATACCGAGCGGCAACCATGCGAGCGGCGATACCGGGCGCAACACCTGGATGATCGGGTCCATCATCTTAGTGAATGACTTGGACAAACCGAGAAAGAAGCCCAAGGGCGTGCCGATGATAAGCGCGAGGAAGTAGCCTTTCGCCACGAGGATCAGTGAGAGCCAGGTGAAGCGCAGGATGCCTTGATCGAGTTCACCGCGCTTGGCGAAGGGCTCCATCACATACGGCTTGCTGGATTCCCACGTCTCCTTGACGTTCGGCAGCGCGGCGATGGCTCCGACGCGCTCTTCGGAAGTCACGTTACCTTCCGCGTCTTTGACGACGACTTTCTTGCCCGCCGCCAAGTGCCACGCACCGATGACGAGGAGAGCGCCGACGATCGGCAAGATCAACCAGTCGAGTTTAAATGATTTCATAAGTATAAAATTCTAAGTTAACGGGAAATTTCAGCAGTTTCAGGTTCCACCCGCACAACGACCGTGGTGTAAGTCTCCGTCTCACGTTGCCTTTCCACCCAAGTAGCGGCCGCAGCGACCAAGGCCACACTGGAGGTGACAAGCGGAGAGACGATTGTCTTAAAAAGTGTCAGGCCGGTGGCCTGATGGTGATACCAGACATCACCTTGATTGATGATCGATTGCAGAATCCCCACCGGCAGACCGACCTTTAGCACGCGCATCCAGACGACACGCTGACGTAGTGCAGCGAGCCAGAGGTTGCGGTTGCCGGTGGAGGATTTCATTGATTTCTAACTGTTCAGGTTTAAGTCCGTCTTGCTTATCCAGTAAGAAACACCGGCACCCCTCACCCCGGCCCTCTCCCCTCCGAGGGGCGAGGGTGATGGCACTACTGACATTCTGTGGTGTTTCTTGTTGGAGTTCATTCCGGACCTAATCATCAGCCCTTCGCGTTGTTCACAGCGAAGCCCTTGGCGTAAGCTTCGAGATCACCCTTTGGATCGAACTTCACGCCATCGAACATCTCCCAACCGGAATCATCTTGGGCGCGATCAGTGACACCGATTTCCTTCATCGCCTCGGTGTAGATGTCGCCGCGCATGACTTGCTTGGCCACGCCATCGTAATCCGGCTTGCCCGTGACCATGCCCCAACGGCGGAACTGGGTGAGCCACCACTTGGCGTAGGACGGCTGCGGGAAGTTGCAGTTGCGCTTGCTGAAGTGCATGTAGAACTCATCCTGGATGGTGCGGCCGTCACCGTAGTCCATCTTGCCCTGCAAGCGGCCGAGGATGGTTTCCTTGTCGCAGTTGATGAAGTTCGGCTTGCTGACGATTTCGCATTGTTCCGGACGGTTGTTGAGATCATCCAGCCACACACTGGTGTCGTGCAGACCTTTGAGCACCGCCTTCACGGTCTTGGGATTCTTGGCCGCGAAATCGGCGGTAAAGGCGCAGACCTTCTCCGGGTGATCCTTCCAGATATCTTGCGTGGTGACAGAGGTGAAACCGATCTTGTCCGCGATGGAACGGGCGTTCCAAGGTTCACCCACGCAGAAGCCATCCATCTTACCGATCTTCATGTTGGCAACCATCTGTGCAGGCGGAATAGTGAGAAGTGAGATATCCTTGTCAGGATTGATGCCGCCCGCAGCAAGGTAGTAGCGCATCCACATGGCGTGCGTGCCAGGCGGGAAAGTCATGGCGAAAGACATCGGCTCACCGAGTTTCTTGGCCTTGTCTACAAAAGGTTTCAACGCTTTCGGATCGTTGCTGACCTTTCCTTTGAGCTCGGCCTTCAACGAGATCGCCTGACCATTACGGTTCACCAGCCAAGGAATGATCATCGGTTTCTTGGGGGAACCGAGCAGGCCCATCGTGGAGGCGATCGGCATGCCGATCAGCATGTGCGTCATCTGATTATCGCCGGAGGAAAGTGAATCGCGGATGGCGGCCCAGTTGGCACCCTTCGCGATCGTCACGTCCACACCATACTTTTTGAAGAAGCCTTTTTCAGATCCGACCACGAATGGCGAGCAATCCGTCAGGGCGATGATGCCGCATTTAAGTTTTGGAGTCTCCGGAGCATCACTGGCGTAGGTGCTGCCGACCCAGCCTTTGGGCAGGCCGGAGAACAAGGCGCCGAGCGTGAGGCCCTTGGCGGATACACCGAGGAATTTGCGGCGGCTGAGTGAGGAGTTGGTTGGCTTCTGTTTCATGTGTTCGTTAGCGGGTGTTTTTATTGGAGGCGATAGAGCCGGAAAGACGGCGGCGGGCGAGACTGGCAACGGCGGTCTCCAGCGCGGACTTGCCAAGGCCGCACTCGGAAGTCGTCAGGAGAATATGCGACCATCCGCGCGTGCGGTTCGTGCGCATCATCGGCCTGAGCAAGACGGTTGACTTCTCGGTCACCATGCCGCGCCTTTAAGCTCCCGGCATGCCAGCACCTCGAATGGCGTGCCACCAACGCCACACATTCTATCTCTCAAATTGATGAATGCGGCTCATGGACCACTTATCTGCCTTGAAACCAAAGCAGAACCGTATGAACAACCCATGAAGAGACGCAGGACGTTTGAATCACGAAACCATTTGACGTCTCGCGGAGAAGTACAGGAATGAACAGTTGCCAGAAACGATTTGGCGAAATTTAAGCAAAACAGTGATTTCGCAGCAGCACAGGGTGTAGAAAAATAAACTGCGAAGACCGTGAGGAAGCACTACTTGAGAAGCATAAAAAGCAGGATAATCACTGTAATCAGAAGGAAATAGAACCCGTATTTATAGAACTTCAACGGGTCGCGCTGGATCAGCGGCGTGTCGGCTTGATGGAAAGGACGCACTTTTTCAGGGTGTTCCAGATCAAACAGCATCTCGCTGTAATTGAGATACCGGTCTTTCGGCTCTATCGCGAGCGAATGTAACAATATCATGTCCAACCACTGCGGGATATGATGGTTGGTGGTAGAGGGAGGACGCACCTGGCGGAACACGGGAGTTTGAAACGGCTCCACCTCGCCGAAGGGTAAACGGCCGGTCAGTGCTTCATATAATGTGACACCGATCGCAAAGATCTCCGTGGTCTCACTGAGGGCGGCTCCGTGAAAGCGTTCAGGAGCTAAATAACTAGGAGTGCCAGCGCGACGGTTGAAGCTGAAGACTTCGGCGACGCTGCCGAGGTCGATGAGTTTGAAACGCATCTCCGCGCCGGTGCCGATGACGACGATGTTCTCTGGCTTAAGATCGCCATGAACGAAATCATGGCGGACGAGAAACTGAACTGCGTTCAGCAGGAAGACGCCCAAACGAACGGCTTCTTCCACGGCCAAGTCACCATGGTCTTTCAGATACTGCCGGAGGTTCGGGGCGTGGAGATATTCCTGCGCGTAGTAACAATAGGTGCAGGGATCTGGCAGAAAGGCGGTCGGAAAGTATTCTGCCTGCAATCGCGTGGCGTGCCATATCTCGCGGAGGAACTGGGCTTGCAAGGGCTCATTGGTCGCGGCTTCGACGGGGGCGAATTTAAGGACGTAGGAGTTGCCAGCACGGGAGGCAAGCCAGATGCGGTCGCTCTCGCGGAAGCTGCGGCGCAGGGTGAAGCCATCCACAAGGTCACCGGCTTTTAATTGTCCGGCGATGGGGAGGGATTCGGAGGCATCAGAGCAAGCGCCCGTTTCCATCACTTCTACGAGCACGGCGGAGATGTCGTCGAGTTGCTCGAGTGTGGCGCGTTCGCGGGCGGTGCTGGCCAGACTGCGGGCGGAGGATTGTTTGCCAAGAAGTTCAGTCAGCGCATCTTCCTTCAACACGTCACTGAGACCATCGGAGCTGAGCAGGACGAGATCACCTTTAGCGAGATCATGCACGGAATAATCCGGGGTGATCTCGCCGATCATGCCGAGGGCTTTGATGAGATGATGTTCGCAGCCGGGATTGGTATCGCGATGATCTTGGGTGATCTGGTGTAGCTTACCTTTGCGGAAGAGGTAGCAACGGGAATCACCCGCGTGGATGACGTGCAGGCGATTGCCATCGAGCAAGGCGGCGACAATCGTAGTGCCCAGCTCGGATTGTCCGAAGCGCGCCTGGCCTTCTTGATACAGAAGGCGGTTCAGTTGGCGGGTGATCTCTTCCAGCACTTTCGCGAGCGGCCATGCGCGCGGGCGGCTGGCGAAATGGGTGGTGAAGGCGCTGGTGACGCGTTGTGCGGCTTCACGACCGTGGCGGGCGGAACCCATGCCATCGGCGAGGACGGCGAGGAAGAGGCCATCGGGATAGGTCTCCGAGGTGACGGAGTCATCGGGCGGAGCGGCTTCGTCTTTGCTGATGACGAAGGCGGTGGCGTGGACGCGCAGACGGGTGGCGGCCAGAGGCTTCGTTGCATTGGGGACGGTAAGGGGCATTTTAATACTAAAGGTCCGTGCTTAAAAATATCTGTGCTTTACGGCAATACGGGCACCCCTCACCCCGGCCCTCTCCCCTCCGAGGGGCGAGGGAAATAGTGAGCGACTTAGCCTATCATAAGCTTCCCGACCATTCGCTCGCAGGCATTTTAAATGCGGGCAGCGGATTGGGCGCCCCAGGTTGTGCGCCAGCGTTTCTTGACCAGTTGCAGGCCGACGAGCGCCACGAGGCAGAGGACGGCGAAGCTGGTGAAGCCGATGATATAGCTGCCGGTCTGGCCTTTGGAATAACCAAGTGCCAGCGCAAGGAGGAAGCCGCCAAGACCACCACCCGCACCGACCAAGCCGCTCATGGTGCCGAGATCGCGACTGAAACGCTGGGGCAGAAGTTGGAACACTGCGCCATTGCCACAACCTAAGGTTCCTGCGGCGAGGAAGAAGAAGAGGACGTTCAGCCAGAGGTTATGCACCATCACGCCGCAGACGAGGAAGATGGCGGCGAAGACGTAAACGAAGTGCAGCGAGCGGATGCCGCCGATGCGATCGGCGAGCGCGCCACCGATGGGTCGTGCCAAGGCACCCACGGCGATGCTGAGGGCGGCGAAGTCACCGGCTTGAATTTTAGAAAGCTGATATTCGTTGTGGAAATACATGACGAGCGAGTAAGCCAACCCGCTGAAGCCGCCGAAGGTAACGGTGTAGAAGAAGCAGAACCAGTGTGTGTCTTTATCGCGCAGGAGCGTGACGTAATCGGAGAGCGTCTTGGGCTTCACTTTGCCGGGCGGCTCTTTGGACATCACGATGTAAACGATGAGCACGAGCACGGCGGGGATAAGGGCGAGAGCGAACACAGCTTGCCAGCCGTAGGCTTCTGCGAGACGCGGAGCGATGAGGGAATCCAGCACGACACCGATGTTACCTGCGCCTGCGAGACCAAGCACGGTGCCTTGCATGTGAGGTGGATACCAACGACCGCTCTGCGGCAATGCCACAGCGAAGCTCGCACCGGCGAAGCCGAGGTTGAAGCCCATGAGCAGAATCGCAGGATAGGAGTTCAAGCCCACAAGCCATGCATACACCAGACCGGCGATGACGATACATTGGGCGAGGATGCCGGTATTCTTCGCGCCGATGCGGTCCACGAGCAAGCCGAGGGCGATGCGGAGAATCGCGCCGCCCAAGCTGGGGATGGCGACCATGAGGCCGACCTGTTGCTGATTCAGCTTGAGGGCCTCGGCGATGTGCGCGCTGAGCGGGCCGAGGAGCGTCCACACCATGAAACTGAAGTCAAAGTAGAGGAAGGCCGCGAAAAGTGTGGGCCAATGACCGTTTTTCTTAATTTCAGAGAGATTCATTCGTTTTGTTCATGGAGAAAAGCGTGAGAAACCCCTATACGGGTTAGTGGCCATTTTACCGGCCATCTCTGCTTGATTGCTTAATTACACGACGAGTGGCTGGTTACCGGCGTTGGCGATGGAGAGCGGACGGCGGCATTCAGAGAACATCTGATGCCCTTCTTCGTAGAGGTCCTGACGGAATACTTTGCTGGCAGTGCTGCGGACAATGCCATCCGGTTGTGTAGCCATGCCGCTGTGGATGAGGTGATTGATGACCCACGCGGCCTTGTCCATGGAGGGCTCATTCGCACCATGGCGGTGGAACACCAAGAAATCTGTGGTTGGACGCGTGCGGCCGTAACCGCAATCGAACGTGGAGGTCAGGCTTTGCCGAAGATTCTGCGCGGGGACGTTCAGATAGACGGGGCGCGAGAGGATGTTCACGAGTTCATCACGGTGCTCGGGATTGTCGCAGTAATCACAGGCTTCGAGCATGGCGGCGACGAGGCGGGTGTGTTCATCCGCGTGGTGGTCGATGAATTCCTTGCGCACCATGAGAACTTTCTCGGGGTGGTTCGGAGCGAGTTCCGCACTGGTGGTCACGCACCAGCCGATACCCGCGCGCACAGCGACGGAGTTCCACGGTTCACCGACGCAATAGCCATCTAAGTTACCGGCCCGGAGATTGGCGAACATCTGCGGCGGGGGGACGACGACGATATGTACGTCCTTATCCGGATCGATGCGACCGCTGCGAAGCCATTGGCGCAGGAGGAAATTGTGCGAGGAGAAAGGATAGACGACGCCGAAGGTGTAGGTGCGTTCTCCGCGATCGCGATCAATGACCTGCTTCAAGGTGCGAGCATCGCGGACGCCGCGTTCGTAGAGATCCTTTGAGAGCGTGATAGCGTTGCCGTGGAGGTTCAGGACGAGGGCGGTAGCGCATTCGCAGACGATGGAGCCGAGGCCGAGCGTGGCAGCGAAGGGCATTCCGGCGACGGCATGGGCGGCATCCAGCTCACCATAGATGACCTTATCCCGGATGGTGGCCCAGCCTGGTTCGCGGGAAAGTTCCACGTTCAGATCGTAACGCGCGAAGAAGCCTTTCTCCTGCGCGACGAGGAATGGCGCGCAGTCGATCAGCGGCACATAGCCGATTTTTAGCCGCTTCACGTTACGCTGGGACCGGTTACGAATGGTCATAAAAGGTGTCACAAATTGCTCACCGGCGGTCTGTGTAGCCTTCTGCGTGCCAGTTTTTGGAAGTTGGCCCAATGAATGCTCTGAATTGTTTCGATGAAGAGCATGAACCAGTTTCATCCATGAACCAGCCGCTCGATAGCCGCCAATTAAGGGCCTTTGTGACCCTTGCCAGAACGGGAAGCTTCACGCTTGCCGCCAAAGAACTGTTCCTATCCCAGTCCGCCGTCAGTCATTCTATGAAGGCTTTGGAGAATGATGTAGGGTGTAGACTTTTTGACAGGGTGGGCAAAAAAGTTTCCCTGACGCTCGCAGGTGAACAACTTCTGCAGTACGCGGAAAAAATACTACAGGAGATGAATAGCGCGCGGGATTCGCTGGAAAATCTCGGCAAATGGGGCCGGAGCCGGTTGCGTCTCGGAGCCAGCACGACGGCGTGCCAATACGTGCTGCCATCGGTGTTGCGGGAGTTCAAGGAGAGCTTCCCGGATTGTATCGTGACGATCGAGCCGGGTGATTCCCCTGCCCTCGTGGAGATGATCCGCAATCATCGTGTGGATTTGGCCCTCACACTTGAGCCGAAACTGGATGAGCAACTTTCTTTTCATCCGCTTTTCCATGATGAGCTGATGTTTCTGGTGAGTCCGTTGCATCCGTGGGCGGCGAAGAACCAGGTGAACCGGTTGGAGATACCGAAGCAGAATTACATCCTGTACAATCGTCATAGTTACACCTTCGGTGCGGTGGATGAATATTTTGCTCAGGAAGGTTATGAGCTGAAGACGTTCATGCAGCTCGGCAGCATGGAGGCGATCAAGGAACTGGTGAAGTTGGGCTTGGGCATCAGCGTGCTGGCACCGTGGATCGCGCAGAAAGAAATCCAGGAGCGTTCACTGGTGGCGTTGCCACTGGGTCGTCGCAAGCTGAAACGGAACTGGGGCGTGCTGCAGTGGAAGAGCCGTCACCTGAGTCTCGCAGAGCAGACGTTTTTGGGATTGTGCGAATCGGTGACGGAGGAGCTATCCAGGAAAATCGCGATCTCGGAAGGTGTCAGTGTTGGGGAGGCGGCTTAGCATCTCATATTTTCAGGGTTGTCTCGGGTCAAAGCAGGTCTATCTTAAAGCCCGATGACCCCTGTTCGTGAGTTGTACCAAAAGCCATGGGCGTATTGTGCCTATGGGGTGCTGTGCTGGCTTTTGCTGAGCGTCGCCACGCTGCGTGCAGATGAGTATGACACAGTGCGGCAGAAGTGGTTCGATACGATGGTGGGAGCGGGTTATGATCCACTGGATCCGATCATCGCGCCGAAGCTGACGAGCATCGCGAACGGGGCTAATTCCAACTGGTCGAGCATGGATAAGTCCCCTACCCGCACTTATCTGTGGAGTGATCTGGCTAGTTCCACGGTTTCTGCGAACATCACCAGTTCCTACGGACGACTGCGCTCGATGGCGCTCGCCTATGCTACTCCCGGTTGCTCGCTCCAAGGTAATGCCACGTTGCTCGCCGATCTCCTCAGTGCGTTGGATTGGATGCATGCCAATTATTACAACTCCACGAAGGTCATCTACGATAACTGGTGGGATTTCGAGATCGGCACGCCGATGCACCTCACGGACATCGCCGTATTGCTCTATGACCAGCTGAGTTCCACCCAGCTTTCCAATTACATGGGGGCGGTGGAGAAGTTCACGCCTTCGGCGACGACGCAGGCAACGGGAGGCAGCACAGGGACTTTTACGGGGGCGAACCGGATGTGGAAGATCCGCGTGGTGGCGGTACGCGGAACGGTGGTGAAGGATGGAGCGAAACTGATCGCAGCGCGGGATGCGTTCAGCGCACTTTTTCCGTATGTGACGAGCGGGGATGGTTTCTATACGGATGGTTCTTTCCTGCAACACGCGACGCATCCTTACACCGCGGGGTATGGGGCCAGCCTGTTGGGGACTATTGCACCGGTGATGAATCTGCTGGCGGGTTCTACGTGGGAAGTGACGGATCCTTTGAAGGAGAATGTGTATCGCTGGGTTTTCGATTCGTTCGAGCCGATCATCTATCGCGGAGCTGCGTGGGATCTGGTGCGCGGACGGGAGGCGGGACGATCTGGAGCGAATGCGCAGGCAACGGGACATTCGATGATCGATTCCATCATGCAGGTGGCGCAGTTCGCCCCGGCAGCGGATGCGGCGCGGATGAAGAGCATGATCAAGGAATGGGCGTTGAGTGATACGGTGCGGGATTTTGTGAGCAACCGTCCGCTGCCCACGATCAAAATGGCGCAGACCTTGATGAATGATGGAGATATCGTACGGCGTGGTGAATTGATCACGCATTTCACGTTCCCGGAGATGGATCGTGTGGTGCATCTGGGGGCGGGTTATGGTTTCGGGTTGAGCATGAGTTCTACCCGGATCGCGAATTTTGAATCGATCAACGGGGAAAATCTCAAGGGCTGGTATACGGGTGATGGCATGACGATTCTCTATAATTCCGACCTGCTCCAGTATGGGGATAATTATTGGGCGACGATCGATGCGTATCGCTTGCCCGGCGTGACGGTGGATGTGACGAAGAGCAAGCTGCCGCATCAAACGGCGTCCATCGGACCGCGCGCGCAGGGGCAGAACACGCTCTCGCCACATAACTGGGTGGGTGGCGCGACGCTGGATAAATTTGGCGCGGCTGGGATGCAGTTCAAGGGCGTAGCGGTGACGCTGACGGGGAAGAAATCGTGGTTCATGTTCGATGATGAGATCGTGTGTCTCGGTGCGGGCATCACGAGCACGGATGGGCGGCCAATTGAGACGACGGTAGAGAATCGCAAGATCTCCAGCACAGGAGCGAATGCGTTCACGGTGAATGACACAAAGCTGCCGTCTTCACTTGGGTGGACTGATACACTAGGCGGCACTGCTTGGGCGCACCTCGCAGGACATGTCGGGGGCGATGACATCGGTTATTATTTCCCGCAAGCCACGGAAATCAGAGCGGTACGGGAGGCGCGGACGGGTGCAATCTCAGATATTGATGATGGTGGCTCCACCACGCCGATCACGCGGAACTATCTGCGGATGACGTTAGATCATGGCTCGAACCCATTAGACGCAACCTACCAATACGTACTGCTCCCCGGACGCTCGGCCAGACACACGAAAACTTACGCCCAATATCCGCAGGTCATCGTGTTGACGAACACCGGAAATATGCAAGCCGTGCAGGAAACGACACTGGGCATCACGGCGGCAAATTTCTGGACGGATACGACCCGCACGGTGGGTGGCATCACAGCGAACAAAAAGTGCTCGGTGCTGGTGCGCGAAGACGGTGCATTCATCGACGTGGCGGTCAGTGACCCTACGCAGGCGAATACCGGAACCATCAAGCTGCAAATCGCCAAGGTCGGCACATGCATCAGCGCAGATCCGAGCATCAGCCTAGACCCCCTATCGCACACGATCGACATGACGATCAACGTGAACGGCTCAAACGGGAAAACGTTCAAGGCTCGGTTTTATCGTGGTGAACCGCAGCTCGTGACCATCCCCGCGGAGGCGGATACTTACACATACGATAACGATGCCAACAAAGATTCGAATTACGGCAATGCCTCCAATCTTGTCATCAAGAAGAGCGGCGCCGGGTTTAACCGTGAGGCTTACGTTCGTTTCAATATACCCGATGTCGGCGGCATCATGTTCAGCTTGTCGATGGGGCTCTACTGTCTGCAGGCGAGTTCGCCTGGAGTGCATGGAGTTTATCTGGTGCCAGATACGAGCTGGTCGGAAACAGCGGTCACCTGGAACAACGCTCCCGCTGCAACAGGTCCGGCATTGGCGACCTGGACACCGGTTTCTGCCGCCACCCTAGTTTTCGGTTTCGGCAAGACGATAACCAATACCGGGCCCATATCTTTCAAGATTTCTGCCACCACACAGACAGCGGATGGTTATGTGTCTTACGCCTCGAGCGAAAACAGCCTCACCTCAAATGGACCTCACCTCACTCTGGCAGTGGGGCACACTCCACCTGAGGTCAAAATCACGAGCCCAACAGATGGAGCGTATCATCCGCAAGCCGGACCAGTAACTATCACGGCGAATGCCATCGCGACGGATGGGGCGGTGACGGAGGTGAGGTTTTACAACGGAGCCACTTTGTTGGGCACGGATAACAACGGTGTACCTTATGAATTGGCGACGAGCCTTCCGGGCGGGCAACATCAACTCACGGCTGTGGCGATGGATGCGAATGGGTTGAGCCGCACGAGTCTGGTGCATCATGTGGAGGTTTCTTATGCGCCCAATGCGATCAGCACCACGGTTACAACTCCCCAGAGCACGGTGGTGGACGTGGACTTGCGCACGCTGGTGAGTGATGTGGAGACGCCGACGGCACAATTGCGCTTCGCCGTGAGCGCGCCGCAGAATGGCACGGTGACGCTGCTGGCGGATGGTTACACGGCGCGGTTCACGCCGACGGCAGGTTACAATGGCCCGGCGAATTTCACTTACATGGTGAAGGATAAGTCGCACGGAGAGAACGCGCTGTTCCTCTATGATTTCCAAACGGGCAATGCCACGGATACGACGGGGCAAGGGCGGGAGGCGACGGTGACGGTCGTAGGGACAGGGAGCGCGGCTTATACGTCCGATGTGCCGACGATCTTTGCACCGCAAGCGGGGCAAAGCATTTATCTGACGGAGAATGGCACGGCGGGAGCGGCGCGATTGGAGCGGGCGCTGACGACGACGGAGGTGGACTTGAAGAATGGGGATTGGACGATCGGTGGGTGGTTCAAACGGGCGAGCACGGCGAATATCGATTTCATCGTGCAGGTGGGTGAATCGGGCGGTTACGGGAACAGCGCGATGACGTTGGGTTATTATGGCACGGGCAACACGTTGGAGCTGCGTAACTACAATAACGCGACGCAGGACGTGGGCATCACGAAGGCGAACGTGGCGGCGAATGTGTGGCATCACTTCGCCATCGTGCGAAATAGCGGCACGCTGAGTCTGTATGTGGATGGGACGTTGGCGGGGAGCGATAATGCGTTCGCGTTCAGTTTCGATAATAGCAAGACGGTGCGCTTTGGCGGAGTCAGCACGTCCACAAGCAGTGCGATGTGGGATCGTTGGTGGAAAGGTCCGCTGGCGGATCTGGCGATGTTCAACACGGCGTTCAGCGCGAGTGAGGTGACGAAGCTGGCTGGATTGCCAACAGCTTACTTCGCGGGGCAATCGGGGACGAACACGGTGAATGTCACGGTGTTCAGTCCGCTGGAGAGCTGGCGGATCGAGAACTTCGGTTCTGCGAGCAATAATGATGCAGGGGATGCAGATGGCGATGGTTTCACAAACGCGCAGGAGTATGTGCTGGGGACGAATCCGCAGACGGGTGATGCGGAACGGATGTCCCCTGCCCTCGCGGGTGGGATGGTGAATTTCAGTTTCACCGCGGTGAAGGCGGAAGGTGTGGCGTATGCGGGGCTGACACGGCGTTATACGGTGGAGTATGCGACGGAGTTCGGGAATCCCACGGTGTGGACGGCGGTAACGGGGTACGTTGATATCGTGGGGAATAATCAGGCGGTGGCGGTGAGTTTGCCTGCAAGTGGAGAGCGGAGGTTTTATCGGGTGAAGGTGGTGTTGGGGCTTTAACCACAGATGGAATGCAACTCAGACAGCACCATGCCGTTTTGCAGCTTACAGTCGATTGCTTTTGACTCTCAATCCCCTGAGTGCATCATCCCGATTGAACAAACTGCAGCTAACCACTGCTTTCCAAGAGGGATATGGACAAAGGTGCTCATTTCTATAAATGCGATTTTCAGGTTCACACGCCAAGAGATTCACAGTGGTCTGGAACTGAAGCGATAACACCAGAAGAACGACAAGCCTATGCGAAAGAGCTTATCCAAGCTTGTCGAGATAAAGGTCTGCATGCAATCGCGATAACGGACCATCACGATTTCGTTTTCTACCCTTACATACGAACTGCAGCAAAAGAGGAAATCGCCCCCGATGGTCAACCATTTCCCGAGGAGGAAAAAATCATTGTTTTTCCCGGAGTAGAACTGACACTTTCATCTCCTCCCTGCCAAGTCATAGTTATTTTAGACGCGCATTTCGACGAATCCAAACTAAACGACGTTTTAACCGTTCTGACAATTGCGCAGGTTGATCCCTCCAAAAGTAAGCTCCCATCCGTCACATCAGTGTCACCAACTTCAATCACCGGGCTCAACAACCTTGAAGAAACACTCAACCAACACCTGTGGCTAAAAGGCAAGTTCACGATTCTTCCGAATGTCACTTCTGAAGGCTACAAAACAATTTTTCGAGATGGATTCACCAAGCACTATCAGGAAATGAGGTGTGTGGGTGGTTATATTGATGGAGATTACGCCAAATCCAAAACCGGCCATAAAAACATCTTTGAAGGCCGCCAAATTAACAATGGCTTCAAAGCACTTGCTGTCTTCCAAACTTCCGATAACCGTGACCGCAACCATTTTGAACTAGGAGTGCCAAGCACATATGTAAAATGGTCAGTACCGACTGCGGAGGCACTGCGGCAAGCATGCCTGGCAAAACAATCACGGCTATCCCATAACGAACCAGCACTGCCTAGCATTTGGGTAACATATCTAAAGGTTTCCAACTCAAAATTCCTTGGAAAAATTGATCTCCATCTAAATCAGCAACTGAATGCAATTATCGGCGGCAGGGGAACCGGGAAATCCACCATCCTTGAGTACCTACGATGGGGACTATGCGATCAATCTATTGAGAGTGAAGAAATTGATGTCGTTCAAACCAAGAGAAAAAATCTTATCGACAACACGCTTCAAAAGGTCGATGGCGAAGTAACTGTAGGATTCTATCTAAATGGAGTACACCATGCAGTCCGGAGAGATTCGAAGAAAAACGAAATTTTCCTCCAAATCGGAAGCAGCGATTTCAGTCCAGCCACTGAGCAGCAAATCCGCAGCCTGCTTCCGATTCAGGCTTACAGCCAAAAACAACTCAGCAGTGTGGGAGTGCGTGTCGATGAATTAAAACGATTCGTTGAGCTACCAATAAAGCAGAAACTCGACGACATTCGCTCGGAATTGAGAAATACAGCAGCGAATATGCGCGCCGCATACGGGCATTCAATTCGAATGAGCGAAATTGAAGTAGAAGTTCAAAAAAACAATGTCGAAATCACCTCTCTCTCAGAGCAGCTAACAGCTTTACGCAATAGTCTTAAGGGACTTTCTGAGGAAGATCAAAAACTGATCAACTTAAAATCGAAATACGACCTCGAAGAAGGCTTAATTGAAGGACTCCACAACAAGCTCGCAATTGCCAAAAGCAATATTGAACTACTTGTAGATTCGTTCAATGAAACAGAACAGAAAAACGACCCTCCCGAAGACATTGAAAACAAAGAAGCGATCAGACAGGTCCAAGAGAAGTTCAATGCAAAATTTCTGGAAATAGAATCAGCAGTGACATCCTTGTCCAATCTACTCAGTCCGCAATCTCTAGTTGAAATAAACGAATCCGTAAGCATCTGGGAAAATCTACGTGAGGAGTTCATTAAAAAGTACGAGGAAACTAAAACGAAAGCGAATGACAACAAACTTCAACTGCAACAAATCCAAACGCTAGAGCAGCGGATTGCTCTCCTGCGAAAACAGCAAACCGAAAAACAAAACGCTCTAACAACCTTAGGAGACCCCAAAGCAACTTATGTAACTCTTCGAAAATATTGGGACGAATTGCACACCAGAAAACTCGCAGAACTTAAAAGCCAATGCACTCAATTTACCGATCTTTCCGATGGGCTTATCAAAGCAGACCTTAGTAAAGGCTTGGACACATTCAAGTTAACCCAAAAGCTGAAACAGGCATTCATTGGAATGATTGTCCGAGAAGAAAAGCTCGATAGAGCCTGTCAAGGCATCCTAAATTCCACTGACCCATTCTCCGAGTGGAACACCATACTGACGGACCTTGAACATTTAGCTAAGCACTCAAACGAAGCCTCTACCGCACTACCAAATACGCCCACACTCGACAAATACGGCTTCATTGAAAGTGAAAAATCCAGAATTGGCTCAATGTTCGACTCTTCAAAATGGCTAGAGCTGTCAGTAACCGAACTCGAGTTCAATCCAAAATTTCATTACTGTTCCAACAAAAAAACAAACGAATACATAGATTTCAAAGATGCCTCTGCCGGGCAACAAGCCACTGCACTGTTAACAGTTTTACTCAATCAAACAGGTGCTCCACTGATAATAGATCAACCCGAAGACGACATTGATAGCCGAATGGTCAGGGATATTGTGGAACTTGTTTGGAAAGCCAAATGCCGGCGTCAACTTGTTTTCGCGAGCCATAGTGCAAACTTTGTAGTAAACGGCGATGCTGAGTTGGTTGTTTGCTGTGACTATGTAAAGACTGGTGACCAGACAAAAGGTATTGTTAAAGCCGTCGGCGCAATCGACAGCGAATCAATCAAAGAGGAAATCACGTCAGTAACAGAAGGAGGCAAGGAAGCATTCAAACTCCGTATGGAAAAATACGGATTCTAAAATGGTGCGCGAGAAAGGACTTGAACCTTCACCCCTTACGGGACCAGATCCTAAGTCTGGCGCGTCTGCCATTTCGCCACTCGCGCATCCGCTGGGAAGGAAGGTGCCTCTTCGGGGAGGGAGTTTCAAGTTTTCAGTGTTCAGTTTTCAGCCGGTTGCACCGGAGGCCAGAAGGTTTCTGGTTTCTGGTTTTGAGTTTCGAGTTTTGAGCATCTGGGACGCGGAGGGGGAATTTTTCAACCGAATGGGGTCAAGCGAATGAAGAAATTGTCTCAGGTTTCAGATTTAATGTTTCAGGTCCAGATTAACCGCGAAACACGCGAACTACGCGAAAACGGGGCGGATTTGTTTACTTAGTAAATTTGGCGGGCGTGGTTTAGGCTGGGAATTAAGAAATTATCGGTTGAATTTTCCTCTTTCGCAACAGGTTGGGAGAAATGTCGCTGTGGGATAACAGATTTCGGTGGTTTGAGTGGTTGGTATGATGGATAGTGGGATTGCTGACAACTCGTTGTCGGTAAAGGAAGGGCCGAAGGCCAAGTTTCTGGTTCCTAGTTTTGAGTTTCGAGTTAGGGACACGAAAGGCTGAAATCCCCGCTGAATGATTCAATGGAATCGTTTGGGCAATCCTTATGGGACCGTCAGGAAAGGGGCGAGGTGTGAGGTGGGAAGTGCGAAAAGCGCTTTTAGCTTCGAAGTCTCTGCTCTGAAGTTCGGTGGGGCAGTCGTGTGAAATAGTCAGGGCTCGTCGGGAGCCTCGCCCTACCATGTTTCAGGATCTGTGGGTGTATCGGGTGCTGGATCAGGGCTCGTAAGCTGGAGGGTGAAGTGGACGTCGGGCGGTGTAGGATTTTATGACCGCCCGGGGAATCTATCAGTAGCCACTGCGGAACCGGCCGGGTCTTGGACGGCGCTAGAGTCTGGCCTCCCTGTGAGGAGGAGCCATAGGCCAGATACATCAACAGGAATCGGATGGTTTCATTGCTCTTTGACATAGTTCCTGAGACTGGCTGTAAAGCTGTCTTGAGGCCGTCTGCTGGTCTGAATGGGCCAGGGCGTTGTTGTGGCTCGGTCACGTATCTTTTTATTGATATGCTCCCTCGCCACGCCTAGCCCTGTCCCATTCATCCGGCGCAGCCGACCTCAACCCAGCTTTCCAGACAGTCTCCGCCTTTGTGGAAATGAAGGTGTTTTGGAGTGGCTGGCGAGGGTCGGATCCGGGAGGTGCAGACTGGTAGCTAGAGTGCCGCAGGACAGGATGCTATCGAGAAGAGGGAGCATCAAGCAGACGAGACGGGAAGGCCGCTTCGGGGGAATGAAGAATTAGGAAGCCGAAGTTCGGCCTCCCAAGAATGAAGAAAGGGACGGGGGAAAATAGGTCTTATGGGTCCGATGGGACTAATAGGGCTTATGGGATAGGAAACCGCCTGAAGGCGGAACTCTTACGCGGCTACAGTTGCGAGCGGAAGGGAGTTGTTATGACTTCCATGACGCGGCGGTGGAAGGGGCGTTTCTTCCAGATCTCGTAGGTGACTTCGTCGGTCTTGGCTTTGTCGGCTTCGAAGATCTTCACCTGTTCGGCGGCGAAGGCAGCGGAGTAAATGTTCATGTTGGATTCGTCGTTCAGGCGGAAGGAGCGGTTGTCCACATTGGCAGAGCCGACGGAGACCCAGATGTCGTCCACGATCATGAGCTTGGTGTGGAACATGGTGGGTTGATACTCGTAGAACTTCGCACCAGCGCGGAGGAGCGGTCCCCAGTGGCCGCGGGAAACGTGGCGGACGAAGGGGACATCGGTGTTCGAGCCGGGGACGATGAACTCGACTTTCACGCCGCGTTCGCAGGCGCGGAGCAAGGCTTCCTCAGTGCCTTCACCGGGCACGAAGTACGGGGTGCAGATGCGGATGCTGTGGCGCGCGGAATCAATGGAGAGCAGAAACATCATGCGAACACTCTCGACGTTATCGCGCGGGGAGCTGCCGAAGACCTGGACGAGTTGATCGCCAGCTGGCTTGAGCTCAGGGAAATAATCTTCTCCGGCGAGGACTTCGGCGGCTGCCTTCTTCCAATTGTCCATGAAGACGGCTTGCATCTGGCCGACGGCGGGGCCTTCGAGTTGGAACATGGTGTCGCGCCATTCGCCGGGATGCTCAGCATTACCAAGCCAGACATCCGCGATGCCCGCGCCGCCGGTGAAGCCGATCTTGCCATCGACGATGAGGAGCTTTCGGTGATCGCGGTGATTGACACGAAGCACGCGCCAAGGGAGGAGCGGATTATACTTCACCACTTGCACACCAGCGGCACGCATGCGGATGAAGTGACCGGAAACAATCTCGCCGGAGCCCCACCAATCCACCAGCACACGGACGCGAACCCCCTGCTCTGCCTTCTGAATGAGCAAGTCAGCGAATTCCTCACCAATGTCCCCAGACCAATAAATATAGGTTTCCAGGTTGATAGATTTTTCGGCTTTTTTTACCGCATCGATCATGGCGGGAAAAATCCGGTCACCATTCACAAGGCTGGTGACTTTGTTGCTGGCGAGCAAACCGGGGCCGGTGAGGTAACTCAACGAACGGAGGAATTGTGGACTGCCGGCGGCGTGCGAAGGCTCGATGCGGTATTTGACGCGTTTGGCAAAATAGGACGTGCAGCCGGACGCAAACGTCAGGCAAAGCAGCAGGACCAATGAACGGAACAACTTCATCAGAGGGGTGAAGTGTGGAAGACGGGGGGAAAGTGGAAAGGGAAAAATGGAGGACACGGAAAGGGACGCGAATAAACGTAGGCAGGTATTGTCTCGAGAGAAACCTCTTGGCGCGCTCACCCCTCACCCTTGCCCCTCTCCCCATTGAGGGGAGAGGGAGAACATTTGTTGCCTGCTCTCGAAATCGAACCATTATCGGTTCACGAAAATATCCTTAGAAACACGAGCGGGCTACGCCGCCATCGACGCGGAGGGCGGCGCCGTTGATGCCGGAGGCGTTCGGGCTGCAGACGAAGGTGACGAGGGCCGCGATCTCTTCAGGGGTCTCGAAGCGTTTCAGCAACGAGCTGGGGCGGACGGTTTGGAAGAATTCTTTCTCGAATTCAGCGAAGGGTTTGCCACCGCTGAGTTCTTTCACGAATTCCTCCACGCCTGCAGAGCGCGTAGGGCCGGGCAAAACGGAGTTCACGGTGACAGCGGTGCCCGCGCAGGATTCGGCGAGGCCACGGGAGACAGCGAGTTGGGCGGTCTTCGTCATGCCGTAGTGGATCATCTCCACGGGGATCTGCAGGCCGCTCTCGCTGCTGATGAAGATGATGCGGCCCCAGTTGCGCTGCTTCATGCCAGTCAAGTAAGCGCGGCTCAGGCGGACGCCGCTTAGGACGTTCACCTCGAAGAAGCGGCGCCAGTCGTCATCGGGGATTTCCTCGAACGGTTTCGGCTCGAAGATGCCGAGGTTGTTCACGAGGATTTCGACATGAGGAAACTTCTTCACCAAGGCTTCGGCGGCTTCCGCAGTGGCGAGGTCGCCGGTGAAGCTCTCGATGAGGGCGTTGGGAACGGCCTTCTTGAGTTCCACGATGGCTTCGGCGACGGATTTCTCCGAGCGGCCATTCAAGATGACGCGAGCGCCTTCGCGGGCGAGATCGGTGGCGATGGCAAAGCCGATGCCCTTGGTGGAGCCGGTGACTAGAGCGAGTTTACCCGTGAGTCGTAAATCCATGGGCCGATACTAGTGCAGGAGGTGCGCCAGTGCAAATGGGATGGAAAACAATGGAAAACGCTACGTCGGACGCTCACTTACTGCCGGCTGGAATCCGGCAGCACGGGCTTAGCGCTTAGTCGACCTACTAACTAAGCCTCCTGTTTCACAAGCGCCTTGTTCAGCGTCTCGGCCAGTTCGTCATTGGAGAACGGCTTGGAGAGGGCGAAATTGGCTCCAAGTTGTTTGGCGACCTTCAACAAATCCTTCATGTGGATGCGGCCACCGGCGGACATGGCGATGATGATGACGCTCGGATAACGGCGCCGGAATTCCTGGATGATCTCCAAGCCCTCTTTTTCGGGCATGATAAGATCGGTAAGCAGCACGTCAGCCAAAAACTTCTTTTGCAAGTCGAGGGCCACCTTGCCGTTCGGCGCCTCTTCTACATCATATCCCATCTGCTCCAGGGTCATGACCAGAGCATTGCGGAGTACGTCGTTATCATCCGCTACTAATATCTTTGCCATACTACGTCCATCTGCTGTTCGGTTTGCCTGCCATCTTTGCCTCTTTCCCAGCTTCCGTGCATGGGTTGACCACCCCATATTTCCAATTAACGGGAGGTTGAGATGGTATACCGTAAACCACATTTCCATGTCTGCAAGCAGCTCAGCCATAAAGTTCTTCCTTTGCCTTGATTCCCCGGCTGCCGTATAAAGGCGGGCCGATTTCAAAGTATGAGTTCAGCATCCGGAACAGCCATGAAGAAAGCAGCCAAAGCAGCGGAAGAGACAGCAGTAGCGGGACCGAAGCCCTTCAAGAAATTGATGGCGGCGAATCGCTCGGAGATCGCCATCCGCATTTTCCGTGCAGCGACCGAACTCGGCCTGCGCACGGTGGCCGTGTATGCGCAGGAGGACCGCTTCTGCATGCACCGTTTCAAGGCGGATGAATCCTACCTCGTGGGCCAGGGCAAAGGGCCCGTGGCGGCTTACTTGGACATCGACGGCATCGTGGCCCTCGCCAAGGAAAAAGGCGTGGAGGCGATCCACCCCGGTTACGGCTTCCTGAGCGAGAATCCGGCGTTTGCCCGCGCTTGTGCGAAGGCGGGAATCACGTTCGTCGGGCCACGTCCTGAGTTGCTCGAGATGATGGGTGACAAGACCGCTGCCCGTGCGCTGGCGCAAAAGATCGGCGTGCCAGTGCTGCAAGGAACGGAAGAGCCCATCTCGGATCGTGACGAGGCGTTGAAGCTGGCGAAGCAGATCGGTTTCCCGCTCATCATCAAGGCCGCCTTCGGCGGTGGCGGTCGCGGTATGCGCGTGGTGCTGAAGGCCGGCGATCTCGCGAATCTTTTGGATGAAGCGCAGGCGGAAGCGGGTCGCGCGTTCGGCAATCCGGCCGTGTTCCTCGAGAAATACATACCCCGCGCTAAGCACATCGAGGTGCAGATCCTCGGCGACCAGCACGGCAATGTCATCCACCTACACGAGCGCGATTGCTCGGTGCAGCGTCGTCACCAGAAGGTTGTGGAAGTCGCGCCGAGCTTTGGCCTGCCGGAGCATGTCATCAAAGACCTTTGCGATGCCGCCGCCCGCATGGCCCGCGAGATCAAGTATGACAACGCGGGCACGGTGGAATTCCTCTACGATCTGGACAAGCACGAGTGGTTCTTCATCGAGATGAACCCGCGCATCCAGGTGGAGCACACGGTCACGGAAGTCATCACGGGCATCGACCTTGTGCGTGCGCAGATGCTCATCGCGCAGGGCTACAGCCTGCACTCCCGCGAGATCGGTTTGCCGGGGCAGAACGAGATTCCGCGCAACGGTTACGCTATCCAATGCCGCGTGACCACGGAAGATCCGGAGAACAAGTTCATGCCGGATTACGGCAAGATCCTCGCGTATCGTTCACCCGGTGGTTTCGGCATCCGTCTGGATGGCGGCATGGGTTACAGCGGAGCGGTCATCACGCCGTTCTACGACTCCATGCTCGTGAAGGTCATCGCCAGCGGCCGCACGTATGACATCGCGATGGATCGCATGGATCGCGCGCTATCCGAATTCCGCATCCGCGGCGTGAAGACGAACATACCCTTCCTGGAAAACGTCATCCGCCACACGCAGTTCCAGACGGGTCAAGCCACGACGACGCTCATTGATACGACGCCTGAGCTGTTCGCGTTCAAACTCAAGCGCGATCGCGCCACGAAGATCCTGAACTTCCTCGGCAACGTCATCGTGAACGGCAACCCGCATGCGAAGGGTTACAAGCCCACGAAGCTCATCGAACTCGCGCCTTCACCAACCTTCGAGCGCACACAAGTGATTCCGAAAGGCACACGCGATCTCTTGCTGGAACTCGGGCCGAAGAAATTTGCGGAATGGACGTTGAAGCAAAAGCGCCTGCTCGTCACGGACACGACGTTCCGCGATGCACATCAATCCCTCATGGCCACGCGCGTGCGCAGCTATGACATGCTCGCTTGCTCGGATGCCCTCGCCCGCCGTTTGGGCGATGTGAAGACAGGCTTGTTCTCCCTGGAGATGTGGGGCGGTGCGACGTTCGATACGTCCATGCGCTTCCTGAATGAAGACCCGTGGGAACGCTTGCGCGATCTGCGCACGAAGATCCCGAACATCTGTTTCCAGATGCTTTTCCGCGGCTCGAACGCCGTGGGTTACAGCAATTACCCGGAGAATGTCGTGGCTGGTTTCGTTAAGCACGCGGCAGCTTCCGGCATGGACATCTTCCGTATCTTCGATTCGCTGAACTATCTGCCGAATCTCAAGGTGGCGATGGAATCCGTGCAGGACACGCACGCGATCTGCGAAGCGGCGATCTGCTACACCGGCGACATCCTCGATGAGAAGCGCGACAAGTATTCGCTCAAGTATTACGTGAAGCTCGCGAAGGAGCTGGAGAAGATGGGCGCGCATTTCCTCGCCATCAAGGACATGGCGGGCCTGTGCCGTCCGTTCGCGGCGAAGAAGCTCGTGAAGGCGCTGCGCGAAGAAGTCGGCATGCCGATTCACTTCCACACGCATGACACGGCAGGCACGCAATCCGCCGCGATCTTGAACGCCAGTGAAGCGGGTGTGGACATCGTGGATCTCGCGATGGCTTCTATGTCCGGCAGCACCTCGCAGCCGAACTTGAACTCCACCGTGGCCGCACTGCAACACACCACGCGCGATACGTTGTTGAACATCGATGCGTTGAACGAATTCTCTGATTACTGGGAAAAGGTGCGCGAGTATTACACGCCGTTCGATACCGCGCCGAAGACTGGCAGTGCGGAAGTGTATCTGCACGAGATGCCCGGCGGCCAATACACGAACCTCAAGGAACAGGCCGCCAGCATGGGTGTTTCGCATCGTTGGCCGGAGATCGCCCGCACGTATGCAGAAGTGAACCAACTCTTCGGCGACATCGTGAAGGTGACGCCGAGCAGCAAGGTCGTGGGTGATATGGCCCTCTTCCTGTTCAGCCGTGGTATCAAGCCCGCAGACGTCGTGAATCTCGAACCCGGCGCGACGCCGTTCCCCGAGAGCGTGATCGACATGCTCAGTGGCGGTTTGGGTTGGCCGGAAGGCGGCTTCCCCGCCGATGTCTCGCGCGTGGTGCTCGGTGAAAAGCGTTACGCCGAAGCGAAGAAGAATTACGAGAAGGGCGTGGTGCCCGGTGCCGTCGCCACACCCGCGAACTTCGACAAGATCCGCAAGGAACTCGCCGAGAAGCTCAAACGCGAAGTCACGGAAGACGACGTGTTCAGCTACCTGATGTATCCGCAGGTGTTCACGGACTTCGCCAAGCATGCGCGCGAATATAGCGATGTGAGCGTGCTACCCACACCGTCCTTCTACTACGGCCTGCGCCGTGGCGAAGAGATCTCGGTGAGCATCGAAGAAGGCAAGACGCTCGTCGTGAAACTCGTGAACGTGAGCGAGCCGGACAAAGACGGTCGCCGCACAGTGACGTATGAATTGAACGGCCAGACGCGCGAAGCGTATGTGCAGGACAAGAAGGTCGCGCCCTCGAGCAAGACGCGCAGCAAGGCAGACATCAGCGATCCGTCGCAAGTCGGCGCACCGATCCCGGGCCTCGTGGCCGCCATCTCCGTGACCGTTGGCCAGAAGATTGCCAAGGGCGACAAGCTCCTGATGATGGAAGCGATGAAGATGCAGACCACCGTGACCTCGCCAGTGGACGGCGTGGTGGACGCCATTCATGCGCAAGTCGGCGAGACCGTGGAGAGCAAGGATCTGCTGATCAAGCTGCGAGCATGACGAGACAAGCACAGTGAATATCATCATAGTAGGCGCGGGCGAAGTGGGCCGGCATCTCGCGGAGAGCCTGTCCAGCCGGTTGCACAACATCATCCTGATCGAGCAGTCAGAAGCGCTCGCTGACGAGCTGAACGAGCTGCTCGACATCCATATCCTCTGCGGCAACGGTGCCTCGGTGACGACGCTCGCCGAGGCAAACACTGCCGAGTGCGATCTGTTCCTGGCGCTGAGCAGCGATGACAATACGAACCTCGTCTCCGCCTCCCTGGCCAAGTCCATGGGCGCGAAAAAAGCGATCGCCCGGGTTCACGGCGCCTTGCAACGGGAAGAGTGGCTCTTCGACTACAAAGCGCATTTCAAGATAGATTACCTCTTCAGTTCCGAGCGGCTGGCAGCAGTGGAACTGGCCAAGTTCGTGCGCAACCCGGAGTGCCTGCTGGTGGAGGAGATCGCCCGCGGCCGGGTGGAACTCCTGCAGGTGCAGCTCTCCGCCATCAGCCCGGCTGCAGGCAAAACCTTGAGGGAGATCAGCCTGCCCACCCGCGTGCGTGTGGCCTCCATCCAGCGGAACGGCTTGCAGATCATCCCAAGGGCCAACGACCAACTGCTCGCCGGGGACCTGGTGACTCTGTTCGGCGATCCCAATCGTCTGCCAGAGGTGCGTTCCCTGCTGAATCCGGAGAGCCAGCAGAACCGCCAGTTCAATGTCGTCATATTCGGCGGGGGTGAGACCGGTTGCGCGCTGGCGCAGATGCTGGAAAGCGGCAACTACCGCGTGCGCATCATGGAGCTTGACCCGAAGAAGTGCCGCGAACTGTCTGAAATCTTGCAGAACACAGTGGTCATCAATGGCGACGCCACCTCGCTCCAGCAATTACGCGAAGAACAGGTCGGCGATGCGGATTTCTTCATCGCCACCTCGCGCGATGATGAGGACAACGTGATGACATGCCTGCAGGCGAAAAGTTTGGGGACAAAATACACGCTGGCGCTCATCCACCGTGCGGACTACGCGAACGTCATCTCCCGCAACAGCACGCAACTGGGCATCATGGGGGCGGTCAGCCCACGAGTGGCGACCAGCCGTGACCTCATGCGTTTCATCACCTCGGAGAAATTCCACGTAGTGCTCACCCTGGCTGGCGGATCCGAGGTGCTGGAGCTCACGGTTTCCGAACAGAGCAGCACTGTGGGCAAGAAGGTATCGAAGATTCCCTGGCCGGAAGGCAGCGGCCTGGTGGCCATGCTGCGCGGGCAGGAGGCGATGGTCCCTTCCGCCGAGGACACCATTCTGGCCGGAGATACCGTCTACGCCATGGTATCCCCTTCAGCCCGGAAACCGATGGTCAAAATGCTGACCGATCAATGAACCTGCGCCTCCTGAGCAAGCTGATGGGTACGCTGCTGCTGCTGCTGGGCGGGATGATGTTCATCTGCCTTGGACTGGCCTATCTGCTGGACGTACGGCGCGATGGGTTCGATGCGATCGAGGGATTCTGGATATCTTCCCTGCTCACGGCCGGCACCGGCGTATTGCTCATCTATCTGGGCCGGGGCGAGAAAAGCGAACTGCTCAGAAAGGAAGCCATCGCGGTGGTAGGCATGAGCTGGCTGGTATGCAGTGCGTATGGCGCACTGCCATACATCTTTTCCGAGGCTCGGCTCACCCCTTCCGAGGCTTTTTTTGAAGCCGTCTCCGGCTTCACCACCACCGGGGCCTCCGTCTTCAGCGATGTTGAGATCTTGCCGCGCAGCATCCTGCTCTGGCGTTCCCTTACCCAATGGTTGGGCGGCCTGGGCATCCTGGTGCTGTTCGTGGCGCTGCTGACATATTTGGGAGTCGGCAGCAAGGCCCTGTTCCGCCATGAGTCCTCGGCCAAGTCCGGGGAAGGTGTCCAGGCTCGCATCCGCGATGTGGCCGCACGACTGTGGCAGATTTATCTGGGACTAAGCGTGATCTGTTTTATCGGCCTCATTGTGCTGGGTATGGACTGGTTTGACGCCATCAATCACGCTTTTGCCGCCATCTCCACCGGCGGTTTCAGCACGCGGAACGCCAGTGTGGCCGCTTTTGACAGTTTCGCCATCGAGCTGTGGCTGGTGATCTTCATGCTTATCGGCGGCATCAGCTTCATGCTTTACGCCTGGCTGTTGCGTGGCAAATGGGAACGTTGGAAGAAGGAGGAGGAGACGCAGGCTTTCCTGATCTTGGTGGCCGCAAGCACCCTGATCATCGCCTTGGACCTTTGGGTGCTGGGTTATGACCGCTCGTTCGGCAGCGCGTTACGTGATTCCCTGTTTCAGGTGGTCACCATTGTCACCACCTCAGGTTTTGCGACGGCTGACTTCGATCAATGGCCGCATTTTTCCCGGTTGGCCCTGATCTTTTTGATGTGTGTGGGCGGTTGCGCCGGCTCGACTTCGGGCGGCATCAAGGTCAGCCGCTGGCTGCTCTTCTTCAAGATCGTGCGGCTGGAGACCATCCTGGCCTTCCGCCCCAATCAGGTCATCCGCCTGAGCCTGAACGGCAATGCGACGGATGAGCAGTTGCGCGCACAAACCATCTTTTTCATCGCGCTCGC
Source organism: Verrucomicrobiia bacterium (assembly GCA_036405135.1). Lineage (NCBI taxonomy): Bacteria > Pseudomonadati > Verrucomicrobiota > Verrucomicrobiia > Verrucomicrobiia bacterium. The sequence goes on along the minus strand of DASWYF010000013.1, from coordinate 81,809 downwards.
CGGAGTGACCGTGGCCTTGGGCACGGGCCTCGTCAGCCTGCTGGAACCGGGGCTGGACATCGAATCGTGTTTCTCCGCTGTCATGGCTACCCTGTTCAATATCGGCCCCGGATTGGGTGCCGTGGGGCCGACTCAGAATTTCGGTTTCCTCAGCCCGCTGACGCATCTCCTGCTGAGTTTGCTGATGATCCTCGGACGTCTGGAATTCTTCGCGATCCTGGTGCTCTTCGCCCCCTCTTTGTGGAAACGGTATTGAGTGATCAGGCGCGCTTTTGAAGCCGCTCTAACCGCTCACCGTCACATGCTTCTTCAAGCCGAGCTTCTTGATCTTGGAGACGAGGGTGGTCGGCTTGAGGCCCAACTTGGCGGCGGCGCCATCGGTTCCGTAAACTTTACCATTCGTCTTTTGCAGCGTGGCGAGAATCAACTCCCGCTCGCGAGCCTTCAAGTCGGCCAGCGTAAGCCCAGCTTGAGCATCTATCGTCAGGGGTGAAGTGACCGGCGACACCGCAGGCAACGGGCGTGATAATGTGTTGCCCAGATCGAAGCGCAATCCACCGCTCCTGGAAAGAATGACGGCGCGTTCCACCACGTTCTGCAATTCCCGCACGTTCCCCGGCCAGTCATAAGCCATCAGTTCGCGCACATGCACCTTGGCCAGCTTCGGCAACGGCACGAGCATGCGCTTGGCGGATTGTTTCAGGAAATGTTCCGTGAGTGAGGGGATGTCCTCGCGACGATCGCGCAAGGGCGGCAGCTCTATGGGGAACACGCTGAGGCGATAATATAAATCGAGGCGGAACCGACCTGCCTTCGCTTCACTCAAAAGATCACGATTCGTCGCGGCGATGAGGCGGATGTTCGTCTTGCGCGTGCGCTCCTCCCCTACCCGCTCGAACGTCCCTTCCTGCAACACACGCAGCAGTTTCGCCTGCAAATCCAAAGGTATTTCACCGATCTCATCGAGGAACAGCGTGCCGCCATCCGCCAATTCAAAGCGGCCCACGCGATCTTTCACCGCGCCAGTGAATGCACCGCGCACGTGACCGAAGAATTCGCTCTCGAACAGTTCCTTGGGGATGGACGCACAATTCACCTTCACGAGCGGACGCCCTTTGCGCCCGCTATGCTCATGGATGTCACGAGCAACGAGTTCCTTGCCCGTGCCAGATTCACCAAGGATGAGCACCGTTGCCTCCGTCGGAGCTACGACACCGATCTGCTGCAACACTTTCAGCAATGCCGGACTGGTGCCGACAATGTTGCACGTGTTCGTGTGCGATTTGATTTCGCTCAGCAGATACTCGTTCTCCAGCTCCAAATCTTTCTGCGTCTGGATGCAACTGAGCGCGCCTACCGTGCCGATGATCTCGCCTTGGGCATTGCGATACGGCGTCGCGCGCACACGGATCCAGTGCATGCTGCCGTCCTTGCGCCGGATCTCATGCTCGTATTCCTCCTCCTTGCCGCCGAGGCGCTCCTTTAAACGCCTCTCCATGATGGCCCATTCTTTCTCCGGCAGGAGTAGCTTGTAACTCACCAGGCCGAGCACTTCATCCTTCGAGTAACCCGTGATCTCTTCAAGCCGGGCATTCGCGTAAATGATCTGGCTCTCGTGATTCGTGATGAGGATGCCCTCGGTGAGACTCTCCAGCACCGTGCGATAAAGCTCCTCGCGCTTGCCCAAGATCTGCTCGAGCTGTTGCTGGCTTTTCAGCAACGTTTCCATCTCCGCCAGTCGCTGGCGAAGTTGTTCGAGTTCATTGGCAGGTGCGTTGCTATCCATGAATGCGCCATGTGGCGCAACGCAAGTAAGCGGAGGAGAGAAGAATACCGCAAGCAGGATTCACACGCGTGACCGCGAATGCAGAAGAAGATGACACGCAAACTGGCAGATCAACGAGGATTCCGGGAACGCCCGCTATCCGAGCCACCATCCCGTGGGCGGTCTCCACGTGGGGAACCGCCTCCACTCTTGTAAAGTTCTCTCAATGCTTCCTGTGCGGCCTGTTGCTTGGCTCGATCACTTGCACTGCTGCCTGCGGCGCCCCCGCTTCCCAGCAGACCCGTCCCCCGGCTGTCGCGATTCCCGAAAAGGCTGCCGCCACCCCCCCCTGCAGGTGATGTCGCAGGAGGCGCTTTGAAAGCACCGGCACCCCCTGGCGAAGGAGGTCGGGGAATGGTCGAGCGGGCGACTGTCGGGGCGGTTGCCACATTGTTCGGATCAATGATGACGATCCGCGTCACGTTCTCGTGTGTCTCGGTGTAGTAATTGAAACCATCCAAGATACGGGAAAGCCCTTCGCTGGTCGATTTACCCGTGAACTTCACGGAAACCATCTTGCTCATGCCCGGTGGCACATGGATGTCACGTCCGGTCGCCTTCTTGATGTCCGCAGCCACCGCGGAGAGCGGTTTGTTGTCTATGTCCGCATCCAAGGTGTTCGACTCTGCATGCCAGACGATGGAGTCGGCCGCCTGCATAGCGTAGCCATGCGCGAGGAAGAGGCATAGGGCCACCAGACAGGTTCTCAACAAAGAGTGGAAAGTTTTCATAGCTTATAGGCCATCTGAACGACACACGAAAACTGAGAACGGCAAATTGGGTGACGTGACAGCTAACCTATAGTCCAACACCGGTGCGCCAACAAGGTTGCTGATTGTAATGCCGGAAACATAGCAAACGTCTTCCTTTGCCTACATCATGGCCGCTTTCTTAAACGCTTCCAACTGCGGGTCTTTCGTCTTCTCCATATGTTCCTGCAAGAGCTTCTTCATCCGCTCGATCTCTTTCTGAAACTTGGGATTTGTCAGCTCGTTCGTACGTTCTTCCGGATCATTCTTCAGGTCGTAGAACGCTATGGGCGTTCCTTTGATAAATTGCTCCACGCGCGACTGTATCTTTCCATCCGTCTTGCCCGCCTCCGCCAGCGCATTGAAAGTCAGTCCGTTCATCGCCTCCACACGGAAGCTCGTCTTGCCATCCGACCACGCATGGAACATCAGCGCGTAATCTTTCGTGCGGATACAGCGTTGCGGCAAATCCTTGCCACTGCTGACCGAGTTCACGTGTGTGATCACATAGTCGCGCCCTTCCTGCTTTTCTCCCTTCAAGAGTGGCAGCCACGAACGTCCATCCATTCCGGCCGGATGCTTCACACTAAGCACATCGAGCAACGTCGGCATGACATCCACACTGCTCACGAATTCTTCACGCTTTTGCGGCTTGCCCATTCCCGGCCAGCGCATAAGCACAGGGGAACGCGTGCCATTAAAATAGACTGATGCTTTTGAGAATGGCGTCGAGATGCCGTGGTCCGACATGAACATGACCACTGTATTGTCTTCCTGCCCGCTCGCTTTCAATGCGGCCATGACTTCGCCAAACGTCACATCCAGGCGTTTGATGCTGGTGTAATACTGTGCCATCTCCTCTCGCACCAGCGGAACGTCCTCCAGAAACTTTGGCACACTCACCTGCTCTGCTTTTAATGGCTCCACCACGTCCTCACCGGATTTCTTCACTGCTTTACCTTCATTACCGGCCTTGCCCTTCTTCGCCTTCTTCTGCTCGCCTTGGGCACTGCCATAAAAAGGCCGGTGCGGGTCCGTTATGTTCGCATTGATGAAGAAGGGTTTGCCTGCCTTTTTTGCTTCGGCGAGTGCTTCTTCCATCTGCGAACGGAAGAGTTTTGGATTCTTGCCCGAGCCATCGAATGGATGATCCCACGGAAACTTCTCCTTCGGCGCCATGTGCTGCGTCTTGTTGATAGCCGCCGTGTAATAACCCTGTTCTTTCAACACCTCCACCAACGTCGGCACATCCAGGTTGATCGGATTGAAACCGGTCCCACCATTGCGATGCGGCACACGTCCCGTCATGATCGCCTGTCGCCCCGGCTGACAGATCGGCACCGTCACATGATTGTTCACGAACTGATGTGACGTCTTGGCCAACGCATCCACGTTCGGTGTCAGCTTCAGCGGGTTGCCCATCCAGCCCGGCGAATCCGCATTCATATCATCCGCCGTGATGATGAGCAGATTGAATTTCGTTTTGGCTTCGGCGGCAGTGAGTTGCGCACTCACCGCCAGCAATGCCAGCACCGCCAATAAAACATATCGAATCGCCTTCATGGTCTTCCTGAATGGACGTTGCGACGGCGGTTTAAGTTACGTGTTCCCCTTACTCAGCTACCTTCCCGCCACCTGCCCCTTCCACTGGCGGCTCTGATTTCTTCCGATACCCCTTCGTCGGCTGGTAATTCGCGCCCGGCAATTGTTCCCAAGGCACCACGCCCACTTCATCCGCCCATTGTTGATAACGGACGCTCATCTCCTGCACACGTTTCGGATACTTCGCCGCAAGATTATTCACTTCCGTGCGATCTTTGCCCAGATCGTATAACTCCCAATCACCTTTGAAGGTCGCTACCAGTTTCCAATCCCCTATTCGATACGCGCGATTGCCTTCATGCTCCCATCCCAGCGTGCGTTCACTCCCGCGCTTGCCTTGCAAAACCGGCACCAAGCTCGTGCCAGCCAAAGGCTTCAAATCAAAACTGCGATAACGCGTGGGATATTCGCCACCGGCTAGCTCCAGAAACGTCGGCATCAAGTCAATGACATGACCGACTTCACCGGTGATCTTGCCACGCGTCTTGGTAATACCAGCAGGCCAATGCGCGATGAACGGCGTGCTGATGCCGCCCTCATGCACCCACATCTTATTCTCGCGGAAAGGCGTGTTCGCCGCATTCGCCCAGCCGATCTCAAGGCAGCGATGCGATTCTTTCGTGCCCGTCACGCTGCCGGGCTTGTGACCTCGCGCGGGATTGGGCCATGAGTCGAGCGCCTCGGCACTCGCTCCGTTGTCCGACAGGAACACCACCAACGTGTTCTCCTCCGCGCCCATCTTCCTCACCATTTCCATCACTCGCCCGATGCCTTGATCCATGCAATCGATCATCGCCGCATGCACGGCCATGCGCAGGTCCCATTCGTCTTTCTCCGCCTCAGATACATCCGTCCATGCTTTGGCCACTGGATCGCGCGGGGAGAGTTTTGCTTTCTTGTCAATGATTCCCAGCTCCTGCTGTTTCGCGAACCGTGTCTCGCGCAGCTTGTCCCAGCCTTCACGATATTTGCCGCGATATTTCGCGATATCCTCAGGCTTCGCGTGCAGCGGAAAATGCGGTGCGGTGTAACAAAGATGCAGGAAGAACGGTTTGTCCTTATGACGGGCCTGATGTTCGTCCAAAAGCCTTACACCCCAATAGCTGAACGCATCGGTCGCATAGAAGTTGTCACCCGGTTTGATATTTTCACGATCCATGTAGAGCGGTTGCAGGGCGAAGTAATTGCCGCCACCGCCTGAACCATACGCACGGTCAAAGCCCCGGCTCATGGGATGATTGCGCGGTTCCGCTTTCGCCCCGATGCCGCCCACATGCCACTTGCCTACGTGATAGGTGCGATAGCCGGACTCACGCAGAAGCTCCGCGATCGTGGCGCTATTGTCATTCAAACCGCTGGTGTAACCCGGCTTCTTGAAATCCTGCAGCATGTGCCCCACTCCCGCCTGATGTGGATACAACCCTGTAAGCAACGCCGCGCGTGTGGGACAGCAGCGTGCGCCATTGTAGAACTGGGTGAAGCGAAGCCCGTTCGCCGCGAGCTTGTCGAGGTTCGGCGTTTTAATCTCGGAGCCGTAACAGCCGAGATCAGAGTAGCCCATGTCATCGGCGAGGATGAGGATGATGTTGGGCTGCGTAGCGGAATGAACGGAAACAGAGCTGCACAACATCAAGGCTAGGAATACGGCCAGCCGTCGCCAAACGAGGTTCATGCCGGGATAATGACGGGCAGAGGGTGTGAGGCAAGGCTGCAATCGTCATCGTTGATTGCCACGACAAGATCCTTTCGTTAAGGTGCTATGAGTCCTATGGAGAAACCCCTTAAGCGCAAATTACTTTGGGCCATATTGCTCACTGTGATTGGTTGCGTATGCTTTGCCGGATATAGTGCCATCGTAACATGGCGGAAAATCCCGGAAGCTTACGCCGCTTGGGACACAGGCACTCTTCTTGTTGAGTATATGAAAGCCCATGATGATCAATGGCCCAAATCGTGGGATGACCTGCTCACCATCATGGATGGCAAAACCGGAAGCGATTTCATGCTGCGAGGACGAGGCGGTCTAGATAAAGAATATGCAATTTCACTGCGTCAAAAAATCTTGATCGACTGGAGTTTTGACCCAAGAACACGACATCCTGAGCGCCCCGTAAGACCGCTGGACGGAAAACCTTTTCCCGTCACTTGGAAAGGCGCTGAGCCAAATCAAATGGTCCGCGACCATCTCGACTCCCGCTCCAAATCATCACCGAAATGATGGTGATAAAAGCAAAACGGCGCTGTCCTTTTCAGAACAGCGCCGTCATGTAGGAATTATCTAAATCAATTCTGCGGATAGCCCACCAGCTTCTGCTTCTCTTCGTCCCACAGGCGGAACGTCAGGGACTTCAAACTGCTGATCAGCGTGATCGGTTTCACCTGTTGGAAGAGCGGTTCCGCATTATGGCACTTTTCCAGATTATAGTTCGGGATGCGTGAGCTGAGATGGTGGATGTGATGGAACCCGATGTTACCGGAGAACCATTGCAGTATCTTCGGCAGCTTGTAGAAGGAACTGCCCTTGATCGCCGCCGTCAGGAAATCCCACTTCTCGCTCCGTTCCCAGTAAGTATCCTCGAACTGATGTTGTACGTAGAAGAGCCACACACCGGCCGTCGCGGCCACACCCATCACAATCACTTGTAACAGGATGTAGGTCTTGAAACCGAAGATCATGCTCATGCCGGCGATCATGCCGGCGAGGGCCAGATTCATCCACAGGGCCGAGCGTTGTTCACGTTTGCTGCCTTTCTGATTGGGTACGCGCTGATAGATCATGAACAGGAACAAAGGTGCCACGGTGAACAGGATGAACGGATTACGATTCAAACGATAGGCGAGGCGTTTCCATTTCGAGGAGGCCTGATATTCCTTCACCGTCATCGTCCACACATCACCCACACTGCGGCGATCGAGGTCACCATTCGTGGCGTGATGCACGGCATGTTCCCAGCGCCATTGATAGTAAGGGGTGAAGGTGATCATGCCCGTGATGAAACCCACCACATTGTTCGCCGTGCGTGAGGCGAAGAAGGAACCATGACCGCAATCATGGAAAATGATGAATGCCCGGACCACAAACCCGGCAGCGAGAATGGCCAAGGGAATGGTATATAGCCAGGAAACCTGCACAGTGAAGTACATCGCCCACCACAAAGCCGCTAAAGGAACGAGTGTATTGACCATCTGCCAGACGGCCTTGCCCAGCGAAGGCTTCTCATACTTGGCCACGATGGCTTTCCAGGCAGGAGCAGCGGCGGTCGGCGCGGGCGTAGCGGCTTTGCGTTCCTCAACGGTCGAGGCAATGGCGTTAATCATATTTTCTTTATGCAGACTGCCGAAGATTCAAATGTGCCTTGTCATCGGCCTAACGTGAATTTTCGACTGGGAACCGTAGGCCATTCGACCCCGACATTCAATCTCCAAAATTCGGCAAATTTTGGAGGAGACAGACCAGAATTTGACCATTCAGACACGACTGCATACTGCACTTAAATGCTATCCATCAACTAGCAGGTATCAGTGGCAGAGGGAGTTAGGATGGAAAGGCGGAGGCACACCAATATCTGTTCGACCATCGGGTGCAAGCACAGCAGCACAAATTAAGTAAAAACACGGGATTCAGCGGCATCACTGCCCGAGAACTGAAAAAAAATCTCACTCCCCGATGATCTTCACCAGCACGCGCTTCTTCCGGTTCCCATCGAACTCACCGTAAAATATCTGTTCCCACGGTCCCATATCCAGCCGACCCTTTGTAATGGCCACGACCACTTCACGACCCATGATCTGGCGTTTCATGTGGGCGTCGGCGTTATCTTCACCGGTGCGATTGTGGTGATACTGGGCGGTGGGGGCATGGGGTGCGAGTTTCTCCAGCCACACCTCGTAATCGTGATGGAGGCCGCTTTCATCGTCATTGATGAACACGGAGGCGGTGATGTGCATGGCGTTTACCAAGCATAAGCCCTCTTGGACACCGCTCTTCTTCACCAAGGCTTCCACGGTAGGCGTGATGTTCTCGAAACCGCGTCGGCCGGGGATCTCGAACCAGAGGTGTTCCGTCAGGGATTTCATGGTGTCTGCCATTTTACAACAGCAGGAAAAACTGGCCAAGGGGATTACTCACATGGCTGAACCCCATGATAGCAAGGCACTTGAAGGCGATTTTCCAGTCGCATAAAAAAAGTATTTCACCTGTTGACGGTCAGAGGGGTGGTCGCTAGATTGTGCGCCCGTTTGCGTTCCAGAGTAGCTCAATGGTAGAGCACGCGGCTGTTAACCGTGTGGTTGTAGGTTCGAGTCCTACCTCTGGAGCCACTTCTTGTTTTCTGCAATTTTCCCTTAGTTTTTAACCATTTCTCTTTAGGCCTTACTGCAATTTGCACCAAAAGGCATGTTTCCAGATAGGGTTTTCGTCCCGAGTCAAGGGGGTGCTTCTCCTCGTGGCGGCAATTTGCAAGGCAGCAGACCTTATACCAGCCATAAAGCGGGCGGTTAACAATTGTGTCAACTGTGCCAAATTACGGCTAATTTGAAATGTGTTTAAGTATCAACAGTTCTGCTAGAGCTGTGGAGAAACGTCCGAAGAACGACGACCTCCGCATGCTGAAACCAAATCAAGTGCGAATCCGGCTATATGCTGATGATGAGCAAGTTGTACGACGCATCTCCGAACACACACGGCTTTCTTCAACCGATGTGGTGAGCATGATCCTTCATGCGGCCCTACGTTCGATAGATGAGAATGGCGGCCAGTTCTCGCTGCCATTGCGCTTCGACATCTCAGAGCAAGCTGCTACTCCGCCGCCGCGCGCGAAGGCGAAGTCTAAAAAAGCGCGAATGTCATGAACGACAAGCTCGATGTCTATAACAAGACGCTGACGGAATGGGACGAATTCCGGAAGTGGTGCGAAGATCGTCGCGGCCCTATGGTAGTGGCGCGTGATCTGGCCTTGTTTGTGGAGCTATTCCGCGAAACGCAGGAACGTCTCCGTCACGCCCAACTGCTCAAATGCGTGGGCGCCAATGGCTCTGGCCGTTCCTCCAACGACAAAGCGGAATAGCGCTCACCGCGCCGCTACACCGGGTTGGCCGCTTGCGGCCGTGGTCTTCTTCTCGCTGATGCACCACAGATGACTGTGGGTGCGGAGGAAAAGCTCCCCGTCTGCTACCGCCACCGATGAGTTCGATTTCTCTTTGGCTCCGAGCGTATTGATGGCGAGCAACTCGAACTTGGGGCTTGCGCGGAAAACGATGCCGTCACCGCCTTGCGTCAAGGCGTAGAGGCGGTCGCCGGAACGCATCAGGGATGACCAGTTTTGACCGGTCGGTCCGGGGCCTTTGATGCGCTCTTCCCAGACGAGCTTGCCGGTCTTGAGTTCGAAACACTCGGCCACGCCTGGATCATTCAGGATGTAGATGTGGCCTTCGTAAATCACACCAGAACCGATTCGTTGCTTGGTTTTCGGATGCTGCCAGAGACGTGTGGCGGTGACGTCGCCATTGCCACCGGCTTTCACCGCGGCGGCTGAGCCGTTGAATCCGCCCATGCCCACGACGATGCCGTCACTATATAGCGGTGAGGTGTAAACGAGCGGGTTTAAGCCATCGCACGTCCACAGTTCTTTGCCGTTCTTGGGGTCGTAAGCGCAGATGCGTTTGGGCCAGGTCATGATGAGTTCATCGCGGCCATTGACTTGGCGCAGGATGGGGTCGCTCCAAGAGCCGATCCAGATGTCTGTATTCTTTTTATTGGGCTCGGGATTGCCCGCGCCACCGCCGGGTTCGTTATGCTGCCACACGGTTTCGCCGGTGCGCTTGTTCATGGCGACGAGAAATGTTTTCTCGCCGGGACCGTAATTCAGATAGCACAGATCACCGAAAATCACGGGTGAAGCGGCGTGGCCCCAGATGTGGACTTGCTTGCCGAGATCGCGCTTCCACAATTCTTTTCCGTTCAGATCGTAGCAATACACGCCAGCGGAACCGAAGGAGGCAATGATGCGTTCACCATCGGTGACAGGTGAGGCGGAACAATAGGGATTCGTGGCGTGAGTGGCTTCAGGCTCGGCGTAAACAGGGCCTTGTTGCCAGAGGAGTTTGCCATTCGCGCGGTCGAAGCACATGAGCGTGCGGCGTTTATCTACTGTTTGCGTGATAAACACTTTGTTGCCCCAAACGATAGGCGTGGAATTGCCAGGGCCGGGCAAGGCGACTTTCCAGCGAACGCTGTTGGTGGTGTCCCATTTCAGCGGGAGGTTGGATTCACTAGTGACGCCATCACCATTGGCACCGCGCCATGAAGGCCAGTTGGCGGCAGAAGCGGAAAAGACGATGAAGGATACGACCAGACCAAGGCACAGCCGTGACGTATTCATAGGGAATTTTCGGATGAAGCAAAGGATAGCAGGTTTGCGCGATGTGGGTAGATGAAAAGCGTCACCTATTTATTGGCCCACCAGCGGTCTGCGGCTACAGGGTCTTGGCGAGTGCGGCGAGCATCTTCGACCATGCTTCTTCTGAACGCACAACGAAGTCGGCCCATTCAGGAGCCATCTCATGGATCAGTGCGAGTTCGCAGCCCTCCTCCATTGGCGTGATGTCGATGATCACCTTGCTGGGTTCGCCACCGACTTGCGTCACGGCCCAGGTGAAGACAAGGCGCGTGGGGCGTTGGATCTCCAAGTATTCGCCGACATGATCGAACTGCTTGCCTTGGCGATTTACGATGAAGGAGAATTTTCCACCGACCTTGGGTGAGGTCTTCAGGCTGATGATCTCTTCATCGCGGATGGTTGGGCCGAACATCCAGTGGCCGATCTGCAACGGGTCCAGCCAGGCGGAGAAGACACGTTCAGCGGGAACATTGAAATGACGCTGAACTTTGGCTTGGGGTTTCGGTTGGACACTGGATGACATGGTGAATGGAAGGTCGGCTGAGAGGAGTAGTTTGTCCAGATGGGATGATGCAACCTCGTAAGCGCCTGAACTGCCGGCTGGAATCCGGCAGCACGGGGTCTGTGTCTCGTCGATTTTGATGAAAAACATTCACGAAATACCGGTTGCACAACCGGCGCGGAGGAGTAGGTTGCCTTAGTAGTAGTGGTAGCAAAGCAGGTTAAAACGGTGTGTTCTTTAAAACCGGTTTTCAGATCTACAGATAGATGAATGAATGTCTGACGGAATTTATACAGTTTCGTCACGAAGCCGCCGCAGTGCTGGCAAAAAGCCCCCGAAAAGGCTGAGCCGGTGCTGCGGCCTTTTCTTTGTTCAAGGAGCAGTTCTGGAAAAAATTCTGCCGTCCCTGACGGGACTGAGGCTGCATCAGCCAGCGTACCCCAGCGATGAATCGCATGGGCTATTGGCTTTCGCCCTCCGGGCTGAGGGCGAATTTTGCGTCGCTAACGCGACGCTCACTCTGCGAGGAGATGGACGGCGGCTTGGAAAGCCGCCGCTATGAATCTTTCCGTGCCTAGCGGCACGAAACCGCAGTTCCGAGTAACGCCCTCGGTAAAAATTATCCGGAGCGCAGACAGTTCATTTATGACAAAAGTGTGACATATGGAGAGCCGACTTGGGCTACTGTTCTGGCAAATGGAGGAAGGTGGGTTACGTTTCCCGACGATCGCCAAACCGAAAGATACAATCCGTCCATTTTACTCACTGAAATTATTTTCAGAAAAGTGAGGGGTATGACAGCGGATGTCATACCGGGCGGTTTAGGATGAGAGTGTAGAAAATGAAAACGGACGAGAATAGGACACGCTTTGAGGTTACGCGGGCACCCCTCACCCCGGCCCTCTCCCCTCCGATGGGAGAGGGAGGTTCAGCGTTGTCTTGCTTTCCCAGTCCACTGGCATTCCGGAAAGCATTATCAGCATACGCACGCAGAAACATGGAAACGAACTCGCGGCTTGATTGCCGGACAGAACGGCTCTGTAATGTGGCCACGCCCATGAAAGCATCACTCTTGCTTGCCTGCCGGTTCGTGCTTCTCACCATCGGCCTTGCTGCCGGTCCACTGCTTCACGCGGCGGAAGCCACCAAACCTAACTTTGTCATCATCAATGTGGATGATCTGGGTTATGCGGATATCGGGCCGTTCGGGTCCAAGTTGAATCGCACGCCGCACTTGGATCGCATGGCGAAGGAGGGAATGAAGTTCACTTCGTTCTATGCGGCGCCGGTTTGCTCGCCATCGCGGGCGCAGTTGATGACGGGGTCTTACTTCAAACGCGTGAGTGTGAATCGCGTGTTCTTCCCCGGCGAAGCGGAAGGGCTGGCGCCGAGCGAGATCACCGTGGCGGAGTTGCTGAAGGAGCAAGGTTACGCCACGGCGTGCATCGGGAAGTGGCATCTGGGTGATCAACGCGGCATGCTGCCGACGCATCAGGGTTTTGATTATTATTACGGCATCCCCTACTCCAACGACATGGGCCCGGCGATTGAAGGAGCGCGAAGCAATCTGGGCGACATGCCTCCTGAGGACAAGGCTGATGAGAAAAAGCGCAAGGCACCAAAGCATCCGCCGCTGCCGTTGATCCGCGGGGATTCGGAACTCGTCATCCGCGTGAAGGCGCAGGAGCAGACGGAGCTGGTGGAGCGTTACACGCGCGAATCGATCAAGTTCATCGAGCGCAACAAGGACAAGCCGTTCTTCCTCTACCTGCCGCATTCCTCGGTGCATTTCCCGATCTATCCGGGCAAGAATTTCGCGGGGAAATCGCCGAACGGGATTTACAGCGATTGGGTAGAGGAGACGGATTGGAGCGTGGGGCAAGTATTGGACAAGTTGCGCGAACTGAAGCTGGAGGCGAAGACGCTCGTGATCTTCACGAGTGACAATGGCGGCACGGCGCGCGGGAAGAACACGCCTTTGCGCGGGTTCAAGGCGAGCACGTTCGAGGGCGGAATGCGCGCGTGCACTATCGCGTGGTGGCCGGGAACGGTTCCCGCGAAGGAGAGCACGGATGAGATCACGGGGATGATCGATATCTTGCCAACATTTGCCGCACTCGCAGGCGGTAAATTGCCGACAGATCGCAAATTAGATGGGCAGGACATCACTCCATTGCTGACGGGCAAGAAGGATGCGAAGGGTCATGAGAAGTATTTTTATTATCGGGCAGGATCGCGGGAAGGCGGCACGCTAGAGGCCGTGCGCTCGGGACAATGGAAGTTGGAACTAAAAACCGGCAAGCTCTATGACCTGAAGAAGGATATCGAGGAATCGAAAGACGTGGCGGAGAAGAATGAGGAGACGGTGAAACTACTCAAGGCGTACGCAGATTTGGCTCGTGCGGATCTGGGCGATGGGAATACCGGACCGGGATGCCGTCCGCTGGGCAAGGCGGCGACGGCGAAGCCGATCATGGATCAGGATGGACTTTTGAGGAAGGGGTTTAAGGCGGTAGGCAGGTGAATGAAGAAGGAATGAGCAATGACCAATATCGGAAACATCGAACACCGGTTGCACCGGTGGGCCATAACATCGAACTCTGAACATCGAGTGAAAGACGCGGCGTTGAATCGTCGTGAGTGGTTAAAGGGTTTGGGATGTGTTGGTGTGGCGATGGGGATTAGTGGCGGGGATCTGTTTGGAGCGGAGACGATTGACTGGCGAAAGAAGGTTTTTAGTTATTTGGCGCAGCATCCGCGGGCGGATGGTGGGTATGCTTGGGGTGACCAGGAGGAGTCGCATCTCACGCCAACGTTTGCGGTGATCGGGTGTTATAAGTTGTTAGGAGAATTGCCGCCGGAGCCGAAGAAACTGGCGGAATGGGTGCGGGCGAATCATCCGCTGCGAAAGAAGAAACCGGAGCAGGACATCCTCAGCTTCGTGTATCAACAGGTGCAAAGCCTCGTGTGGCTCGGGGACAAGGCGGAGGATTTGCAGCCACGCGTGAAGGCGATGGTGAAACCGTATCGCTACCTGCCGCAGTATGAGAAGCATTCGTATCCGGTGTTTGAATCAGAGATGACGGCTTTCGTGGGGCGCGAGTTGCTGGGGCTGCCATTCACGGATCTGGATCCGGAATTCATCCACTATGTGGATGAACGGCGACGGGCGAATGGGAGTTTCAATAACACGCCGAACGCAAAGAACAGCGATGGCAATGTGCTGAACACGTGGTGGGGCTTGCAGGCGATGCGCGTGCAGAATCGCCTGGACGAGAAGCGTGAGGAGACGGTGGCGTGGTTGCGCGAGTGCCAGTTGGCGAGCGGTGGCTTTACGCATCAACCGGGAGCGAAAGTTGGGGTACTGGATGATGTGGCTTACACGCGGGCGGCGGTAAGATCATTGAAATTACTGAATGCAGAACCGGGGAACCGGGAGACGTGTCTCAAGTATTTGTTCTCATTATGGAATGAGGATGGCGGGTTTGGGGATCGACCGGGGTGGCAGAGCAATCCGCTGGCAACGTATTACGCGCTGGATGCGTTGAGTGCTTTGGGCGTGCTGGATCAATTGACGAAGCAGACGCCGCAACTGGCCGCGAAGAAGGCGTTACCGAAGGATCTGAAGATTTGGTCGATACAGATCGAAGCGCATGGGCAAGGCAGTCCGACGGAAGCGGTGCTGATGGCAAAGTCGCTCGGCATCCATCTCTGGGGCGCGAAGAACGCGTCGGCGAAGTGGCTGGCGAAGGCACAAGCCCTAGCGGAAGAGGAGAAAGTGCCGGTGAAGTTTTTTGTGGCGAATGAGGAATACGGTACGTGGGTGGATTTCAATGGCTTCGGCACCTACAGCCACACGAGCGATATCATCGCGCCTGCGGGAGCAGAGATCGGTGAATCGCTGGGCAAGGCGGGTGATGTGTCTTGGGAAGAATTTCGCGAACGACGCTTGAAGCCGTTGGAGAATGGGCAAGGACGGCTCATCTGGCAGTTTGGCGAGAATGAGGCACTAGTACGCGTGTTATTGGATGATTCGATCCAGCGCGGCGGGTTCGCGGCGATCAGTACGTTTCATTTTGGAAACCCGCGGTTCACAAACACGTCGCCTTGGCTCATGCGGTACCGCGGGCAAATCCCGTTCATCGCGTTACAAGACGCGCATGGACCGGAGGCGTGGTGGTTCGGCGACATGACGACGGGCTTCCGCACGCTCTTTCTAGCAAAGGAACCGACGTGGGAAGGCTGGCTTGAGGCGTTGAAGAATAATTGGGTGGCAGCGGTGCGGCGCGATGCGAATAGCGAGGGCAAGCTGTGGATGCATAGCGGCTCGAAGGAAGTCGCGGATTTCGTGAAGCAAGGTGAGCTGGGCTGGCGCTGGTGGGATAATCCGAATATCCAACGACCGTTGGCGTCGATAGTAGTGGTGCGGGCGGAGGATGAGTTTGAGGCGGGCAAACCAGAGAGCGGAATGAATATCCGGGTGCGTTGCCAGTGGGAGAATACGGCGCAAGGGGCACCGAAGACGGAACGGGTGCAGTTGGTGAGGTTGCTGATCGATGAACAAGTCATCGCGACGAAGGAAGTGCGGAAAGGTGCGGCGCCGAAGATCGCGGATGTGTATCATGAATGTGCGGTGCCGGCGCTGAAACCGGGCAAGCATGTGGTGACGGCGGAGGTGAAGATTTTGGATGGTGGGAAGGTGGAGAAGGTAGTGAGGGAATTTGTGGTGGCTTAGTTAAAATGCGATTTGGAGATACTGGGCATATGAGGTCTTACATGTCATTTATCAGGTTGATGGGGTTGTTTTGTCTATTTGGGTTATTTGCCATTTCAGCAAAAGCCCAACAAGCGACCAAATCGAAAGTCTTCAAAGCGGGTGCCGCCACGAGCAATATCACGCCCTTTCTGGGCGCGGGCATTGTGGGGAATTTTACAGTGCCGCCAGCCACGCACATCCGCGATGAACTTCATGCGCGTTGTCTCGTGCTGGATGATGGCACGACGAAGCTGGTGTTTGTGGTGGTGGATAGCGTGTCGGTGAACCGCGAGGTGTTCGATGCGGCGAAGAAACAGATCACCGAAGCAACGGGCATCCCGGCGGAGAACATGATGATGTCTGCCACACACACGCATTCGGGTCCCAGCGCGCGCGGGGCGAATGCGTTGGCGGTGGGCAAGCCGTTCGATGATTATCAAACGTTTCTAACACAACGCATCGCGGATGGCGTGAGGCGCGCGGTGAACAATCTGCAACCGGCGCGTCTGGGTTACGGTGCGGGTGCCGTGCCGCAACATGTGTTCAACCGCCGCTGGAAGATGAAACCGGGCACGAAGATGACGAATCCTTTCGGTGAAGAAGACAAGGTGGTGATGAATCCCGGCGTGGGAAATCCGAACTTGCTCGAACCCGCTGGCCCCACGGACCCGCAGGTGTCGTTCATCTCGGTGCAATCGACGAATGGTGTTCCCCTCGCCTTGCTCGCGAACTACTCACTGCATTACGTGGGCGGTGTGCCGACAGGTGCCATCTCCGCAGATTATTTCGCGGTGTTCGCCAATCGCATCGGGGAGTTACTCAAGGCGGAACGCACAGATGCACCTTTTGTCGGCATTCTGGCAAATGGGCCCTGCGGCGATGTGAACAATATCAACTTTGCCGGGAAATCGGAGAAACGTGCACCTTATGAGAAGATGAAGATCGTGGCGGAGGATGTGGCGCAGGAGGTCTTGAAGGTTTATCAGAAAACGGAGCATCACGACTGGGTGGAACTGAAAGCGGCGCAGAGTGAATTGACCTTAGCCATGCGCGTGGCCACACCGGAACAGGTGAAGTGGGCGAAGGAGACGTTGGCTAAACCAACAACCATCTCCCCTATCCACCGACTGGAGAAAGTGTATGCAGAACGGACCTTGAGCGCGGCCGAGTGGCCGAAGGAGGTGAGCATCCTTCTGCAAGCGTTCCGCATCGGCGAGTTCGCCGTAGCAGCGATCCCGTTTGAGACATTCACGGAGACGGGATTGGAATTGAAGGCGAAGAGTCCGATCAAGCCGATGTTCGTGATTGAGCTGGCGAATGGCGGTTATGGTTACCTGCCCACGCCGGAGCAGCATGAGTTGGGCGGTTACGAGACATGGTTAGGGACGAACCGGGTGGAGAAAGAGGCGTCGCGGAAGATTGTGGCGCAATTGCTGGAATTGCTGGGGAAGATCAAGTAAACGATTAAAATTGAATGTTGATGGTTATGAACCAACTAGCAACACTTTCGACATGTCGGTGCGCCTTATCTATATTGACGAATCATACGATGCCTCCAAGTTTTGCTTGTCTGCAATTGTCATACGTCACTCCGAATGGAATACATGTTTTGAACTAGTTTTGGAACACCGGCGAAAATTGAAACGCGACTATGGCATTTTTCTGCGTAAAGAAATTCACGCCACAGAGTTTGTTGCTGGTAGAGGCAAAATTAGCGATCGCCTTATTGGAAAATGGGAGAGGAGTAGGATATTTCTGGGATTGCTAGAATTAACAGCTTCTCTACCTAAGGTATTGTGCTTCAATGTTTGCTTGGATAGTACCAATCATGAAGATCCACAAATGGCGGCCTGGGATCGGCTTTTGAATCGCATAGAAAGAACTCTGCTAGAATTTGAACGCCGAGAAATCCCTGAAAGACGGACACTAACTGACGAAGCCGTGATAGGAATGCAAACCGAGCGCGCTGAGTCATTAAGGATCAGATTAAACGATTACAGTGCTCGTGGTTTAATCGTTGCCGACGAAGGAAGAGAGCACGACATCACAAAAGCACTCAGAAAAATGAAGGTATACAATCCAATACCCTCACAATTCGGGGCTTGGCCAAATGGACAAACAACGCAAAATATCACTACTAGAAGAATTCTGGAGGATCCCGTCTTCAAACCGTCGTTCCAGTCTTACTTTATCCAACTGGCAGATTGTATAGCTTTTTCCCTCTTGAAAAGAGAAGTCGCCCCCACGTCAAACATTCAGAAATATCGCATCAACAAGATGTTTGACGATACGGTCACGGGCATTTGTTACAAGCCGGCGTCACCTAAAGATCCACTTGGAATTGTCCGGGCATAAAAAAGGGCCGCTTTCGCGGCCCAAGCAAGCACGGATGACCGCCGCTAAAGACGGGCCGCGCAAGCAAATGTAATATCGTCATATTTGACGATACTGTCCAGCATAATAGGAAAGCAATCCAAGCAAAACAACCACTTGCGTCAACGTTACTATGTCCGGACACCTGCTGTTCCCCCTCATCGCCAGTTGGTTGTATGTATTCGGCGTGCTGCTGGTGAAGCGCTCGGGTGATTACGGCGTGGGCGTGTATCGCACCACCTTCGTGGCGAATGTCACTACGGGCATCGTGTTTCTGCTGCTCCTGTTCCTGCATGCGGAGCCATTTCCCGGCTGGCAGCATATTTGGGAACCCGCCGCGACCGCCCTGCTCTTCATCGGCGGGCAAGTGCTCACATTTTACGCAGTGAACAAAGGGGATGTCTCCATCGCTACACCAGTGCTTGGAGTGAAGATCATTTTGGTGGCGCTCTTTACCACGTTGATAATCGGTGAACCGGTGGCCGTGAAACTCTGGATCTCGGCCGTGATGAGTGTGGCGGCGATCGCGCTATTGAATCGCGGCGGCAAGAGCCAGCAACAGCATCATCATGTGAAACTCACCATCGCCTCGGCGGGTGGAGCAGCGCTAGTATTCGCGCTGTTCGATGTCTTTGTGCAGAAGTATTCGCCTGCGTGGGGTGCTGGCCGATTTCTGCCGATCATGATGGGGATGGTGGCGGTGTTTTCGTTAGGCTTTATCCCCTTTTTCTCCGCACCGCTACGCGATCTCTCGCCCACGGCTTGGAAATGGCTGGGAGGCGGCAGTTTCTTCATGGCGGCTCAAGGCATCTTTTTCATCTCCACGTTAGCGGTGTATGGGAAGGCGACGGCCTCCAACATCATGTACAGCTCACGCGGTCTCTGGAGTGTGGTGGCGGTGTGGCTCATCGGACATTGGTTCAAGAACCAGGAGCAGCAATTGGGCGCAGCCGTGCTTAAGTGGCGATTGGCGGGAGCAGTGCTGATGCTGGCGGCGATTGTGTTGGCATTGGGATAAGAGGTTAACCGCGAACTACGCGGAATACGCGAACAGGAGATTGAACAGGCGGTCGTGTTCGCTTCGCTATTCCATGCATTTCTGTCCTTCCGCAATGCGTTTCAGCCATTACACTCTCCGCATTGCATGAAGATCCGGTTTGTATCTAAAGGTTGGCAGGCGGCATTGCTCGCCATGCTCACGTTAGTTCGCGTAGACGCGGCTGAATTCCCCAAGCTCTACAATAGCGAGACGGACTTGAGCGTGAAGATCATGCCCGCCGAGGAAGTGGTGAAGAATCTCACGCTGCCGCCGGGCTTCAAGGCCACGGTCTATGCCGCGGAACCGGATGTGCAGAATCCCATCGCGATGACATGGGATTCGCGAGGACGTTTGTGGGTGGCGGAGAATTACACCTATTCCGAGCGCAAGGTGAAGTTCGACATGAATCTGCGTGATCGCCTGCTGATCTTTGAAGACCGCGATGGCGATGGCAAATTCGACAAGCGCACGGTGTTCACGGATCAGGTACAGATGTTGAGCAGTGTGGAGATCGGCCTCGGCGGTGTGTGGCTGATGTGCCCACCACAGGTGCTCTTCATCCCGGATCGCGATGGCGATGACAAACCGGATGGCCCGACAGAAGTGGTGCTCGATGGGTTCAATCCACCCGCAGAAAATTATCACAACTTCGCCAATGGCCTGAAGTTCGGTCCCGATGGCTGGCTCTACGGCCGCTGCGGTGCCTCCAGTCCCGGCGAGATAGGCATTCCCGGAACACCTGCTAAGGAACGCATCCCGATGCGTGGTGGTATGTGGCGCTACAATCCGCAGACGAAGGTGTTCGAGGCGTTGACGTCCGGCACGACGAATCCTTGGGGACATGACTGGAACAAGTTCGGCGAACTGTTCTTTATCAACACGGTGAATGGGCATCTGTGGCATGCGACGCCAGGCTCACACTATGTCCGCCCGCACACGATTGATCCGAACACACACACGTATGGACTAATCGACACGCACGCGGATCATTGGCATTTTGATACAGGCAAGAGCTGGACGGATTCGCGCGATGGCAAGGCGGACAGTTACGGCGGCGGTCACGCGCACATCGGCATGATGATTTATCAGGGCGATAACTGGCCGATCGAGTATCAGGACAAGCTCTTCACGCTGAACATGCACGGACGGCGCGTGAACCGCGAGATTCTGCAACGCGATGGCTCCGGATACGTGGGAAAACACGGCGAAGACATGCTGCAGTTCACGGATAAATGGTTCCGTGGCATGGAACTGAGCTGCGGACCGGATGGTGGCGTTTACATCGCGGATTGGAGCGATACTGGTGAATGCCATGATAACACGGGCGTGCATCGCGAGAGCGGTCGCATCTACAAGATTGTCTCTGGCAAACCCAAGCGCCCTGCCCTGCGCGATCTGCGCATCCTTACGGATGGGCAGCTCATCAACCTGCAACGGCATTACAACGTGTGGTTCGCCAATCAGGCGCGGATGGAACTCGCAGACCGTTTCCAACGCGGCACGCTTCTCTCTGATTCCGTCAAGGAAGCGCTGGCTCTCTATAAGAGTGAAAACGACATCCCGCTGAAGCTCCGTATCTTCTGGACGCTCAATGCGATCGGCGCGGCGGATGAAACATTCCTGCGCACGCAATTGAGCAGCCGCTTGAATCCGGATGAAGAGTACATCCGCGCATGGTCGATACGCCTGCTCACGGACAAGTGGCCGCTGGACACGACGATGAGCCAACGACCAGCTGGCAATGAAGTAACCCCTTCGAAATCTCTCATGAACCAATTGGTGCGATTGGCGAAAGATGAGAAGTCTGCGGCGGTGCGCTTGGTTCTCGCTTCCACGCTGCAACGCTTACCCCTAGCGCAACGAGCGGACTTAGCCACAGCCCTGGTTGCACACAAGGAAGACGCGGACGACCACAATCTTCCGCTGCTCATCTGGTATGGCTTGATCCCGCTGGGCAACAGCAATCCGGAACAGCTCGCCAGCATCGCAGCACGTTGTGAACTGCCGAAAACACGGCAATACATCACGCGTCGATTGGCGGAAGATTTGGAGAAAAATCCGACGCATCTGAGTGCTGTGCTACAAACAGCGGCAAAGAAATCGGATGCGTTCCAAAAAGATGTGCTGACGGGATTATCCGAAGCGATGCGCGGCTGGCGCAAGGCGGCCAAGCC
This sequence comes from Verrucomicrobiia bacterium, assembly GCA_036405135.1. NCBI lineage: Bacteria > Pseudomonadati > Verrucomicrobiota > Verrucomicrobiia > Verrucomicrobiia bacterium. The sequence goes on along the minus strand of DASWYF010000013.1, from coordinate 60,391 downwards.
AGCGGCGTGGGATTCTCTAGCCGCTTCGGCAAATCGCTCGAAGGATGAGAAGGTCACGGCCTTGGTCCGCGAATTGAGCGTGGTGTTCGGCGATGGTCGCGCGCTGGATGATGTGAAGACGCTCGCACTCGATGGCAAGGCAGACATCGCCGCGCGCAAGGCGGCACTGCAAACGATCATCGACAGCAAGCCAGCAGACATGCGGCAGATTTGCGAGCAGTTGCTGAGCGTGCGCTTCTTGAATCCCGTCGCAGCACGCGGATTGGCGCAGTTCAATGATCCGCTCATCGGCGACAAGCTGGTGAAGGCTTACAAAGGGTTTCATCCCTCGGAACGGCCGCAGTTGCTGGCCACGCTGGTGTCGCGACCGATCTTCGCGAAATCGTTGTTGGATGCGATCGGTGCGAATGTGGTGCCGAAGGATGACTTGTCCGCCTTCCACGCGCGGCAAATCCGCAGCTTCAATGATGAGAAGCTGAATCAGCGTCTCGGCGAAGTGTGGGGACAAATCCGTGATTCTGACGACGACAAGAAGAAGTTGATGACGGAATGGAAGGCGAAGCTCACGAAGGATGTCTTGAGCAAAGCAGACAAGAGCGCGGGGCGCGAGGTCTTCGCACTGGTTTGCGCGAACTGTCATAAGCTTTACGGCGAAGGCGGCAGCATCGGGCCTGACCTGACAGGTGCAGGCCGCGATAACATCGATTTCCTCCTGGAGAACATCATCGATCCGAGCGGCGTGGTGAACGCGGACTTCCGCATGTCCGTGGTGGACCTGAAGGATGGTCGCACGTTGAACGGCGTGATCCGCTCGAAGAACGCGCGCACGCTCTCGGTGCAGACGATGACAGAGCTGTTGACCATCGAGCAAACGGAAGTGGACAAACTCGCGGAGTCCACGCTCTCGCTGATGCCCGAAGGCTTGGTGGAAGCGCTGACAGAACAACAGGTGCGGGACGTAATCGCGTATCTGATGCATCCTGGCCAAGTGCCGTTGCCCGCAACAAAAAAGTGAAGACCTGTGCGCCTCTACGATGCCCACAATCATCTGCAAGACGATCGCTTCGGCGGCAGGCACGCGGAATTAATCGTCGCCGCCGAAGCGGAGGGCATCGCACGCATGGTGGTGAATGGCGCGTGCGAGGAAGATTGGGCACAGGTGCAGGAACTGGCGCAGAAGCATGTGATCGTGCAACCAAGCTTCGGTTATCATCCGTGGTATCTGCACGAGCGCACGGAACGGTGGCAAAGTGAGTTGGTGCGCTTTCTCGATGAGACACCACACGCAGCAGTTGGAGAGATCGGCTTGGACAAATGGAAACCGGATTTGCCATACGAAGGTCAGGAAGAAGTATTCGTATGGCAATTGCGATTAGCTGCAGAACGCAATCTCGCGGCGAGCATTCATTGCCTCCAGTCATGGGGGCCGATCTTCCAATTGCTTAGAAAAGAGCCGCGGCCTGAACGAGGTTTCCTGCTTCATTCTTACGGTGGTCCTGCGGAGATGATCCGGCCACTCGCCAAGATCGGTGCTTACTTCTCATTTCCGGGCTATTACCTGCTCGACCGTAAAGAGCGCCAGCGCGAGACCTTCAAGCAAGTTCCGCTGGAACGCTTGCTGGTGGAGACGGATGCGCCGGACCAGTCATTGCCCGAAGAACTGAATCGGCATCCGCTCTCAGACGCTTCCACCAGCAAGGTGATCAATCATCCGGCAAATCTACGCGCGGTGTATGATGGTCTCGCGAAAGTGCGGGGAATGGCGGTTGAGGACTTGAGCGAACAGGTGGAGGAGAATTTTAAGCGTCTGTTTGGTGCATAACCGAAGCTTGAAGACAATCGGCAAACAGCCTACTGTAGCAATATGAGTTCCGGTGCCATCATTGAGGAAATCAAACAGCTCACGCCTGACGAGCAGGTGGAGGTGATTCAGTTTGTTATTCAATTGGCCAAAGCCCGCCCCCTTACCGCCAATGAATTGACTGAACTGGCCCGGCAGATGGTGGAATCCGAAGATCCAGCGGAAGTGCAGCGCCTGAAAACAGCCATCAGTCACGGTTTCTACGGAAACTCCGCTCATGCCTAGCATCAAGCGTCTCAATCTTCCTCCAGCGTTGCTAAATCATTTGCTGGACCGCATTAAAAAGCGGCAGATTTCAGTGGAACAACTTGGCTTGCTCGCAGCATGGTTGGATACCCACCCCGAAGTTCCTTTTGGAAAATGGTTCAAGCGATTCTCCGGCATGACCGTTTGTGGCGAAGGCGAACTGATCAAAACCTTCCTGACCATCGGTCAACTTCCTGACGGGCAGGAGGTCCAATAAAAAAGGCGTTGCCTTGCGGCAACGCCTGTGTCGTAAAACTTCTTTAGAGCTTAGATAAACTCGTTGATCAAGTTCTCCAAGAATTCCTGACGGCCACTGGCGTTCGCATCGGCCTCGCCCTTCTTGAGCATGTAGGCTTCCAACGTCTCGAAGCTCTCTTTGCCCTCCTCAATGCTCTTGCCGAGACCCTTGTCCCAAGAAGAGTAGCGTTGCTTCACAAAGTCCGCGAGGCGACCATCCTTGCGGATGGCAGCCGCGATCTTGAGACCGCGGGCGAAGGCGTCCATGCCACCGATGTGTGCGTGGAAAAGATCCACCGGATCGACGCTCTCGCGACGCACCTTCGCGTCGAAGTTCACGCCACCCGTCGTGAGGCCGCCATATTTCAGGATGCCCAGCATGCACTGCGTGGTGAGATAGATATCCGTCGGGAACTGGTCCGTGTCCCACCCGAGGAGCAGATCGCCCGTATTCGCGTCGATGCTGCCCAGCGCGTTCGCGGCACCAGCCGTCTCGATCTCATGCTGCATCGTGTGGCCAGCCAGTGTGGCGTGATTCGTTTCCAGGTTCAACTTGAAGTGCGGGAGCAGATCGAACTCGCGCAGGAAGTTCAAGCACGCAGCAGCATCGGAATCATACTGATGCTTGGTCGGTTCTTTCGGCTTCGGCTCGATGTAGAACTGGCCTTTGAAACCGATCTTCTTCGCATAATCCACCGCCATGTGCAGGAATTTCGCGAGGTGCTCCAGTTCACGCTTCATATCCGTATTCCACAACGTGGAGTAACCTTCGCGACCGCCCCAGAACGTGTAACCTTCACCGCCAAGTTCATGCGTCACTTCCAGCGCCTTCTTCACTTGTGCGGCGGAGAAAGCGAACACATCGGCATTGCAGCTCGTGGCCGCACCGTGCATGAAGCGTGGATGCACGAAGAGCTGGGCAGTGCCCCACAGGAGCTTGATGCCAGTACGCTTCTGCTGCTCTTTCAGGAGCCCGACGATGGTGTCGAGATACTTGTTCGATTCGCGGAGAGATTTGCCGTGCGGCGCGAGATCGCGGTCATGGAAAGCGTAGTAAGGCGCACCCAAGCGATCCACGATGTCGAAGAACACCGGCACGCGGGCCTTCGCGGTGTCGATCACATCTTTGCCATTGTCCCAAGGGCGGATGGCCGTCGGCGAACCGAACATGTCCGCGCCCTGACCGCGCATCGTGTGCCAATACACCACGGAGAAGCGCAGGTGCTCCGACATGGTCTTGCCTTCGATCTTCTGCGTAGGGTTGTAATGCTTGAAGGCGAGCGGGTTCGTGGACTTCGGCCCCTCGAACTTGATCTTCGGGATGTCTTTGAAATAGGACATAGTTCTCTTTCAGTACAAAAACGTTTTCGTATGCTTTTAGGTAAAACGAATGGAATGACTGTAAACACAGGCGAAGACGTGGCAAGCGGGGAAAAACACTCAGGGATATGTAAAATCCACCCAATTTCAGAACAAAAATAGAAAGGGAATCGACAAGTATATTTTGATCCTTAGGCTCCTCACTCAACAGCCATGGTTCACGACTTGAAACCGGCAGAAGCTTCACAAAAACGGCGATCTTCGACTGTCGCGAGTATCATCGCTTTTATTGTCACCCTTTTGCTCAGCACCAACTTTACAGTCGGTTTATTGGCGATCCCTTTTGCAGTTGTCATCTTATTAGCATGTGGCCGAGTAAATGTGATCCGCTATGATGACATACTAAAACAGCTTGAAATCATCGAATACTGCCCTTGGCTGCCCGGAAAATATCGAAAGACAATCCCGCGAACCAGCCTCAAACACCTAGTCTGCACAATCTATTTCGATGATGACGGACAGGAGCTTTCTGAAGTTATCATCGCCAACACTGCCAACGAATTTATTCTCCTGCGTGAACAAATGCGGCCTGATGACGAAAATCTGGAACGTTTCTCAGCGCTACTGAAGTTGGAGATAATCCGCAAGCCAGCTTGACCGGTAAATCACCGCGCAAACAGGTTCCGAATAATATCCTCAATCGGCACTTCCTCGATATCGATATCCTTCACTGGCAGCGCATCTAGCAAGCCTTTGCACGCGGCGATGACGCGATCGCGCTTAACCTTAAGCTTCACGCTCGTCGCCGTCTTTTCCACGATTTCGCCGAACTCTTTCAGGCAGCCTTCATTGCACGCGAGTTCACCCTCTGTCTGGATGGTGATGAGTTTGAAATCCGCGAAGCGATCAAGGATTTCGCTCAACTTGCCATCGAAGAAGATGGTGCCTTTATCAATGATGATCACGCGCTGGCACAACTCCTGGATGTCCGCCATGTAATGGCTCGTGAGCAGCACTGTGGTCTTGTTGCGTTTATTGTGATCGCGGAGAAATTCACGCACCGCCTTTTGCGAAACAACATCCAAACCAATGGTCGGCTCATCAAGGAACAACACCTTGGGCTGATGCAGTAGCGCGGCCACGAGCTCCAGCTTCATGCGTTCGCCCAGGGACAGTTCCCGCACCATCACATTGAGTTTCTCACCCACGCCAAGCAACTGCGTCATCTCATCAACGCGCTTTTTGAAATCCTCGGGTGCGATGCCGTAGATGCGTGCATTCAGTTCCAACGATTCACGTGCGGGCAAATCCCACCAGAGCTGATTCTTTTGCCCAAGCAACAAAGCGAACTGTCGGCGATAACCATCCGCACGTTCCCATGGCGTGTAGCCCAAAACCGAAGCAGTGCCGCTCGTGGGATAGAGCAGGCCAGAGAGCATCTTCAGCGTGGTCGTCTTTCCTGCGCCATTAGGCCCGAGGAAACCGACGAGTTCCCCTTCTTCCACTTGGAAGTTCACATCCTTCACCGCATGCGTGGTCTCGTATTCGCGCTTGAAAAGACCGCGCACCGCTCCAGAGAAGCCGGGTTGCTTCTTATAGATGCGGTAGGCTTTATTCAGCCCTTGAACTTCGATTGCGGCCATGTCCCGAAAGTTTCTGGTTTCCAGTTTCTAGTTACGAGTCAAAAAGCAAAGCAGCCTTAAACTCGAAACTCAAAACAAGTAACCCGAAACTCGTGCTTAACGGAGCAACTGCTTCTCCAAGTAACTCACGACCTGGCGCACGTTGGAATCAATCTCCATACGGTCCTTCACCAGACGGCAGGCGTGCAATACGGTACCGTGATCGCGACCGCCAAAGGCTTCACCGATGGTATTCAGTGAGCTTTCCGTGAGTTGACGAGAAAGGAACATGGCGATCTGGCGCGGGAACGCGATGTTCTCCGGACGGCGCTTGCTGCTCATATCCGCGATGCGGAGATCGAAATGCTCAGCCACGCGCTTCTGGATGAGGTCGATGGAGACGATCGTCTTACCCTCTTCCTGCAACACTTCGCGCAACAGGTTTTCCACCATGTCCAGCGAGAGCTTCTTGCCCGTGAGCGAGGAATAGGAGATCACGCGGATGAGCGCGCCTTCCAGACGGCGGATGTTCGTGCGGATGCGGTTCGCGAGGAACTCCAGCAGATCATCCGGCACCGTGGTGTTCATCGAGTTCGCCTTCTTTTTGAGAATGGCGAGGCGCGTTTCCACATCCGGCGGCTGCATGTCCGTGACCAGACCCCATTCGAAACGGGAGACGAGGCGGTGTTCCAAGCCTTGGATTTCGCTCGCGGGACGGTCGCAAGTCAGCACGATCTGCTTGTGGCCCTCATGCAGCGCATTGAACGTATGGAAGAATTCTTCCTGGATACGCTCCTTGCCTGCGAGGAACTGGATGTCATCCATTAGCAGCACATCCGTCTGGCGATACTTTTTGCGGAAGCGCACCAGTTGGTTGTTCTGAATGGCGTCGATGAACTCGTTCGTGAACTTCTCGGAAGAGACGTAGGCGACCTTCGCACCCTTCTTGTGCGCCGCCACATACTGACCGATGGCGTGCAGGAGATGCGTCTTGCCCAATCCCACACCGCCGTAAAGGAACAGCGGGTTGTAAGATTTGCCCGGAGAATGCGCCACGGCCATCGCCGCCGCATGGGCGAAATTATTATTCGTTCCCACCACGAACGTATCGAACGTGTTCTTGGGGTTGAACGAAGGATCACCTTCAGCACCTTGGTGGCTCTTCTCCGAGCCTTCCACGTGCTTCGTCTTGGCCGGAGCCGGAGCTGTAACAGCGGCTGCTTTGGCAGGAGCCGGTGCGGGTGCGGAGCCGGTGGTGACCACGAAGCGGACTTTCAAGGGACGACCCGCGGCACCCAACAGCACATCTTGCAAAAGGCCGATGTAGTTGTCCGTGAGCCAGACTTCACAGAAGTCATTGGCCACTTCCAGCGTGATGGCATCCTGCGTCATCTCGGTGGCCCGAAGCGGCGCGAACCACAGATTGAAGATGTCCGAGTTCAGCATGGTCTTCAGCAGCGTTTGAGCTGCGGACCAGACTTTTTCTACAGAGTCATGCATGGCGCGGTTGATCCCCTGATTTTCCTGCATTTTTGCCCAATTATTCACTGTTTCCTGTAACTTATCCGTAACCGACATTTGGCCTGCTCATCCCAGCCTTCCGGCTTCAGTGCCCGCGTCCTGCTTTTTCATGCAAACTTCAAGGCCACCCTTGGAGTCACTTCATTTTCCCGATTATCCCGTTGAATATCAACGAGATATAAAATCATTCAAAAAGCAATTTTTCGTTCACTTTTAAGGGTTTATCCGGCCAACCCGGTCCATCGGAATCGAATGCGTTTGTTCTAGGAAATGAACCCGCTTCCGACGAGCATTAGATATTAACTCTTTTTCACAAGTTATTCACAGGCTACTTTTTCTTCTTTTTTCTGCTTGCCAGAGCTGCCTCAAAACACTTTCCCGCGTAAAATATGGGGTGAATGCCCCATCTGCGTTTCCGGTGTATTAACAGTCGTAGTAAAGAGAAAATTCGTATGGATGCGGACGCAGGCGCAGGGCATCGTGTTCCTTGCGTTTTTGCGTCACCCACATCTCCAAAAAGTCCGTGGTGAAGACATCGCCCTTCAGCAGGAATTGATGGTCTTTCTCCAGGCAATCCAGCGCCTCACCGAGGGAACCAGGCACGTTCGGCACCTTCTTCAGTTCTTCGGGCGGGAGCTCGTAAATATTTTTATCCAAGGGTTCGCCGGGATCGATCTTGTTGATCACACCGTCCAGACCGGCCATGAGCAACGCGGTGTAGCACAGATAGGGATTCGCCGCCGGATCGGGCGGACGATACTCGATGCGCTTGGCTTTCGGGCTTTCCGAGAAGGTCGGAATGCGGATCGCCGCTGAACGGTTGCGTGCAGAATAAGCGAGATTCACCGGAGCCTCATAGCCCGGAACCAGGCGCTTGTAAGAATTCGTGGTCGGGTTGCAGATCGCGCACAGCGCCTTCGCGTGCTTCAAAATGCCGCCGATGTAATAGAGAGCCATCTGGCTCAGACCGGCATATTCATTGCCGGCGAAAAGCGGTTTGCCCTTTTTCCACAACGACTGGTGCGTATGCATGCCAGAGCCATTGTCTCCGTAGAGCGGCTTGGGCATGAAGCTCGCGGTCTTGCCGTGTTTGCGGGCCACGTTCTTCACGATGTACTTGTAGAGCATCATCGTGTCCGCCGTTTTCACGAGCGTGTCGAAACGAAAATCGATCTCGGCCTGACCTGCCGTCGCGACTTCATGATGCTGCCGCTCGACTTTGATGCCGAGTGCTTCCATCACGAGGCACATCTCTGTGCGGATGTCTTGCTGAGTGTCAGCAGGACCAACCGGGAAATAGCCTTCCTTGTGCCGGATCTTGTAACCGAGGTTCGGCATCTCATCGCGACCGGTGTTCCACGCAGCTTCTTCGGAATCGACAGAATAGAACGTGCCGTTGGCTTTGTTGTCATACTGCACGTTGTCGAAGATGAAGAACTCGGCTTCAGGTCCGAACACGGCTGTGTCAGCCACGCCGGTGCTTTGCAGATATTTCTCACCGCGTTGCGCGATACCGCGCGGATCGCGGTTGTAAGCTTCCTTCGTACCCGTCTCGGCGATCGTGCACGTCAGCGAAAGCGTCGGCACAGCACAGAACGGATCGATGAACGCGGTAGCCGGATCAGGCATCGCGAGCATGTCGGAGGCTTCAATGCTCTTCCATCCGCGGATGGAGGAACCATCGAAACCGAAACCCTCATCAAAAACTTCCTCAGTGAGTTCGCCCGTGGGAACGCTGAAGTGCTGCCAGGTGCCGAAGGTGTCTACAAACTTGATGTCCACCATCTTCGCCCCGGCCTTTTTGGCCAGCTCAAGAACTTCCTTGGGAGTGCTCATGAACGTCGCTTGTTATCAGGTGCAGTTTGTATTTAGAGACAAGAAACCCTGCCGTGTGTTCACAAGGCAGGGAACGTTTTGGAAATAGATTTATACGGCCTGGTCGCCAGTCTCTTCCGTGCGGATGCGGATGGCGTTCTCGATCGGCAGGACGAATACTTTGCCGTCACCGATCTTGCCGGTCTTGGCCGCGCCGATGATCGTCTTCACTGCTTGTTCCACTTCGGAATCCGGCAATACGATCTCGATCTTTAGTTTCGGCAGAAAATCCACTGTGTATTCGCTGCCGCGATAGATTTCCGTATGTCCCTTTTGGCGTCCAAAACCTTTGACTTCAGTAACGGTAAGACCTTCCACACCGATACCCGTCAGGGCCTCTTTGACATCCTCCAGTTTGAACGGCTTGATGATGGCTTCGATCTTTTTCATGAGCGTTCTGTTTTTGTGTCGGAGGAAAATAGTAACAACGAAGCCCCCTCTGTAAACAGGAAAGAGCCGATGAAAAATTTTCACAGTTGGAGAGTTGACTTTTCGACTGTGATGAGGCGAAGCACTGACTTCTTGCCTTGCCTCTGCGGGACAGATGCCCATTCTCTGCGCCGATGAGTTGGTGGTACAAACAATTGGTCCGTCCGGCATTGTTCGAGATGGATTCCGAAGCAGCGCATAACTTCGCGCTGGAAAATCTCGCGCGCACCAGTCGCGTGCCCGTGCTGTGCGAAGCGATGGCCGCTATGTTCAGCGCGCCCGCCTTGCCCACGAAATGTTTCGGCCTCGATTTCCCGAATCCCGTCGGCCTCGCCGCTGGCATGGATAAGCGCGGCGTGGCCATGCCCGCATGGTCCGCCTTGGGCTTTGGTTTCTCCGAAGCCGGTGGTGTGACGTGGCATGAACAGCCCGGCAATCCCACACCGCGCATGTTCCGCGGCATCCCGGATGAGTCACTCGTGAACCGCATGGGCTTCAATAATGGTGGTGCCCCTGCCCTTGCCGCGCGCCTGAGCGAATGGCGTGAGAGCGGTCGCTGGCCGAACCATCCCGTCGGCATCAATCTTGGTAAATCCAAGATCACGCCGAATGAGCAAGCAGCAGATGATTATGCGAATTCCTTCCGCACCCTCTGGCGTTTGGCAGATTTCTTCGTGGTGAACGTCAGCTCCCCGAATACGCCGAACTTGCGCCAGTTGCAGGATAAGAGCGCGCTCGATCAAATCCTCGCCGCCTTGCAGCAGATCAACGACGAACTCGCACAGCAAACGGGCTTCGCTAAGAAACCGATTCTCGTGAAGGTGGCTCCTGACCTCACGTTCGATGCCTTGGACGAGATGCTAAGCCTCGTCGGCCCACGTCAGCTTGCGGGTATCGTGGCTACGAACACGACCATCTCACGTCCTGAGACGAAGGATCCGAAACTGAAGGCCGTGTATGCGGAAACAGGCGGCTTGAGCGGACGTCCCCTACGCCAACGCAGCACAGAAGTCATCCGTCATCTTTATCAACAGACGCAGGGCAAGCTGCCGCTCATCGGTGTCGGCGGTATTTTCACCGCGGAAGATGCTTGGGAGAAGATATGCGCAGGCGCCAGCCTCGTGCAGATCTACTCCGGCATGGTCTATGAAGGACCAGGCATCGCGAAGGCTGTGGTCAAAGGCTTGAAGGAAAAAGTCGAAGCCCATGGCATGAAGAGCATTTCTGAAGCGGTCGGGTCAGAAGAATAAACGGGACCGGCCAATACTGCCCGGTCCCGTTTATTTGCAACCCAGACCGAAATCGGATCAGAACGAGAAGCCTAAGCCCACGTTCAAGGAAATCGTCTTACCCAGATCCAGCGTCGCCTTGCGGCCACTCGCCGTCTGACTAAACGAACCCACGTTCTGATAGGTGATGCCCGTGAACACATTCATGTTATCCGTGAACCAGTAGGCCACGCGCGCACTGAGATAACCTCCCACCAGCAAATCAGAAGAACGGTCATTACCTGTGGTCGTAGAAGGTGTGCCAATGATCGGCGTCTTCAACTCATTGAAGGTGAACTCGCTATCCACCACCGCGAGGGACAAGCCACCGCTCAAGGTCAGACTCACACGCTCGCTGAGATTGTAATCCAAGTAAGGACCGAAGCGGAATGCGAAGACGGACGCGTCAATGTCGCGATTGCCGGTGATGATGGCGCCTCCAGGAATTATTACCGTTCCTGTGGTCGTGTCCAACAATGGTCCCGGTCCTGCCACAGTTCCTGTAAAGGGAGCCACTGGCGGCACGAAACCCAACGGAATATTCGCGACAACCAAATTACCAGCCACCGCCTGGCTATCTGTGATGCCTACAGGCATCCAACCAAATGCACCTTCCAAGCCCCAACCGCCCTTCTCCCAGCTCTTCAACTGATAACTGTAGGTCAGATCCACACCATGCTGCAAATCACTATCACTACGCTGCGTGCTCAAGCCCGCCGCCAGTGCCGTGCTGCTTAGCTGCAGATTACCGCCCACAATCTGGCTCGCATTGTTATATCCCCAAAAGGTCGTAAGCCCGCCCGCATTCCCGGAGGCATCCATACCGATGAATCCGTCATCGAATTGCTGAATATCACCAGGATTCACCAAAGGCACCAATCCAGGGTTCAACCCCGGCCCAGCCCCGCCGATGCCCGAAAACTCCGCCGCGACGTTGAAGTTCAGATTGTAGCTGATGCCGAAGCGCCCGAAACTGCCTTTATCCTGGGCCTGAGCACTCCCTGCCATCAACACGCCCGCCAACCCCAAACTCATCAAATGGATGCGTTTCATGATTCGTTTCTCCTTGGATTACGGGACTTCAACGATGCGATAGAACCGGGACACGACGGTAGACGGATGTGCATCCGTTTTGGGTGGTCCACTATCGATCCATTGCCGGTTCGAGCCCGTGCCCGTCTGCGCCGGGAAAACCGTAGTCCACGTGGTCGCGTCCGGGCTGTATTGGATATAATAGGTGCGATTTAGCACCGTCGCATAATCGATCAGCACATGCCCATCCGTAAGCACTTCCGGCGGATTGCGCAGAATTGCCTGCACGGCACCAACCGGAACAACCGGTCCCGCCACCGTTTCCAAAGTCGCGACGAAAGTCGGCGCAGGAATCGTAGTCCGGTTCGCCACGTAATATTCGATGAAGAACGTCACAGAACCGCCCGCAGGAACAGGCGTGTTCTGCTGCATATAAGGTTCATTCGCCACGTTCGTGCCGCTCGCATTGTAGACCACTATGCCAGGAGCCAGACCTTGGATGGTCAAACGCACCGCCGATACCGGAACCGGAGAGGTATTGTTCACCGTGACAGACTGGCTCATCAAACCGGATTGGAGGAAGTAGAAGCCGCTCGCATCGATCGCGCTGACCGTTCCCAGAGGCAGATTCGCCAGCACCGTGATGTTCACTGCGGCAGAGGTCGTCGTCGCGTTGTCATCATCCGTCGCGATGGCCACAAACGAGTAGTTGCCCGGTGCAAGATTCGAAAGATTCACCGAGAAGCCATCTCCGGGCGTCGTATCCGTTCCCAGGGAGATATTCTGGATCGTCTCACGGAACTCGATTTGCGTCACAGTGCCATCCACATCAGATGCGGTGGCCGTCATGGTAAAGCTGGCCGGGCTGAAGAACGACGAGTTATTCGGCGGGAAGGTGATGGAAACGGTCGGAGGCGAGTTGACGCCCGTTACCGTCACGGTCACTTTGGCCGAGGAGAATCCACCGAATCCATCCGTCACCGTATAAGTGAACTCGTCATCCATCGTCACCCCCAGCGCCAGTGTGGAAAGTGTCACGGAGGTCGTGGGATCATAACTGAAACTGCCGTCCGCATTCACCACCACTGTCGCGCCTAAAACACTGGTGGCGCTGTAAGCGGGTGCTGTCTCCACCAACTGATGCAAGACACCGAGATAGACCGGATCAGGATCAAACGTCCCGGCACCATACGCACCGAAACTCGCCAGCGGACCCGGGGCAGGCAGAATGGCGCTCGTGGCCCCCTCATCCTCCGGGATCACGACGTTTGTTCCTGCCACCATGCGGTCTGACGCTCTCAAATTAGCGATGCGGAACGCATCGATCCGGTCATTCGCCGAGATGCCGAAATAATCCAGATTGAAGACCGTGGCAAAAAGGAACTCGCCCGCGATGCCATAGGCAGCACTTTCCGATGCCGGCACATACACCCATGAGCTCCAGACACCGGAATCCGTCCCTCGCACCTGCACCATGAACGCTTCTGGCGCATTCTCGCTGCCGGATTCATAAACCACAAAGTCATTCCCGGCCAGGTTCGTCAGGCTCAAACCGTTCACCCAGGTGATCTCCACGCCACTGCGGAAGCTCGTGCCCACATCGCCCAGCGGCAGGTTCACACCGCTCACCGTCGTGCCCGAGGAGGACGAATTGAACAGATGCCCCAAGGAATAGGCTCCCCGGAAATTGGTCGTATCATTCGGGAAACCATCCCGCGGTGTGGTCGTGTCCTCAGGCTCCGCATCGATCGTTGCACCATTGTAAGCGCCCGGTGCCAGTCGCGTAAGGATTGTGGGCGTGCCCGCCTGATCGAAGACTACGTTCGCAAAGGTGTAGAGCTGCTGTCCCGGCCCTTCCACCCGCAAGGTGTTGCCGTCCGCATCCGTATCATTAGCCAGCACACCGGGAGCGGTGACATTCAGAGGCGCGTTGGAGAAAGTGGCATAGCCGGTATCATTCATCGCCAAGGGGGCATCATTCCGGCCCGAAACTGTGATCGTGACCGTGGCCGTATCCGTTCCACCTTCACCATCGGACACCGTGTAAGTAAACGTATCCGTCAAGGATTGGCCGACGGTCAGCGCCCGCAAGCTCGCCGACGCATTCGGGTTGTAGGTAAAGCTGCCATCGGCACTCACGGCCACCGTCGCGCCCTGCACGCTGGACGCATCAAAGGCAGACACCGTCAGTGTCGTCCCGGCATCAATGTCCGTATCGTTGTCCAGCACACCATCAGCGGCACCGACGGTAAGGACTGTGTCCTCATTCGCAACATAAGTATCATTCACGCCTGCCGGCGTTTCATTCACACCTGTCACCGTGATGGTCACCGTCCCGCGCGCGGAATTGTTTTCCACAGAGTCATCCTGAACATTGTAGGTGAATGTGTCGTTCACGGACTGTCCTGCAGCCAGTTGCTGGAATGCCAGCACACTGCGCGGGTCATAGGTATAAGTGCCATCCGGATTCACATTCACCGCAGCCCCGGCGACGCTGTTCACATCAAAGGCCGTCGTGCCCGGATTCATCGGCCGCAAGATGCCGATATAGAGCGGATCAGGATCCAATGTACCAGCTCCATAATTTGAGAAATCGACCGCCAAGGTGCCCACATCTGGCAGATTTGCACTAGTAGCTCCATTATCTTCCGGGATCACTTCGCCTGCACCTGAGGCACTCGCCATACGGTCTTCATTCGTCATATTGACGATGCGAATGCCGTCGATTCGCGCATTCGCAGCGATCCCGAATGCATCCAAGTCAAACGGGGTGGCGAAGAGACCTGCTCCATCGACACTGGCAAACGCCGTGGCTGGATTATAAACCCAAATGCTCCAAGTAGCGGTGGCCGCATTGCGAACTTGGACCATGAAGGCTTCTGGCGTTCCTGCCGAACCAGACTCGAACACCACAAAATCGTTACCCGCCAGATTGGTAACGGTCAGACCATTGTTCCACGACAACTCCATCCCACTGCGCTGGGTGCTCCCATTATTCCCGCGAGGCAGGTTCACCGCGCGTACACCGGTGGGATCACCGAAAGCCAATCGCCCCAACGTAATCGCGCTGTTAAAACCCGCTGAGCTATCCGGAAAACCTCCAATATCACCTGTGCGCTCGTTCGGCGTGATGGTGACAATTGCGTTAGAGTATGTTCCCGCACCTAAAAGCGTCCCGACATTGGGAGTGCTTAACTGATCAAAAGTAAAACCCGCAAAAGTATAGTTTTGCTGCGGAGCGTTACCGTTAACGACAAGCGTTCCAGTGCCCGTATCATTGCTCAACACGCCATTCGGATTGTTCACCGTCAAAAGCTGGTTCGCGTTGATAGAACCCGTGTCTGGATTGGCAGTGGGCACGGCTTCCGCCGTGAACACACCGATTGCCAGAGACAGGGCGACACTGGTTAGCAAGGTAGGTGTTCTCATTCCTAGTAAATCCGCATTTCAGCACATTTTAGGCCAATTATTGTCCGATTTGTCCTTTCTCAGGACAAATCATCAACGCAATCATACTTATCCCCTCACACCACATAACCATCTCGACTCCAAACATATACGATACACCAGTTAAAATTATCCTCCCCTTAGAAGACAATCTACCCCAATTAACCCTATTTTGCCAATGCGTTTTGCAAAATATTTCATTCATGGAAATGCAAATCGCATCTTATTCCACTCTGCCTACCCTACTCCTCGTAAGGGATTCACCCCAGACGAAGTTTGACTTTGGCTTCACATACTCACCGAACCATGCTTGCATGTTCCCATGATCAGATTTCGACTGATTTGCGGATTGCTTGCCTGCCTTATTCCCTGCTTTATCGGCCAAGCGTCCGAACGATTGCCAAATATAGTTCTCATCATCTCGGACGACCAAGGTTATCCCGATCTCGGCTGCATAGGCAGCAAGCCCATCCTAACTCCCAACCTCGACCGGCTCGCCCGTGAAGGCGTTCGCGCCACCAGCTTTTATGTCACTTGGCCGGCTTGCACTCCTTCACGCGGCAGCGTTCTGACCGGGCGTTATCCCCAGCGCAACGGCCTATATGACATGGTGCGGAACGATCTCGTCAACTACGGCCATAAATACACTTGGGATGAATACCTAACCTCTCCCGAGATGACCTTGGGGCTGGATCCGAAAGAAATCACCCTCGGCGATGTGCTCAAAAAAGCCGGTTACCGGACGGGCATGGTGGGCAAATGGGACATGGGCCAGGCCAAGCGCTACCTGCCTCTGCAGCGCGGCTTCGATTTCTTCTACGGCATCGGCAACAACGGGATTGATTACTACACACACGAGCGTTACGGCGTCCCCTCCATGTTCCGCGACAACAACCGCACGGAAGCGGACAAAGGCACTTACGCCACGGATGTATTCAAGCGGGAGTCCCTCCGCTTCATCAACGAGAACCATACACAGCCGTTCTTCCTCTATCTTGCCTTCAATGCCCCTCATGGCGCGTCCAATCTGGACAAACCGGGCGTGCAAGCCCCCGCTGCGTTCATCCGCCAGTATCCACAGATGAACCCAACAAACAAACTCACCTCCTACTATGCTGCCGTCACCTGTATGGACGCTGCCATCGGAGAGCTGCTTGATGCCTTGAAAAAGCACGGTCTCGAACAAAACACGCTCGTGGTCTTCATGTCTGATAATGGCGGCAGCGGCAATGGCGGCAACGCCCCCTTGAAAGGCGCGAAATCCACCATGTGGGAAGGCGGCCTGCGCGTCCCCTTCATCGCCCGCTGGCCCACTCAACTCCCCGCCGGCAAAGTGACGGATGAATTCCTCACCGCACTCGAGTTGTTCCCCACATTCACATCAGCCGCCGGTGCCAAGCCGCCAAAAGATGTCATCCTCGATGGGTTCAACCTCCTGCCTGTTCTGCAAGGGAAGGAGAAATCACCCCGCACCGAGATGTATTGGGAGCGGCGTAGTGATCGCGCTGCCCGGTTCGGCAACTGGAAGTGGGTGGAATCCGCCAAAGGCAACGGACTTTTCGATCTGGCGGCGGACATCGGGGAAAAGACGGACCTGAGCAGTCAAAAACAGGAAATCGCCGCTTTGATGAAGGCCAAGTTCTCGAATTGGAAGAAAGAGATGGATGCCGCCGAACCGAGGGGGCCTTTCAAAGATTACTGAACCCTCAGTAAAGCACCTTGCCCATGATCCGGTCGCGCCCATACACGCCGTGCGTGTGATGGGCCTCCAGCATCGCCCGGTTGTCCCCGATCACAAGATATTCACCCTCCTTCAGCGTCCACGCTTTTTTCCAAGGAAAACGCGCCCTCACATAGTCTTCATCTAACGGCTCGCCATCGATGAAGACAACGCCATCCAAGATCTCGACCGACTCGCCCGGCAGGCCGATGATGCGTTTCAGCAAAACCGCGTTCGGCTCCAGACCACGCGCATCCACAGCCACGACATCGAAACGTTGCGGTTTGGAAAACCAATAGGAAACACGGTTGATGAAATTGAATTGCCCCTGCTTGTAGGTCGGAAACATGCTCACCCCCACCACCCTTATGGGCCTCGCCAGAAAACCGAACACCACCACACAGACGATAACCAGCACTACGATCCGGGAAATGGTTTTTTTGGGATGCCTGCCCGCGATCAATCGGGCCCACCCATGCACCGCCTCATCCGGTTTGCCTTCAGTCTGCATCAATAGCCTGCCACCAGATCACCCTTGCAAGACAACCAAGTCCCGCCCGGCGTTGAAAAAAACTTCATACCAGTTCCAGCCCACAGGCTTGCCTGTGCCAGATGCAGACAGTCTCTGCTGCTTTTTCAGTTTCTGCAATATCCAGAACACACCTTCAACGAAGGTAAATATGCTCCCGGAACCATGCCGCAGGTGTCCGGCCCGGATCAGCCTAGGGGGCATGAACCCTTCGTGGACAGCTTGACAAAGCCCGGCTCCTTACCGACTGTTCCGCGCCCGCCCTCCCGGCGGCTTTGTGAACGGCATACGTAAACGTGATTTTCTCCTGTCGCTGAAATATGCGACCATCGAGGCGTGTTTCAGCGTCCCGATGCTGAACCTTACCCGCTCGAACCTGCCTTTTGTGATCGGGTTCGTGACGGCTGTGCTCAAATGGGAGCCCGCTCTCGTCGGCTGGCTGGCTTCTGTGCCGCTAATCTGTCATGTGATCCAGCCAGTGGTGACCCATTGGTTGCAGCGTTTCTTTTCTTTGCGCGAGATCGTCCTGATCAACTTTGCCTTTAATGCACTGCCCTGGGCATTCATCTCGCTGTTTCCTTTTTTAGGAAGCGAAATCGTACCGCTGCTCTTTGTCATCGTATTTATATCCAGCTTGGCGGATAGCGTGGCGGCAGTGGCGTGGTCCGCCTCCATGTCGGATTTGGTCCCCCTCTCCATTCGAGGGCGTTACTTCGGCGATCGTAACATCATCTTCGCCTTCTGGAACCTGGTTGTGCTGCTAGCGTCCGGCCAATTCGTAGATCACTTCAATAATACCATCCATGCTTTTGGCGCCATCTTTGCCACCGCAGCCGGCGCGCGCATGATCGGCATGTATTATTTCGCCATCATGAAGTTCCCCGCCTCGGTCACCAAGCGGCAGGAAAAAAAGACGAAGCTGGCGGAATACCTCTCCGTGATCCGTGACCTGAACTACTTGAAGTTGCTTCTCTTCATCGGCCTCTGGGGGTTCTGCCTGAACTTGGCTCAACCGTTTTATAGCGTCTATGTGCTGCAACATCTTCCTTATACCGTCGGTGACCTGACGGTGTTGGCCACCATTGCCAGCTTGGGCGGCCTGCTTTCGCTGCGGACATGGGGACCATTGAGCGATCGCTTCGGCAACAAACCAGTGATGGTCGCCTGCTCATTGCTTTGGGCCGCCAGTGCAGCATTGTCCTGGCTGCTGGCCGGACCAGAGCGTCATGGGCATCTGTATCTGAACTACTTCATCACCGGTTTCATGACTTCCGGTTTTCAGCTCTGCCAATTCAACCTGATGATCAATCTGGTGCCTGCTGAAAAGAAAGCCGCTTACATCTCTGTATTCTTTGCGTTCTCAAATCTTATCATCGCCTTTGGCCCCATCGTGGGTGGCAAGATGCTTTCCGTGATCCCCGAACAAGTCGGCACTTTGCTGGGTGAGCCACTGACCTCTTATCATGTGCTGTTCGTGATCTCGATGGTCCTCTGCCTGTTCTCCGTGCATATGCTTCAAGCCCTGCGAGAACCGGCAGAGCGTCCTCTCAAAGAACTGGTCCGCGTGATGCGCGGCATGCACGAGTTCAATCCCGTCGTCGGTTTTGCCACCTTGGCAGAATATATGTTCACCCCGCGCGGTGTTCTGCGCTTGGTGCAAAGCAGTGTGCGCACCCTCAAACGACAGACTAACGTGGTGGCGGATGTCGGTGAAGATCTGGTGGAAGGCAGCATCCGCGCCGTGAAACGCCGTGCCAGTCGAGACTCGTTGAAAGGCTTAAAGCCCACATCCAAAGATCCAAACTCTAAAGAATGACCAAAAAAGCTCCAAACCCGGCCGAGCGGATTTGGAGCTTTGGTTATTTGAAATTTTCGCTGGTGTTTGGAGCTTGGGATTTGGGATTTTCTCTTACTGTTTTTTGTAAATGATCATCACTCCGTAGTCCGTCAAAATCTTGCCCCCGCTTTCATGCGAGTAGGAGATGGGCGTGATGGAGTGAAGATCATCCTCACCCACACCGCTCAACACCTCAGCCACCATATCATCGAAACGATCTTTCCCGGAAACAATGCACTCGGCCCGGCGGATCGTCCGAACCACGAAAGAGATGCCCAGCTTGGCGGATACTTCCAGAGGCTTGTTCGCCTTCTCGATCAAGGCACCGGCATTCTTGCCCGCTGAAGGAAGGGTCAGATTCACGCGCTGACGAGGTTTGACCTCGGGTGTCGAAGTCGCCGCCAGAATCTCCTCCGCCGGATCAATGGCTGGTGCAGGCGGCACAGGGGTGCCTTCGGGCACATTGAATGTCAGGTTGCATTGTGGACACTGGATCTCATCTCCGACCATGGAGCTGTCAGCGGTCAGCAACACATTACAGTTCGGGCAGGCAAAATTAATATCCATATTGACCTCGGCTTATTCTTGGAAACCGGGGCAATCTAATGCCGGATGCCCTATAGAGCCAGCAGAAATAAATGACCAATGACGAAATCCGAATGACGAAGGAATGAGCAATGATCAAATGAAAAGCTCCGGTCCTTAAAAAGAAACCGGAGCTTTAAGATTTTTAGCCTTAGGAATTGGTGCTTAACTCATTCCTTCGTCATGCACCCCGTCCTGCAAAGTCGGGGCCGAGCTTAGGCATTGGTCATTATTCTTTAACCCGCGACACCCGTGCTCCCAGCTTCTTCAGCTTCTCATCGATCTTCTCGTAGCCACGGTCCAGATGGTAGATGCGGTTCACTTGGGTGGAACCTTTCGCCGCCATGCCGCCGATGACCAAGGCTGCCGAGGCGCGCAAATCGCTCGCCATGACTTCCGCACCGCTGAGGGGCTTGCCACCCTTCACGATGGCGCTCGGTCCTTCGATGGCGATATCCGCACCGAGACGGAGCAATTCGCTGACGTGCATGAAGCGCGCCTCGAAAATGCGTTCCGTGATGATGCTGATACCTGGCGTCAGCGCCATGAGCACCATCATCTGCGCCTGCGCATCCGTGGGGAAACCGGCATAAGGCTGCGTGACGACATCCACGGGCTTGAGCTTACCACCGCGCTTGATGGTGATGCGTGGGCCACTGCGTTCCACCTTCACACCGGCTTCGCGAAGTTTGTCCAAGATGGCGTGCATGTGATCCGCTCGGGCACCATGCAGCGTCACTTCACCATTCGTTGCCGCAGCGGCGATGGCGTAAGTGGCCGCTTCGATACGGTCCGGAATGACCTCGTGCTCCGCACCATGCAATTCTTTGACACCCGTGATGGTGATGGTGGGACTGCCCGCACCCGTGATCTTCGCGCCCATGGCGTTCAGGAAGTTCGCCAGATCGACGACTTCCGGCTCGCACGCCGCGCTATCAATAATGGTGACGCCTTCCGCCAACGTTGCGGCCATCATGATGTTCGCCGTGCCGAGCACCGTTGGGCCTGAACGACCACCCAAGAACATCTCGCGACCGATCAACTTCGGCGCCTTCGCAATCACATAGCCATGCTCCACCGTGATCTTCGCGCTCAAGGCTTCCAAGCCCTTCAAGTGCAAGTCCACAGGACGCGCACCGATGACGCAACCGCCGGGCAGCGACACCGTAGCCTTCTTCAACCGCGCCAAGAGTGGCCCCAAAATGCAGATGGAACCGCGCATCTTACGGATCAGATCGTAATCACCCGTCCCTTTGATCTTGTGCGCGTGAATCTTCACCACATCGCCCTCGATCTCCACCTTCGCGCCGAGCGAGGTGAGGATCTGCCCCATGAACTTCACGTCGCTCAAGTCCGGCACGCGCGTGATGACGCAAGGTTCAGAGGTGAGGAGCGTCGCGGCCATGAGGGGAAGCACCGCGTTCTTGGCTCCGCTGATCTGCACATCGCCGTGCAGCGGAATGCCGCCTTTGATCAAAAGACTGTCCATAGATTCGAAATCCTGCTGAAAAATTTATCGCGTGAAAAATCTGCGACGCGCGACTTTTTCACGCGCCTCGCACGCTGGCAATCACGAAGCGTTCACGACCGCTTAAATCTTTTTCCAAACCGTGAACCGCCCAACCATGATCCTCAAAAATCTTTTGAATGGCCGGTCCCTGCCCTTCGCCAAACTCCGCCATCAACCTTCCACCCGCCACCAGCCACACTGAACCTTCTTTCGCCAACCGATGATAAAATTCCAAGCCATCTGCCCCGCCATCCAAGGCGACACGCGGATCAAAATCCTTCACCTCCGGCTCCAGCGTCTCAATCTCCGCTGCTTCGATGTAGGGCGGATTACTGATGATGAGGTGATATCTCTGCCCTTGGCTCAAGGGCGCGAATAAGTCGCCTTCCAAGAACTTCACCCGCCCGTTCAACTGATGTTTCTCCGCGTTCTTCCGCGCAAGCGCAGAAGCGGCGGCGGAAATATCCACCGTATCAAACGCAACACGCGGTGATTTCAGGGCGATGGTGATAGGCAAACAGCCTGAACCTGTGCCGAGGTCCAAGGCCCGCAGATCTCCTTCCGGCAAACCATTGATATACGTCCACGCCAACTCCGCCAGCGTTTCCGTCTCCGGTCGTGGAATGAGCACATCCCGGCTCACCGCCAGCTCATAACCGCAAAAATTCACGCTCCCCACCAGATGCTGCAACGGCTCCCGCTTGCCCCGACGCTGAACCAGTTCGCGCATGGCCGCTTCTTCCTCTGGCTTCAAAGCACGCTCGAAGTTCAGGTAGAGCTTGAGCCGCGCCATCTTCAACACATGCGCCAGCAGGAGTTCCGCCTGCAAGCGCGGCGATTCCACCTGCTTGCGCTGCAAAAACTCGGCACTGCGTTGTATCACTTCCAGAACGGTCACGGCGAAAACCTAAGACGTAGCTACCGAGGTGACGAGGCTGAACTTGCTGGCTGGCATGATCCGCCTCCTCACGTCGGCGGCTACGAAACTAGGTCTATTCCAATAAAAACGAAATTTTCCAAGGCGAAATCGTCTGCCCTCTGCTAATCTAGGCGCGTGACTCAAGTGGCCTTTGAAATCTTAATCGTGTTCCTGCTGCTGGCGGCGAACGGTATTTTCGCCATGGCGGAGATCGCCGTCGTGTCTTCGCGGAAAGGCAAGTTGCGCCAGCTCGCGGATGCAGGAAGCAACCGCGCCAAAGCCGCGCTGGCCTTGGCCGAATCGCCGAACCGCTTCCTCTCCACAGTACAGATCGGCATCACCTTGGTAGGTATCATCGCCGGCGCGTTCGGCGGTGCCAAGCTGTCTGCTAAGTTAACTCCTTTGCTGGAACCAATGCTGGGAACTTATGCCCAGACAGCCGCCTTCGGCATCGTCGTCACCGCCATCACTTATTTCTCGCTGGTCTTGGGTGAATTGCTGCCGAAACGCATTGGGTTGGGCAATCCGGAAGGCATCGCCATGACGATGGCGGGCTTCATGAACTTTCTCTCCAAATGCACCAGCCCGATTGTCAATTTTCTCACTTTCTCGACGGATTCTTTACTACGTCTGGCAGGCGTAAAAACCAAAGATGAGAACGCCGTTTCCGAGGAAGAGGTCAAAATCCTCATGCAGGAAGGCATGCGGGCCGGTGCCTTTCATCATGTGGAGAGCCAGATGGTGAGCAGCGTGCTGGAGCTTGACCTGCTTAAAGTCCGCGATCTGATGACACCGCGGCCCAAGATCATCTGGCTCAGCGCGGATGAACCGCATGAGACGGCCTGGCACAAGATCGTGGTCAGCGGCCACACGTACTTCCCCGTTTACCGGGGTAATCGTGACAATGTAGTGGGTATCGTCTCCATCAAGGCCATCTACGCCAACCTCGCCGCCGGTGTGGGCGTAAAGATCAAAGACGTGATGGTGAAGCCCTTGGTGGTGCCCGAGACGCAGATCAGCCTGCAATTGTTGGAGACGTTCAAATCCAGCGGTAAACACATCGCGATCGTGACGAATGAATTCGGCTCCATCACGGGTATTGTGTCACTAAACGACATCATGGAAGCCATCGTGGGTGAGGTGGCCACGCAGGAGGAACGCTCCAAGCCCGAAGTGCGCCAGCGCGATGACGGCACATGGCTGATTGATGCCATGGTGGACCTTGAAAAGGTGGAACGCGCCCTGCCCGGCTTCCGTTTCGATAAGGAAAACAACCGGGACTACCAGACGCTAGCCGGATTCGTGATGCAACGCTTCAATCGGGTGCCGAAAGAAGGCGAGATTTTTGAAGCGCAGGGCTATGTTTTTGAGGTGTTGGACATGGACCGGCACCGGGTGGACAAGATCATGGTGATGAAGGCGAAGGGGGATGGAGCGCTAAAG
The DNA here is from genome assembly GCA_036405135.1 of Verrucomicrobiia bacterium. NCBI lineage: Bacteria > Pseudomonadati > Verrucomicrobiota > Verrucomicrobiia > Verrucomicrobiia bacterium. The sequence goes on along the minus strand of DASWYF010000013.1, from coordinate 36,990 downwards.
GGGTGATTCGTGATCGGTTAAAACGTGGGAAAAAGCCGTCGTTTTGTTCGCGTAGCGAACGAAGATTCATAGCAGCGGTTTTTAAGCCGCTGTAAATGCAATCAGAATCACGGTCACGTAGTGACTGAAGAATACTTCTTGCGTCGCTAACGCGACGCGGCTCTCAAACAAAAAACGGCGGCTTAAAAGCCGCCGCTATGAATCTTTCGTGCCTCACAGCACGGGGCATTGCGCAATAGATCGCAAACTCTTTGTGCTTTTTGCGCCTTTTTGTGGCCACCCATTTCCGCCTCCTGACCTCGACGGCTACGTTCTCACCAACTTCGCTACATACGCGCCATCCACGCCATCCTTGAATGGAATCAGTTCGCGATCCACTTCCAGTTTGTAGCCCTTTTCCAATTCGAGGAAGGTGTTCACCACGTCGCGGTTTTCCTCCGGCTCCAAGCTGCACGTGCTGTAGATCAGCGTGCCTTTCGGCGCGAGTTGCGCGGCGGCTTTGCGCAGGAGTTCCAGTTGCTGCACACGCAGGCGGTCGATCTCTTCTGCACGGATGCGCCAGCGCAGGTCCACACGACGGCGCAAGACACCAGTATTCGAGCAAGGGGCATCGACAAGGATACGGTCGAAACGGAATTTGAGCTTCGGTTCATCAGCCAAATCTGTCTCCACCGTTGTGAAACCAAGGCGCTTGCAGTTCTCTTTGACGAGCTTCAGGCGCGCCTCAGACACATCACGCGCCACGACCAAACCGCTCGAACCAATCTTTTGCGCGATATAAGTCGCCTTGCCACCCGGAGCGGCACAGGCATCGAGGATGCGTTCGCCGGGTTTCGGGTCCAGCATCCTCACCGCCAGCAAGGTGCTGGGGTCTTGGACGTAAAAGAGGCCCTGCCGGAAACTTGGCAGCGTTTCCAAAGCCGGATGGCTCTTGAAACGGAACATCAGGTGTTCATCCAGCCAATCCCGCGTAAAGAAATCATACTCCACCATTTCCGCGCGCCAGAGGGGGATAATCTGCTCCGCATTCGTGCGCGTGGTGTTCAGACGGGCGAAGGTGGCAGGCGCAGTATTATTCCAAGCTAAGAGCTTTTGGGTGTCTTCTTGCCCGAAGCGATTGAGCCATTTCTCCACCAGCCAAGCGGGTTGGGACCATCCTAAGGCCGGGTCTTTCAGCTTCAATTCCGCCAAAAGCTGCTGTGTGGCCTCTTTTTCCCGGCCATAGCCGCGCAAGGTGGCATTAATAAAGCCGGATTGCGGACCGTAACCGAATTCACGGGCCAATTCCACCGTTTCATGCACGGCAGCGTGGTCCGGAATGCGGTCCAGCCAGAAAAGTTGATACAATCCCAGCCGCAAAAGCAGGCGGAGATCGGATTTTTGCGGACGACCATCGGTTTTACGGTCTATAAGCCAGTCCAGCGTGCCGCGGGCACGCACGATTCCGTAAACCAGCTCCTGCACCAGCCCGCGATCGGGGCCGGAAAGGCGCTGGCGGGATAGCTCCATATCCAGCAGGTTTTCCGTGTATTCATCGGACTGTTCACAGCGTCTCAGGACGCGTAAGGCAATTTCTCTTGGTTTTTGACCCGTCACGCCCTAAATATGACGGACACTGTATTGCAGGCGAGTTATTTGATATGAGAGACGAATTTGAGAAACTGGCGCTGGCGGGCAAGATCAACATCAAACACGTAGACGTGCTGGTGCAGCTCGCCCAAGGCGGTTACTGCATGCATCGCAGTTGGGGCTTTGGCCGCATCACCACGGTTGACACTGTGTTTGCCCGGTTCACCATCGATTTCCAAGGCAAGGCCGGTCATTCCATGGATTTGTCCTTCGCTGCGGATTCCCTGAAGCCCATCGCCAAGGATCACATCCTCGCGCGTAAAGCCTCGGATATCAACAGCCTGCGCCAGATGGCCGCGCTGCATCATCTGGACCTCATCAAGCTCGTGCTCTCCAGCTACGGCGGGCAGGCTTCCGTGGACCAGATCCAGACCGCGCTGGTGCCGGACGTCATCGCCAGCGACTGGAAGAAGTGGTGGGAAGTGGCCAAGCGTGAGATGAAAAAGGATGGCCACTACATCGTTCCGTTGAAAAAGAACGAACCCGTAGTGATGCGCGAGCAGACGGTGTCCTTGCAGGACCGTCTCTTGAAAGAGTTCCGCGCCGCCAAAGGCCTGAAGGCGAAGCTCGTCGTGGCCAATGAGATCCAAAAGAGCCTGGATGATTTGCAAGACAAGAACGGCGCCGTGACAGAAGTGGTCACGCAATTGAACGCAGACATCCAGTCCCATCAACGCACGATGCCGGCGCTCGCCTTGGAAGCCATCTTCCTCCGCGATGACCTGCGTCAGGCAGCCGCCCTCGCTCCGCAAGCGGGTGAAGTGAATGGTAAGGATGTCTGGTCTGGAGAGACATCATTCCAGTCCATCATGGAGTCCATGTCCGCCGCGAAGTATCGCCGCGCACTCCAATCCTATCAGGAAGCTTATCCGGCCTCATGGCATGAATCCCTGCTTTCTTTGCTGAATTTCTCCTCGGCCAAGCTCTGCAGCGAATGCGCGGCGGTGCTGTTGCAATCTGGCAAGCTCCAAGAGCTGAAAGCGCATTTGGCCCGCACCGTCAGTCAGCACACGGCCAGCAGCGAATTGCTCCTTTGGCTCGCCAAGGAGCGTTCGGATACGTTCGCGGACATTCTTGGGCCGGAAGTGTTCCGCGCCATGCTTACGGCGATGGAACGCGACCAGTTCAACGAGATCCGCTCGAACCGTTTGCGTGATTTCATCCTAGATGACCAGACCTTGCTCGTGGAACTCATCGGTTCCGCTGACTTGGAAGTCATCAAAGATTTGACCCGTGCGTTGCAACTCTCGCCGAGCTTCGATGACATGGACAAGCGCTCGCTGCTCGCGCGCATCGTGAAAAATTATCCGTCCATCCAGTCGCTCATAACGGGTGAAACCTCCAAGCAGGACAGCGGCTTGGTCGTCTCCTGGGAGAGCTTGGAACGTCGCAAGGCGGAATACGAAGAACTCGTCCAGAAGAAGATTCCCGCCAACCGCAACGACATCGCCATCGCCCGCAGCTACGGCGATTTGCGCGAGAACCACGAATACAAGTCCGCGAAGGAAGCCCAGAAGATCCTCATGCGCCGCAAGGGCGAGCTGGAAGTGCAGCTCGTGCGTGCCCGTGGCACGGACTTCTCCACGGCCAAGGCGGATGAATCCGGCATCGGCACCATCGTGAAGGTGACGGAGATCGCCTCTGGCAACAGCGAAACCTACACGCTCTTGGGCGCTTGGGATTCGGAGCCGGAAAAGGGCATCATCAGCTATCTCTCCCCCGTCGGACAGGCATTGTTGAATCACAAGGTGGGCGACGAAGTGGAGATCGAACTCGAAGGCAACAAGCGCAAGTTCCGCGTGGACTCCATCGCGCTGTGGAAGACGCCGCCCACTGCGGCCTAAACCGCAATCGATCCAATTACGTAAGCCGGACTGGGAAACTGGTCCGGCTTTTTGTTTTAACAGCTTTCTCTAGAACAAGGACGTTCACGAGTGATCACGGTCCACTGCTGATCATCACCCGGCCAGTGTCATGGTCGATGAAATAGATCTTATCGACTGGCAACGGAGGCAGGGACGGGATGATCTTCTTTTCCACCATCTCCTCGACGTTATTGGGCAAACGATTGTGCTGAGCTTTGAACGCTTCCAGCCCTTGCTGCACAGGAGCCAGTTCCGGCGGCAATATCGATGCGCCGCCGGCAGGAACCGTTGACGCTGGCGCAGCCTCGGCAGGTTTGGCGGCTATGGTTGATTGGGCCACCATATCCACACCCGCAGATGGCGGAGGTGGTGGTTGTACCGCCAGATCGCCGGAGTCGCCCCCGTCACATCCGACCAGCAGACACGAGACTGACAAAGTAGCAAATAAAACAGGGTTCATAAAAGGGGTCAGTCCTTGGGATTGATGGTCCACATGCCTTGCGGGGCGGCCAGAGTGCCGGATTGGCCCACGGTCTTGGCCGGATTCATCACTTCCGCGTGGGCATCCATGAACAGATAATTGTGCATGCTGTTATGGTAGGCCGTGGTGGGGATGCCATCTTCACCACGAGAACCGTTGGTCTGGCGGGAGGTTTGCAGATGCTGGTCGGCACGATGGATCGCAGCGTAGATGCGGCTCCCAGCCAGGTTCTCAAAGCGTGCCTGCTCTGCGATCAGGAGCGTCTCGGAAGGATCACGGACAATCGATGTGCGCACCGCCGGGAGACGTTTGGCATGGTAACGGCCAGTCGATGAAAGAGTGCTGAAAGACGGGATCACATTGCCCCAAGAACTGGCGGTCGGCCAGTTCGGATAGAAATTGCTGTCGTCATAATAAAGCCCTACTCCCGTATCACTTACTGGCGTCGGCGGCCAGTTCGTCGCCTGCATATTGTGCAATATCATGGAGTAGCTGCGGCGAAACTCCTGGACAGTGGCTGTTCGCCACTGCGTGGAAAGCGGTATCTTGTCCGAAACGCAGCGGAGGAATTTATAGACCTGCACGTCACGCGTACTGACCTGTCCAGCTCCGGTGGCGAACGGAGAAAAGGCGTTCGTACGTGTACCGCCGAGATAGGGGTCCAAAAGAGAATCCCAAGATGCCTGATCCGGTGTCAATTTGACGGTGGCATAAGGGATTTTCTCCGAATTGTCCGTGGTGTACATGTTGTTCGCCACACCGATCTGTTTGAGATTGCTCAAACATTTGGTGGTGTTGGCGCGGACCTTGGCCTGTGCCAGCGCGGGCAAAAGCATCCCTGCAAGGATCGCGATGATGGCGATCACGACGAGCAGTTCGATCAATGTAAAAGCGGACTTCCGGTGCTGTTTCATAAGATTGCAAGCGCCCCAGGCTGGCGCCAAAACTTCGGTTCGGTTTTTCATTTCCAAGAGCCCGCACCAAGCGAGACCAAACTACGACAACAGTCACATCCAGGCGCAACAGGGGCTTCAGGAACATGGATGTCACGAGGCAGATGATTTTGGACAAACAATTTCGTGATAATAATCCAGTTCATTCACCGGCAAAAATGCATGAAGAAAGTGCGTCCAAACTTTTCCCGTCATGACATCATAGAAGAACAAGCCGCAAGCTATGGACCCGATGTCTGCCAATAATCCCGGTGAGGCCGCGAGTGCTGAACAACAACGCACGGAGGCATACTTGCGCCTGCTCACGCAGAATGACCGTTGGCTGGCGACTTACGTATACAGCCTAGTTCATGCCCAAGCGGATGCCGAAGACATCTTGCAGGATTGCAAGGTGGTGATGTGGAAGCAGTTCCACAATTTCACACCCGGCACCAATTTCCGGGCTTGGGCGCGCAAGATCGCCACTTTTCACATCCTGAATTACCGCCGCTCCAAGACGCGCCACCCCACTTCGGTCATTGATGACGAGTTCATCGAGGCGGTGGCGGCAGAGATCGACCGTAACGCCGAGCAGCTCGAGTCCAAGGCGGAGGCATTGCAGGATTGCCTGCGCAAGCTGCCTGAGGTACACCGTAAGGCCATCATCCTGCGATATTACGAGGATCGTGATATCGATGAGATCGCTTCGACCACTGGCCAGTCCTCCGGGGCCGTTTACCGTTTGTTGAGCCGGATCCGCAAGGCTTTGAATGATTGCGTAGAAAGACGACTAAATCTGCCGCGTGCCTTATGAGTTTGAATTCGCCATCCGATGACCGCATTGACCGCGCGATAGAGCAGATGCTCACCCCGGCTGAATGGGAAGCATTCAAGGCGGACGCCATCAAAGACCCAGAACTGCGCGCCAAGTATGTGGACCAACTCTGGCTGCATTCCACACTGCAAGCAGAAAGGGATTCGTTGGGAAAAATGATCGGGGCAACCGAAGCCCCTCTGCCACTGTTGAAAAAGTCTACTGCCGCCATCTGGACGTCCGCAGCGGCAGCAGCATGCATCACCCTGGCGCTCAGCCTGCTCTTGCTGCCCGGACGCAACAAAACACAGGCCATGACCCGGGCAGAAAAACCGCTGGCAACTCTCATACAAGCGGAGAATTGCAAGTGGGGCCCCTCGGAACTGCCCACTGTGCAGAATGCCAAACTCCAAGCCGGCACCCTCTCACTGCTCGAAGGCATGGCAACTTTGAGGTTCGAAAACGGCACCACGCTGTTCCTTGAAGCACCCACCACGATCAAGCTGGTGGATGCGATGCGTTGCCAGGTCCAGGAAGGTTCCCTGGTAGCAGATGTGCCCCCGACAGCGCGCGGCTTCACAGTTTATACGCCGGAGCTCAAGGCCGTGGACAAAGGCAGCCGCTTCGGTGTGACGGTCGGTTCACTTCGCACCACTCACGTCTATGTATTTGATGGCGCAGTAGTGGTGAACAAATTGAACGACACCAAGGAACATCTCTTGGACAAGGGCAAGGCCTTCATCGTGGGTATGGATAACGTGGCTCAAGCCGCAGTGACGCCCGAGCCTGTCCGCATGGAACATATCTACGACCCCGAACGATGGCTTTCCATCCCCACCTCGTTCCGTCGCGGCAAGGATGCCTACGTGCAACGTGGAAAGCGCGAAGCCACCGGGCTCCACTCCTTGCTGATGGTCAAGCACACGGAATTTGAGATCGCCAAAAGCAACGAGCGGCGTATCTACCTGACGTTTGACATTTCCCAGCTCAGTTATGTGGATATCGCTGAAGAGTTCCACATCAGTCCAGTGAACATTTCCGAGGCGCAACTGCTCCTCCAACCGGAGCCGAGCGGATTTGGTTTCGCCTCGCTGGTTCCGGACTGCACATTTGCCATCTACGGCATCACTGATCAAAGCCTCGATTATTGGAAGGAAGGCGGCATCTCGTGGCTCAATGCTCCTGCTGCCAATGATGCAGGATTGCTTCCGAACAAGGTGAAGAAGCTCGCAGAATTCACCCTCCCGCGTGGCAGCTCCACGGAAGTCATCACCATCGAGTCCAAGGAGTTGGCCGACTTCATCCGGCAGGATACCAATGGCTTGGTCAGTTTCATTCTCGTGCGTGAAACAGCCGAAACAGAGCATCAAGGCATGGCGCATGCCTTTGCATCCAAGGAGCATCCGCATGCCAAACCACCGACCCTTAGGATCCGGTAGATGCCATTTTCAACCAGTCAATCATCGGTGAACACAGAGCAAAACTTGTCGATTAAAGGTGCTGACGAACGGCGTCAAATGACCTATATTGTGCCACCTAGTCCCAGTAACAGAACGCCTATGAGCGGAGAGAATGTGAAGCAACAGTTGAACAGTCGTCCTAACGCATGGACGGCCGCTATCCGCCTTTGTCTGGGCGCGGGCCTGATTTCGTTGTTTAGCATCGCCTCCGCACAGGCCGCTACGTTGTCCGCTGCGCAAAAAGCATTGTTTGAAGATAAGGTATTACCGGTGCTGCAAGGGCAGTGCTTTGAGTGCCATTCTCACGCCGGTAACAAGATGAAGGGCGGCTTGGTGCTGGATACACTCGGCGGTTTCATCACCGGTGGTGATAGCGGCCCGGCCATCGTCGTCGGTAAGCCCGAGGAAAGTCTGCTCATCAAGGCCATCAAACACACCGATGACCACCTCAAGATGCCGGCCAAAAAGCCGAAGCTGAGCGAAGAAGAAATCCAGTATCTCAGCGATTGGATCAAGCTGGGTGCGCCTTGGCCCGGTTCCGATCTCTCCAAGATCAAACCGCGTGGCAAGATCACGGATGAAGACCGCCAATGGTGGTCCTTCCAACCGATCAAACAACCTGCCCTGCCCAATGTGAAGGACACAGCTTGGTCCAAGAACGAATTGGATCGCTTCATACTCGCGCGGTTGGAAAAAGAAAATCTCAAACCCGCGAGCGAAGCCGAACGCGGTGCGCTCATCCGTCGCGTGACGTTTGATCTGACCGGCCTGCCGCCGACGCCGGGTGAGGTGGATAATTTCATTCACGACACCTCTCCGAAGGCTTACGAAAATCTTATCGACCGTCTGCTGGCCAGTCCGCGCTACGGCGAACGCTGGGCGCGGCATTGGCTGGACCTCGTCCGTTATGCGGATTCGGATGGTTACCGCATCGACGATTATCGCCCGCTCTCCTGGCAGTATCGCGATTACGTCATCAAATCTTTCAACGCGGACAAGCCTTACAACCTCTTCGTGAAAGAGCAGCTCGCCGGTGATGAGCTGTATCCTAACAATCCGGATGCGATCATCGCCACAGGCTTCCTGCGTCACTGGATCTACGAATACAACAACCGCGATGTGCGCGGCCAGTGGACGACCATCCTGAACGACATCACGGATACCACGGGTGACGTCTTCTTCGGCATGAGCCTGCAATGCGCCCGTTGCCACGATCACAAGTACGACCCGCTCTTGCAGAAAGATTACTTCCGCCTGCAAGCGTTCTTCGCCCCCATCTTGCCGCGCGAAGACATCGTCGCCGCCACGGAAAAGGACAAAAAGGAACACGCCGCCAAGATGGTAGCGTGGGAAACCAAGACGGCGGAAATCCGCAAGGAGATCGAAGAGATCGAAGCGAAGTATCGTCCAGCGGCGGCGAAGAAGGCGATCATCATGTTCCCGGACGAAATCCAAGCCATGATCGCCAAGCCGGTGGCGGAACGCGAACCGCTGGAGCATCAGCTCGCGGAACTGGCCTACCGCCAAGTCTATTACGAGTACGACCGCATGGAGCGAACGATCAAAGGTGAGGACAAAGATCGCTACCTCGCCTTGAAGAAGCAGTTGGCGCAATTCGACAAAGAGAAGCCGGCACCATTACCGGTCGCTTACGCAGCAACCGATATGGGCCCGAAAGCGCCTCCGGTATTCATCCCCAAGAAGGGCAAGGAACCGGTGGAGCCCGGCTTCCTCAGTGTGCTGGATGAGAAACCCGCCACGATCAAACCGCTCGCATCCACCCCGAACTCTACTGGCCGCCGCGCCACGCTGGCCGAATGGCTAACACAACCGGAGAACCCGCTCACGGCACGCGTGATCGTAAACCGCATCTGGCAATATCACTTTGGCAAAGGTCTCGCCTCCAGCGCGAGCGACCTCGGCAAACTAGGCGAAGAACCTTCACACCCGGAATTGCTGGACTGGATGGCCTCGCAGTTCGTGAAAGACGGCTGGAGCCTGAAGAAGCTGCACAAGAGCATCCTGATGTCGGCGACGTATCGCCAGTCCGTCACGCATCCGCAGATGGAAGTGGGCAAGCTCAAGGACCCGGAGAACAAGCTCTACTGGCGCGCGAATGTGCGTCGTCTGGACGCGGAACAGATCCGGGATGCCATTTTCTCAGTGACGGGTGAATTGGAAGACAAGGCCGGTGGCCCTGGCGTGATCGCCAGCGAGCCGCGCCGCTCCATTTACACGCGCATCATGCGCAACACGCGCGATCCGTTGATCGATGTGTTCGATGCTCCGCTGTGGTTCAACAGCGTGTCCGCCCGCGATACGACGACGACGCCGGTGCAATCGCTCTTGCTCATCAACAGCCAGCTCATGTTGCAACGCGCGAAGGCGTTCGCGGAACGTTTGGAGAAAGAAGGTTCGGCAGATGAAGCGCGCCTTGTCGATTACGCATTCCAGCTCGCTTACGGCCGTAGCCCTTCGCCTAAGGAAACGACGGCGGCAGTGCAGTTCATCAAGGAACAGGAAGAGCGCATCGATCCCGTGCGTGCTGGTTCTGCGAAAGCAGCGTTTCTCTACGACAAGCTCCCCTACCGCGATGGTCAGGCGGCCTTGATGTCACCAGAAGGGCCACAGAGCCGCTTCGAGGTTCCGGCGACGGGCATCATGCCGACGAACGAATTCACGATCGAATCCTTCGTGCTGGTGCGTTCGGTTTATGAGAATGGTTCCGTGCGCACGATCGCCGCGAACTGGATGGGCAGTGAAACGCAGCCCGGCTGGTCCTTCGGCATCACGGGCAAGGCTTCACGACGCAAGCCGCAGACGCTCGTGCTGCAACTCACCGGTAACAAGCTGGATGGAAAGTTCGGCAATGAAGCGATTTTCTCGGATCAGCACATCCAGTTCGACAAGCCTTACTACGTCGCGGCGTCTGTGAAGCTCGCCAAGGATGGCAAGCCGGGACAGGTTTCTTTCTACGTGAAAGATCTTTCAAATGACGATGAGCCGTTGCTCATCGCGAAGATCAATCACACGATCACGGGCGGTTACGCGAGCAAGCAGCCATTCACCATCGGTGGGCGCACCGGCCAAGGCCAGTCGTTCTTCGATGGCTTGATCGATGATGTGCGGCTCTCGAACAAGGCACTGGATGTGAACCAGATCCTGTTCACGTCCGAGACGCTGAACAAACACGTGGTGGGCTACTGGCAGTTTGAGGCGAAGCCGGATGTGTTCCGCGATGCGACGGGCAATGGCTTGGACATTCGTCCCTCCGCCGTGTTCGCCAAAACGAAAGTGAATGTGCGCAAGACCGCCTTGATCGATTTCTGCCACATTTTGCTCAATTCGAATGAGTTCCTTTACGTCGAATAGTTATGAAGAAGTCGTTTGATCCACGGTGTCACCGTTACGAGCCGATCTTTTCGCGGCGCGATTTTCTATCGAAGGGCGCGCTGGGATTCGGCTCGTTGGCGTTGAGCTATTTGATGGGGCAATCGTCGGGTCTGGCGAACACACTGAAGTCGCCGCTTATCGGCAAGCCGGCGCAACTGCCCGCGAAGGCCAAGAGCGTGATCTTCCTCTTCATGGAAGGTGGCCCGAGCCATATCGATCTTTTTGATCCGAAGCCTGAACTCAATCGTCTGGCAGGCAAGCCGTTACCGGACAGCTTCGGCAAAGTCATTCTCGCTATGGGTGAGGCGAATGCTCCCCTGCTCGCTTCGCAGCGTAAATGGAAGCAGCACGGGCAAAGCGGCATCTGGGTTTCTGATTGGTTGCCGCATACCGCGACGTGCGTGGATGACATCGCGGTGGTGCGTTCGTGCTACGCGGATGGCATCAATCATTCCTCAGGCGTTTGCCAGATGAACACAGGCTCCATCCTCGGCGGACGTCCTTCGATGGGGGCTTGGGTGAGCTACGGCCTCGGCACGGAGAACACTGATCTTCCCGCTTACGTGGTCATGCAGGATAATCAATCCAGTGTGGTGAATGGGCCGCGTAATTGGAGCTCGGGTTTCATGCCCGCGCTGTATCAGGGCATCCGCTTGCAGAGCGGCACGGAACCGATCCCGAACTTGAACACGCCGGAGGGTATCACGGAGATGCAACAGCGCGGCAAATTGGATTTCCTGAACCAGGTGAATCGTGGTTACGCGAACGAACACCCTGAGCAGACGGAGCTGGATGCGCGCATCATGAGCTATGAACTGGCATTCCGTATGCAGGCAGCAGCGCCGGAAGTAGTGGACTTGAGCAAGGAGACGGAAGCTACAAAGGAGCTTTACGGCATGAACCAGAAGGAGACGGCCACGTATGGCCGCATGTGCCTGCTGGCTCGCCGCATGGTGGAGCGCGGTGTGCGGTTCGTGCAACTTTATCACGGGTCCGGCAGCAAGTGGGATTCGCACAGCAAGATGGAGCAGAACCATTCGTCGCTATGCCTGTCTTCTGACAAGCCGATCGCGGGCTTGTTGAAAGATTTGAAGGCGCGCGGTTTGCTGGAAGATACGCTCGTCGTGTGGGGTGGGGAGTTTGGGCGCACGCCGATGTCTGAGAAAGGTGATGGACGCGATCATAATCCGACGGGTTTTACGATGTGGTTCGCGGGTGGCGGTGTGAAGGGTGGACAGACGATCGGCAGCACGGATGATCTGGGCTTGCACGCGGTGGATCAACGTCTGCACGTGCATGATCTGCATGCGACGATGCTGTGGCTCATGGGCTTGGATAACATGGGGCTGGTTTACAAGTATCGTGGGCGTCCGGAACGGCCGACGCTGAATGAGGGTGAGCCCTATAAGAAGATCGCGACGGGTTAAGTTGTTTTCCATCCGAAGCAAAGCCGGCTCCCGGACGGTTTCGCTTTCTTTCCGTCAGACAGTCTTTTCTCCGTCCAGTTTGGGGCGATAGCCCCATGGCATCTTTCCATCCGGGGGGCGAGGTTGCGTTTCTTATTGAAATCAACCTGCGGAATGTTTCATTCCGCCAGAAAGGAACCATGCCACAAGAAAAGTATCTGGATTGTATCGAAGCCTGTAATCATTGCGCCAACGAATGCACCTATTGTGCTAACGCCTGTCTGCACGAGGAGGACGTCAAGATGATGGCCAAATGCATCGCACTCGATCAAGACTGTTCGATTCTATGCCGGACAGCCTCCCTGCTAATGAGTGCTGATTCCCCATTCGCCGCTGATATTTGCGGCGTCTGCGCTGAAGCCTGTCGCGCCTGTGCGGAGGAATGCCGCAGCCATGATATGGATCATTGCCAGAAATGCGCCGACATGTGCGAGCGGTGCGCGGAGCAATGTGAGAAGATGGCTGCAGAAATGGCCTAGTATTCACCGTAGGGTTGCGGATATTCCGATCCGTAACCCTATTTTTCTATTTCCTGCCCACGTCCATTATGCAAGTTTGCATCCATGCGGAGGCGGCGGCGCAAAATACTCTTCATCAGTGGATTGCTGCTTCTGCTTGGTTTCGTAGCCCTCAATGTGGTGGCGTATCAGCATGCTTGGGCGATGACGCATTTTGTGCGGGATGATAACCGGCGCACGGCACCTCCAGAACAGCTTACCACTGGGAGCAAGATCAAGGTGCTATTCACGGGAGTTTCCATTCCTCGGCCGGAAAACAAACGCACACCGCAAGATGTCGGATTGGAGTTTGTATCGTATCGGTTCATGGGAGCGAAGGGGTTGGAACTGGAGGCGTGGCGGATTCCTCATCCAGCAGCGAAAACGGTCGTGATATTGTTTCATGGATACGCTTCGGCGAAGGATTCACAACTGGATACAGTAAAGGCTTTGAACGAGATGGGTGCAGAATGTTGGTTGGTGGATTTTCACGGAAGCGGAGGTTCAGGAGGCGACACGACGAGCATCGGGTGGGATGAGGCGAAGGATGTGGCGGCGAGTTTTCGATTTGTGAAGGTGCGGTCAGAAGGGAAGAAGATCGTGCTCTTGGGGTCATCGCTCGGCGCGGCATCGATCCTGCGAGCGGTGGCGGCTGAGGGAGTGGAACCAGACGGTGTGATCTTGGAATGTCCGTTCAACAATCTGTTGGAGACCACGCAGAACCGGTTTCGCGTGATGAAGCTGCCGTCGTTTCCATTGGCGCAATTGCTGGTGTTCTGGGGCGGGAAACAGCTCGGGTTTGACGGGTTTGTGCATAATCCGGCGGAGTATGCGAAGGCGGTGAAGTGCCCTGCTCTGCTGATGAATGGGGATACGGATGCGCGAGTAACGCTGGAGAATATTGAAGAGGTGCGGAGGAACTTGCCGGGAGCCGCAACGTTTCATGTTTTTAAGGAGACGGGGCATGAATCATATCTCCGGAAACAGCCAGCAGAATGGAAGCGCCTCGTAAGACCATACATTTTGACTCAAAATAACAACGCAAGTCTTGTTTGCCATTAAGCAAGATTGGTTTAGCGGAGCAAGCATCAGGAGGGGGAAGTTAAAGCAGAACCAAAAGAGAAAGACTTCTTATGAGAATCCTGGTTGGAACAGACTTCTCGGAGCAGGCGGTGAGAGCTGCGGATGCCGCCGCCGCACTGGCCAATGGATGGGGAGAAAGCATCGTTCTCGCCCATGCTCACAATCCCGCCTCGCTTGGTGAAATCTCGCCTGAAGCATTGGGTGAGATCGCTGAAGCTGCGGAGTCGAGCCTCAAAACCGAAGCGAATCGCTTACGCGCCACAGGTGTCACCGTCTTGACGGACCTGATGACGGGCGCACCCTATGCATGTCTCATCGAAAAGGCGAAGCCGGAGTTCATCGAAATGATCGTGGTTTCATCCTATGGACGGAGCACGGCGGGACGCTGGCTGTTGGGCAGCGTCTCCGAGCGCACTGCTGAAGGCGCGCATGTGCCTACCTTGGTGGTGAAAAATTCCAAGCCCATTGAGGAATGGACCGCAGGCGAGCGGCCTTTGCGAGTGGTGATCGCGTGCGATCTCACTTCTGCTTCTGATGCGGCGCTGAGATTTGTGAAGCGGCTGCAAAAGATTGGTCCGTGCGAACTGACTGCGGCCTATGTGGATTCACCACTAGAAGAGCGAGCACGACTGGGGCTGAGAGGGGACGCCTACCTGACCAAGAACGATCCAGAGGTGCAACGCGTGAATGAGCGCGATCTGCGCAGGAAAGTGGAATCGATTCTCGGTGATGCCAAATGCGAGATCATCGTGGAGCCGAATTTGGGACGCCCCGATTTCGCGGTAGCACATCTGGCGAATCTGCGCCAAGCAGACCTGGTCATCACCGGAACGCATCAACGGCATGGCCTGAACCGTCTGCGGCACGCCTCGTTCTCACGTGGGCTGTTGCATACCTGCCGCACGAATGTGCTGTGCGTGCCAATCGCTACGAGCGATAGCGAGAAGGCCGTGACGCCGGTCAGTCGCATCCTGGTATCGACTGACTTCTCGAAGCTCGGAAACAGTGCGGTCAGCAAGGCGTTCGGGCTTTCACGCGCAGGCGGGACTGTGCATCTCATCCATGTGCTTCCGCCCGCTGAATCGCCGGAGCAATTGATCGGTGGACAAATCAGACGCCGGCTGCCGACCAAGAAGGAGTTGCTGAAACTCAAACGGCAAGTGGAAGCGAAGCTAGCGGAACTGGTGCCTGCGGATGCCGTGGCATTGGGAATCGAAAGCGAGATAGAAATCGTGGAAGACAATGATCCTGCGAAGGCGATCGTGCAGGCGGCGGAGCGGTTCGGGGCAGATGCGATCTGTCTCGCGACTCACGGGCATACGGGATTGAAGGGAACGGTTATGGGCTCCGTGGCGCAAGCGGTGGTGAAGGACAGCAAGAGGCCGGTTTGTCTGGTGAAGGTGGATGAGGAAAGTTGAACTGGATTTTAGAGCGGTTTTAGAAATTATGTAGCGATGTGGTGGCGAGAAAAAGGAAAGCGGTCTTTTTGAGTTCTGGCTTCGTTTCGGCTCAGTCACAGGGTCTTGGGAACCTGCTCCTTCGCCAAAGCCTCGCCAGAACCCAAAAATCCTCGCTCCTCACCGCTACATAATTTCTAAAAACGCTCTAATCCGATCGCTGGTCAGGGACAGGCTGAAAAAGTCGTAAGGCCTGCCAACTGCCAGTCGGCGACATCACCGCAATCGCGGGACAGGCAGCAGACCAGCGGTCTGCGCTACAAGAAGAACGCCGAGCTGGAGCTCGGCGTTTCTTTGAAAACGCAGCAAATCAATTCGCGGGAGGCTGTGTTTCAGTCGGAGCAGTCCCCTGCCCTTTGCCGGTGTGGCGGATGTCCTTGGCTTCGAAGAGATAGACGACTTCTTCCGCGATGTTCGTGGCGTGGTCGGCGATGCGTTCGAGGCTCTTGGAGATGACCATCAGATTCAGGCAGCGTGTGATCGTGGTGGGCTTCTCGATCATATAGCTGGCCAGTTCACGATGGAGCTGCTTGTTCAGGGCATCCACTTCCTTATCACGCGGGATGACGGCACGGGCGCGTTCCGGGCTGCGGTTCACGAAGGCGGCGAGCGCCTCATTCATCATGTCGAGCGCCATGGTAGCCATGCGGGGAAGGTCCACATAGGGCTTTAGCTGGGGTTCCTGACTGAGCTCGATGCTGCGGCGGGCGATGGTGGTAGACTCATCCGCTACACGTTCCAAGTGGTGGCTGCACTTCATGGCCACAGTGATAAGGCGGAGATCGGATGCGAGCGGGGCCTTGCTCAAAAGATGAATGGCCATCTCATCGATCTCGACTTCGATGGCATCCAGCACGCGGTCTGATTCGATGACCTCGCGGGCGAGATCGTCGTTGCGTTCCACAAGGGCTTTCACAGCGTTCGCCACGGATGATGTCGCATGGCTGGACATGGTGAGCAACCGCTCCTTGAGCTGGCCCAGTTCTCGTTCGAAGTGCGTCTGCTGCATAATCGTATCAAAAATTTAAACGGAGATAGCCACGATGTCATCAATCAACCGAAACGGCCGGTGACGTAGTCTTCCGTCTGTTTCTTGCCGGGGTTGGTAAAGATCTTGGAGGTGACATCGTATTCGATCAGCTCGCCGATGTAGAAGAACGCGGTGTAATCCGAGATGCGCGCGGCCTGCTGCATGTTATGGGTGACGATGACGATGGTGAATTCGCGTTTCAGGTCGAGGATGAGGTCCTCGATTTTCGCGGTGGCGATCGGGTCAAGCGCCGAGGCCGGCTCGTCCATCAGGATGATCTCGGGCTTGATGGCGATGGCGCGGGCGATGCACAGGCGCTGCTGCTGGCCACCGGAGAGTCCCAAAGCGCTGGAGTGCAGACGATCCTTGACCTCGTCCCAAAGTGCCGCACCGCGCAGACTTTTCTCCACCACGTCGTCCAACTCGCTCTTGGCCTTGGTGCCATGCAGGCGCAAGCCGTAGGCGATATTCTCGTAGATGGACTTGGGGAAGGGATTGGACTTTTGGAACACCATGCCCACGCGCTTGCGCAGCTCGATGACGTCCACATCCGGCCCGTAGATGTCGTGCCCCGCGATCTTCACCTGGCCGGTGATCTTCACATGATCGATGAGGTCGTTCATGCGGTTGAAGCAGCGCAGGAAGGTGGACTTGCCGCAGCCGGAAGGTCCGATGAAGGCTGTGACCTGCTTCTCCTTGATGGTCAGCGAAAGCTCCTTGAGCGCCTTCGACTGGCCATAATAAAGGGAGAGATCCTTCGTCTCAATGATGGGTTCGGACCTGGCACCAGACGAAGAGCCCCGGGCATTTGCGCCCACTTCGACTTTCAGATTGGGGATGTTAGTTTCAGCCATAAACGGCAGATCAATGACCTAAGAGGCGCATCTTCCGGCGCATCTGCGCACGGACCAAGATCGCCACGATATTCAAAGCAAAAGTTAATATCAGCAACGCCAGTACGGTCGCATACAGGATGGGCCGGGTCTGCTCAATGTTCGGCGACTGCGTGGAGAGGATGAACACGTGATAGCCCAAGTCCATGAACTGGTCCGTCAATGCTTTGGGATAGCTCGCCATGTAATAGGCGGCGCCGGTGAAAAGGATGGGCGCGACTTCACCCGCCGCCCGGCTCACCGAAAGGATGCCGCCGGTCAGGATGCCCGGCAATGCCTGCGGCAACACGATCTTGATGATGGTTTCCAGCTTGGTGGCACCCAGTGCCAGACTCGCCTCGCGCAATCCTTGCGGGATGGCTTTCAAGGATTCCTCCGTGGCCACAATCACCACGGGCAGCGTCATGACGGCCAACGTCATCGAAGCCCAGAGAATCGCCGGCTTGCCCCAGACCGGCTCGGCGGTCCGCAGCACATTGTCGTCAATGCTGCCACCAATATAGCTGATGAAAAAACCGAGTCCGAAAAGACCGAACACGATGGAAGGCACACCGGCGAGGTTGTTCACCGCGCCCCGGATGATGCGGGTCCAGATGGAGGTCGTGTGCGCGTACTCCGTGAGGTAAACAGCCGTGATGACGCCGACCGGAATCACAAAAATGGTCATGAGGATGACGCGGATGGTGGTGCCGACGATCATCGGCAGCACCCCGGCCTTGTTCACATCGAACATGTCCTGGTCTGCACTGGAAGAGAGGAACCGCCAGGACATCCCGGACCAGCCATTGATCAGGACGTTGAAAAGGATGACGGCCAGCATCGCCAGGATGATCAGGGTGGCAAAGCCCGTCAGCCCGCTGAAAAAGAAAGACCAGACATCGAACTTCTGAGCTTTGAAATTCCTGCCTGCCGGGCCAGACCGGTCAAAAGACAGCATGGGAGTTTGCGTATCCATGGCCTAGTGCTTTCCCTCCAGCTTGTTTTTTAATTTATGGATGATGACGTCCCCCAAGAGGTTCGAGAGGAACGTGACCACGAACAGCAGCGCACCCAACATGAACAGCATGCGGTAATGATGGCCGCCGAAGACCGCTTCCGCCAGTTCGGCGGCGATGGTCGCCGTCATCGTACGGGCAGAATCAAAGATGCTGCCCGAGACGATCACCGCGTTGCCACTGGCCATCAGCACGATCATCGTCTCACCGATGGCGCGACCGAAGCCCAGCACCACGGCGGCAAAGACACCGGGAAGTGCGGCCGGCAATACGATCTGCCACGCCGCCTGCCAGCGGGAGGAACCCAGGGCCAGTGCCGCCTGGGTATAAGCCCGCGGCACACTGGTGAGCGCATCTTCGGCAATGGAGAATACCACCGGGATGATGGCCAGCCCAAGGGCGATGCCGGCCACAAAGGCATTCAAGCGCGACTCATAACCGAAAACGTTGTGCAGGACGGTGGCCATCACGATCAGGGCAAAAAAGCCCATCACCACCGAAGGGATGCCCGCCAGCAATTCGATCGTGGGTTTCAGCCATTCCTTGATCCGGGGGCTCGCCAACTGCGAGACATAGATGGCGGCACCGAGCGAAAGCGGCACAGAAACCAGCAGCGCCACCAAGGTCGTCTTCAAGCTGCCGATGAGCAGGGGGATGATGTTGTATTTATGGATCTGCGAGACGGGCTGCCACATGTAAACTGGTTTGTCATAGTCGCTCCACTGATACGGCAGGAGCAAATATCGCCAGTTCGTGGTGTTCACGGCCACGTCCTTGTCTTTCGGTGCAGCGGCGATCTCCTCGATCTTCACTTCCATCAGGAGTTTGATCGTGTCTTGGTCCAGCTCGGCATACTCCTTGGCGCTGACGCCGAGCAGTTTCTGCAATTCGGAGGGCGGCAGCTTCTGCATCTGCTCGATGCTGATCTGCTCTGTGCGCGAGGAACTGTCCATCGTCCCCATGAAAATGGGGAAGGCCTCGCGTGCCACGAACAGGAAAATGAGGAAGACCATGACGATGGTCATCGAGGCCACGAGGAAAATCCCCTTCTCCACCAGCCACTCAAGAGGCCGGGCTTTGTGACCGCGGTGCAAGCCCATCCACCCATGGGAACGGGAGCCTTTATTTGGGGTCATCAGCATCGTCTCGGTTTAAAATGATCGGGGCGAAACAGGTCGCTGGGTTTCCAGTGGCAGCCCGTTCCGCCCCGCGTTTATCGCCGGAGGAACTTCCGGATGCGAATCTTTTTAGTTGGTGCGGAACTGTTTCGGGAGGGGGTAATAGCCCACGTCCTTGACCACCTTCTGGCCCTCATCGCTGCAGATCCATTTCAGATAGGCGGCGATCTCGCCCTTGTCCAAAGCTGGGTTCAGGTAGATGTAGAGGTAGCGC
This sequence comes from Verrucomicrobiia bacterium, assembly GCA_036405135.1. Classification (NCBI taxonomy): domain Bacteria; kingdom Pseudomonadati; phylum Verrucomicrobiota; class Verrucomicrobiia; species Verrucomicrobiia bacterium. The sequence goes on along the minus strand of DASWYF010000013.1, from coordinate 17,603 downwards.
CAAATGGGGTAAGTGCCATTGACCACGTTCTCTTCCGTCGGTTCCACGGCCGGGCTGTTTGCGTCCTTCTTGACCATTAGGTGCTTGGCTCCGGCACCGTAGGCGGCCCCGCCGTAACCGATGCTCTTTTCATCCTTGGCCACGGCCTGTAAAACGGCGGCCGTGCCGGGCATCGTCTGGGCGCGCGCGGTGAAGTCCTTGCCCTGGAGCACATGATCCTTAAAGAATTCGTAGGTGCCGGAACTGTTCTCGCGGCTGTAAACCACGATGTTCATATCCGCCCCGCCGACGTCCTTCCAGTTGGTGATTTTGCCGGTGAAGATGCCCTCCAGTTGCTCCAAGCTGAGTTCTTTCACCGGGTTCTTCTCATGCACATAGACCGAGAGCCCGTCCAGACAGACCTTGTATTCCTTGGGCCGGGCCTTGAAGGCCACCACACAGGCGGTCGATTCTTTCGGCTTGATCGGGCGCGAAGCGTTAGCCAAGTCGGTCGTCTTGTTCTGCAGCGCGGCAAAGCCGGTGCCGGAACCGCCACCGGTGACCTGGATCTTGGTATCCGGGTTCTTGGCCATATAGACCTCGGCCCACTTTTGACCGAGAATGACCAAAGTGTCGGAGCCTTTGACTGTGATGTTACCAGCGAGCGCGCCTTGGGCGGCGAGCAGCAGACCCGTGAGGCCTGCGACTAATGTTTTCATTTTCATAAAAGTTGCGAATTGAGTTTTGAGTTTGGCTTTAGAACTTCCAGATGGCGTCCACCTGCAAGCGCTGGGCGTTGCTGTCTGAACCGGCGGGGCTTTCGTGGATGTTCTCCGTCATCCAGAGGGTGACAAAGATCGCGAACGAGTCATACGGCGAGTAGCCGGCCTTGATGATGTGACCGCGCACGTTGGTGCCGTTCACATAACCGGTGCGGTTGCCGAACGGGCCTGCCGCCTGGGTGTAGGCGTTGAAGTCCGATTCCGGCAATTCCTCATAGATGGCGTCCGCCTGCAGTTCGCGAAGTTCATAGCTGAGTTCCCAAGTCTTGCGCTTGCTGGCCTTGCCCAAGGTGAGCTTGACCGAGTAGCCCTCGTTGCTGTCGGGGGCCGAAGGGTTGTTCAGATAGGAACCAGCCAGACGCACCGGGAACGCACCATTGTAGAACGGGGCCTTGTCGAAAGTATAGGTCACCGAGGCATCGGCGATGATGGGGTCGAAGTTATACAATGGGGGGCCGCCGGCCGGGACCCGGGTATTGCCCTCACCGATGTCCAACAGGCCGGAACCGGCCTCTCCCAGCACCGTGCGACCCGGGATGGTCAGAGCCATGATGCCTGCACTGGATTGCAGCTTCTGCGACCAGCGGGCGTCCCACTTCAATTGTGCGCCCAGCATGTAAGCATCCGCCGACGTGCCGCTCTCATCCAGCACGAACTGACCGGCATTGAACTGCAGATCGTGGTTCTCATGCACGCGATAGGTGATCTGCTGGCCGAAGCCTTCCGGGGTGTAATCCTGATCCACGAAGGTCGGGTTGATCTCCAAGGGGTTCTCCATCTTGCCGACCGTGAACTTCGTGACCCAGGTGCCGTTGTCAATGGGCGTCCACTTGCCATAAGCCATGTCGATGGCGATGCCCTTCTTGGATGCGTTATTGTCGAAAGTGTTGTTGGAGGAGATTTGGTTGCCGGCGGTATCCCCGATGCTGGCGAGGCGGAAACCCACTTCCATGTTCTCCAATACATTGGCGGTGACGCCGTAGCGGAGGCGATATTGAAACCGGTTGCGATCGGCGGAGGTGGCGTTACCGGAGTAGAAGCCTTCGTAGCGTGCGCGGAAATCGCCACCCAGCTTGTAGGCCGTCACCCACTCCGGCATGCCCATGCGGGTCTGCAAGGCCTGCGAGAAACCTTGGTCGGTCTCTTCCCGCAGTTCGCCTGCTTCCTTCACGGTCAAAATGCCTTTTTCCACCAGTTTATCCAGCAGGGCATCCGAAGATTGCGCCTGGGTTTGTGCGGTAAGGGCCAGCAACCCGGCCATTCCTGCCGCCATCATGTAAGGACGTTTGTGCATATATATCTTCAATAAGTGCATCCGCATGACAAGCGGAGCGGGTTACGGGTCCGTGACGCAATTGTTACATTTGTGTTACGAAGCTCGGACGGTCATTTTTTTGCGCAACTCCTGGCTTCGCCGATGTTCCCGCAAGCGCAGCAGATACAACAATCCCAGCCGTTGAGCAGAACGCTCACGCCAGGCAACATAACCGGCAGAAGCTCTTGATTCACAAGATATTGCCGGATGCCCAGCTGAAGCGATGCTGACCGTTTCTGTTAACATGGTGCAACCTGTGACAGTCAGTTCAAAGGTAAAGGCAGGTTCCGGTTTTTGCACACTCGTCCTAAGTTATTTCCGGAACCTGCCTGTCCCCGCCCAATGAGGACCTCGCCGACTCAAACAGGAGCCAGCGATTAACCCAAACCATCGGAAAAAGGTCCGACAGCAGAACAAGAATAAAAAAGGCAAATGTCACCCGCATGGCGTGCAGGTGACATTTACGCAACGGAGAAAGTGGATTGGAGCGAGCTAAGGCGTGGGGCGGCCGATGGCACGGGCCAGACCGTATTGGGCCTTGTTGTGCTCGGCGACGGCTTCGAAGTAATCGTTACGAACGCGATTGAGTTCCTGCTCGGCCTGGATGTTTTCCAGCACGACACCGATACCAAAGCTCTTGCGTTCACGAGTGAGCTGCACGGTCTTCTCAGCAAGATCAAGGGCTTGTTGAGCGAGCTTCATCTGGTCGGCGAGCGAGTTCACGCGCGTGTGTTGTTCCACGACCTGACGGACAATCTCGTCCCCGGCTTTTTCTGACAGGATCTTCGCCTGTTCCAGACGGGCTTCGCTGGCCTTGATGCGGCCTTTGTCAAAAAGACCGCCGGGACCGATCTTCCAGCCGAAAAGGAGCTGGTAATCCTGCGTGTCTTTGAAGTTGCCCCAGCTATCATTCACACCGCCACCCAAGCCACCGAGATACATCTGCGCACCCACGGTGGGAATCAGCGGGCCATATTTGGTCCCCTGCTTTTCATCTTTGGCCGCTTCGAGCAGAGAGTTCTGGCGCTTCATCTCTGGACGGTTGTTCATGGCTTGGACGACCAGTGAGGCCAAGGCGCTGTTCGCAGGCAAAAGATTCAAAGGCGCGAGTTCGTTGTCAGCGGCGGCGAGTTCAATCGTGGGGTCGAGATTCAGCGTCTGCGCCAGCCGGGCGGACGCGAGCCGACGACGCTCCTGTGATTGTCGAAAGGAGAGTTGATAACGCTCCGCCTGCACCTGCACGCGCAATTGATCGCCTTTGAAGGCGAGTCCGGCTTTTACCGCGCCATCAAGTTGCTTGGCGTAGTCATTTGCCACGCGGATGGATTCCTGTGCGACCCCCATCTGGGCACCGGCCTTCACTAATTCAAAATAATCCTGGGCGGCCTGATAGACATTGGCCTGTGTGGCTGTTTCGAACTGGTGATCTGCCGCCTTGGCCCGTTGCTTCTCGGCGAGCTGGCCATAGATAGCATCGCCCAGCTCCCACTGAGCCGAGATATTCGCACCAGCGTTATAAGACTGTTTGCTCGCCGTGAACATATTGCCGCTGACATCCTGGATCTGGCCGTCATGGCGACGGTAGGCAAGGCCGGGCATGATCCACGGGAAGAAGCGTTGCCGGGCGATCTCATGCTTCGCCTTGGCCTCGCTCAACTGGGCTTGGGCCAGTTGCACATCCAGATTCTGCGCTCCCGCGAGCCGCAAAACGGTGGGCAGATCGATGACGCGCACATTGCTGGCTTGCTGTACAGCAGCCTTCCCTTTCTTGGGCGCACTCTTGGCTTTCTTCTTCTTCGCTTGGGCGAGCTGGATTTCCGCGCTGGCGGCTTCTTGGGCGCTCAGAGCGGAGGGACTGAAGGCGAAGGCGATGGCCAGCAAAGCTACGCCGAGTAATCTAACCTTTATGAAAGCGCGCTTCATTTGGCCTCCGTTGCGTTGACCGGCTGGCCATCGGCTGGCGCAGTCTTACCGAAGATCAGCACGCGTTCACCACCGCTCAAACCGCTGGCGATCTCCACATTCGTGCCGTCATTGAAACCAATCTTCACAGGCGTCTTTTTCGCTTTGCCGTCGATGAACTGGAAGACCGAGGCGTTAGCCTTCTCCATCAAGAGCGCGCCTGCGGGGATCAACAGTGCATTCGTGTGCTTCTCCACGCCCACACGGATGGTGGCATACATGCCGGGGCGCAGTTCCTTGCTGGCGTTGGGCAAATCGGTCTCCAGATGCAGCAGGCGGGTGGCGTCATCCAAGGCAAAAGAATGGCGTGTGATGACGCCGGAGAAGACGCGGTTCGCCACGCCTTGCACAGTGACTTTCACCGGCTGGCCGTTCTGAACCAACGAGGCTTCCAATTCCGGCACGCCCACACTGGCGCGTACGGTGTCGAAATCCATGAGCGTGAGGATGGCGGCATTGCGCGCGGCCGAACCGGAAGTCGCCGCCGGGATGAAGGCGCCAGCATCCACGAAACGTTCGGTGATGGTGCCCGCGAACGGGGCCTGCACTTGCGCGAAGGCCAGCAAGGCCTCGATGCGTTTCAACTCCGCTTGCGCTTCACCAGAACGGGCAGCGGCGAGGTTCTCACCTGCCTGCGCTTCGCCCAGTGAGGCTTTCGCCGACTCAAAGCGCGCTTTGGCATCATCCAGGGCTTGTGGCGTGATGAGGTCGGGCGAGGATTTGCGCGCTTTGCTGACGCGGTCATAATCCGCCTGGCTCGCGTTCAATTCCACGCGTGCTTTCGTGACACTGGTGGCAGCTTTGGCCTTCTCCGCTTCGGCGCGGGCCACGGCGGCTTTGGCGCGGACGAGGTCGGCACTCAGCTCGGGCACTTCGATCTCGGCGAGCAACTGCCCCGCTTTCACCGTGTCGCCGATGTCCACCTTGATGGACTTCAGGTAACCAGGAACTTTCGCGTAGAGCGTGGCCTGCTGGTTGGCCTTGATGCTGCCCGGCAGCGTGACGAAGCGGTTGATGTCACCGCGCTGGGGCGTGATGAATTTCAACTCCGGCGGCGTAGCAGCGTGCAAGGAGGTGCAGAGCAGCAGCGCAGTGGTGAGCACTCCGCAGGCGATGGTTTGAGAGGTTCGTAGCATGGTCCTAAAAAGTTGATTGGTTCGTGGCATCATCAACGACGGCGGCTCAGTCGTGTCCTACCGGTGAAACAAAATGACCGCTCAACGGATCATCCGGATCCAGTGAGCTGGAATGCGTGCTGGCCTGGTTGCGGAACAACACGAAGAAGGCGGGCAACACAAACAAGGTCGCCAGCGTGGCCATGGCCAAGCCGCCCACCACCGCACGGCCCAAGGGTGCAGTCTGATCGCCGCCTTCGCCCAAGCCCAGGGCGAGCGGGATCATGCCCGCGATCATCGCGCAACTCGTCATGAGAATCGGGCGCAAGCGGCTGCGCGCACCTTCCATGGCGGCAGCCAGCGCATCCCCACCCGTGATGCGCGCACGCTCGGCAAAGGTGACGAGGAGAATCGCATTCGCCACCGCCACGCCCACCGACATGATGGCGCCCATGGCGGACTGGATGTTCAAGGTGGTGCCCGTGAGCCACAGCGTCAGCGCCACACCCGCGAGCACGGCCGGAACCGTGGAGACGACCACGCAGGCGAGACGGAATGATTCAAAGTTCGCCGCGAGCATCAGGAAGATGACCACCACCGCGATCACCAGGCCCGTGCCGAAGCCGGCTTGCAACTGCTCCAACGGCACGACTTGACCGCGCACATCCACCTTGGTCTTGCCATCGGATGGAAAATTCAGTTCCGCCAGCGTCTTACGGATCTCCCGGGTCGCCGTGCCGAGATCCGTCCCGTGAATGTTAGCCGTGACACTGACGATGCGCGCCATGTTGTAGCGCTCATACGTGCCCACCGAGGTGCCGGGGGTGATGCTGGCCAGATTGCGCAGCAAGACCGTGCCGCCGTTGTCGGAGGTGACGGGGATGTTATTCAGGTCTTCGATGGATTGCGTGCGTTCCTCGGGAATCTGGACCTGCAAGTTGAAGCTGATGCCGCTGTTCGGGTCCGCCCAGAAGTTCGCCACGGTGAACCGGCTGGACGTCGTGGCGGCGACGAGCGAACGGGTGACATCCTCGACTTTGACCCCGAGAAGACCGGCGCGTTCGCGGTCGATGTTCACGTTCACCGACGGAAAATCGAGCGTCTGCGCGATCTGCACATCACGGAGGAACGGCAGCTTGCCGAGGCTCTCCGTCAGCTTGTCCGCATAGCCCTTGCCCACCGGCAATGAAGGTGCGCTGATGGCGATCTCAATAGGCGTGGGCGAACCAAAGCTCATCACGCGCGTGACGATGTCCTGCGGCTCGAAGGAGAGACGCACATCCGGCAACTCCTTAGCGAAGACGCCGCGCAGGTGTTCCTTGAACTCCTCCACGCGCTTGCCTGAATCGCGCTTGAGCTGGATGGCCAGCCAGCCTTCTTCCGGACCACCATTCCAGAGATGAACAAGGTTCACCGGGAAGCTGGAATTATGCACACCGACCATGCCGATGCTGATCTCCACCTTGTCCTCACCACCGGCCTCACGGGCGATGGTGTCGAGGATCTTCTTGGCGGTTTGCTCGGTGATGCCCACTTGCGTGCCGCTGGGATTGCGGAAACGCAAGGCGAACTGGCCGGTGTCCGTCTTGGGGAAAATCTCCGTGCCGAGGCGTCCACCGATAAACCAAACCGCCAGGCCGGCAATCACGAGATAGACCACAACGAGCGGCCAGCGCAGCGCGACGACACTGCGCAGGAGGCCCGTGTAATTCTTCTGCATCTTCCCGATGAACGAAGCGTCATGCACTTCACTGGCATGCCCTTTCAACAACCAGACACTCAGGATAGGCACCAGCGTGCTGGAGAGGATGAAGGAGGCGATCATGGAGAAACCGACCGCCAAGGCCATGGGAACAAACAACGCCTTGGCCGCACCGACCATGAAGAAGGCCGGAATGAAGACAGCCAAGATGCACAACATGGCCAGCAAGCGAGGCAACGCCGTCTCACGGGTGCCTTCATATGCTGCACGCGCCAGCGGACTGCCGCGCGCGATATGGGCATGGATGTTCTCGATGGCCACCGTGGCTTCATCCACGAGGATGCCGACGGCCAAGGCCATGCCACCCAGCGTCATGAGGTGGATGTTCTCACCGCTCAACCAGAGGGCGAAAGCTGCCGCCAGCAGAGAAAGCGGGATATTGACCACGACGATGAAGGCGCTGCGCCAGTCGCGCAAAAAGAACAGCACCATGAGGCCCGTGAGGATGGCGCCCAACCCACCCTCCTTCATGAGGTCTTTGATGGAGCGGTTGACCACGGGTGACTGATCGAAGGAATAGCTGACCTTGATGCCATCCGGCAGGAGCTTCTGAAACTCCGGGATGTTCTTTTTGACGAGGTCCACCACGTCCACCGTGGAGGCATCGGCACGTTTGGTGACGGGGAGATAGACGGAGCGTTTGCCATCCGCGAGCGCATAGGCGGTGGTGACATCCGCCGCATCCGTCACCGTGGCGACATCCCGCACAAAGACGGAGCCGGTGGCCGTGCGCTTGAGGGGCACGCCTTCGAGATCCTTGACGTTCGAGACGATGGCGTTGGCCGCCACGATAGGGTATTTGCCGTCCAGATTGATATTGCCCGAGGGGCTGATGGTATTGCCCTGCGAGAGCGCCTTCACGATGTCATCGGGCGACAGGCCATAGGCGCGCATGCGGTCTGGGTTCACGTTCACCGTGATGGCGCGGGAACTGCCACCGAAAGGAGGTGGTGCGGAGACACCGGGCAAAGTGGCGAAGGCAGGGCGGACGCGGTTGAGCGCCTGATCCTGCATCTGGTTGAGCGTGATGTTCGGGTCTTCCGTGGAGAACACGAGGTAACCGACCGCCACACTGCCAGCATCGAAACGCATGATGAACGGGGCGACCGTGCCCGGCGGCATGAAGGCGCGGGAGCGGTTCACCTGGGCAACGGTCTCGGACATGGCCTGGCTCATGTCCGTGCCCGGATGGAACTGGAGCTTCATGATGGAAGCGCCCTGAATGGACTTGGACTCCACATGTTCGATGCCCGCGATGTAGAGGAAGTGATACTCGTAACGGTAGGTCAGGTAGCCCTCCATTTGGGCCGGGTCCATGCCGCCATAAGGCTGGGCTACGTAGATGGTCGGGATGCCGAGCGGCGGAAAGATGTCCCGGTCCATCCTTTGGAGGGCCAAAAAGCCGCCCAAGGAAATGGCGATGACGAGCACAAGCATGCTCAAAGGACGGCGCAGGGCAAGTTGGACCACGTTCATTGGCTACAAAGACGGTTGAACTGCAAACTTCGGTTACAATGATCGCAGGGATGGTCCGTACGGAGGATTGTCCGCACGATGAAGAAATCCTGAAGATTTCTTAAGAATCAGTCTGGTCGCCGAAGCGGAAGGAAGATCTGAAAGCGGCTGCCCTGCCCCACTTCAGTCAGCAACTCGATCCGGCCACCGAGTTGCCCGACGGAGAGCTTGGCGATGGCGAGCCCCAAACCGGCACCGCCATCGGCCCGGGAGCGGGCCTTGTCGATGCGGTAGAACCGTTCGAAAATTTTCTCGCGATGCTCCGGGGCGATGCCCGGACCTTCATCCGCCACCTCCACCACGGCATGGTCCCCCTCCGTGAACCAGCGCATCAAGATGCGCGTGCCAGGCGGGCTGTAGCGGATGGCGTTGTGGAGGACATTCAACACAGCAGGACGTAACAGCAATTGGGCGGTGGAGACGGTCAAACCGGATTCACCGGAAAGCTCGATGCGCTGTTTCTTCTCGGTGGCAAGCACTTCCACGCTGTCGCTGATTTCCTGGAGAAAACTCGCCAGATTCACCGGCGCGAACGGCACGGTGACCCGGCCACTCTCGGCGCGGGCGAGCAGCAGCATGGTGTCGATGAGGTCATTCAGACGCTGGGCCTCCTCCAACATGCTGCCGATGGTATCGCGCAGGGCCTTCGTATCCCCTTTTTCACGCAAGGCGACCTCGCCTACAGTGCGCAGGGCAGTGAGCGGGGTGCGCAGTTCGTGGGAAGCATCCGCCGTGAAGCGTTTGAGGGACTCGAAGGAGGCTTCAAGCCGTTGAAAGGTTTCGTTGAAAACGTTGGCCATCTGCCCGAGTTCATCGTGTGGATTCGGATTGGGCAGACGGCGGCTTAATGATTCTGAGGTGATCTGGCGGGCTTGCTCGGCCATGGCACTGATGGGTTTCAAAGTGCGGCCGGCCATCCAGTATCCGCCCACAGCGGCAAGCGCGGCAGCCAAAGGGATGCCCAGGAACAAGCCGGCAAGGATCTCCCGCAAGGCACGGCGCAGACCTGATTCATCCCGGAAAACGCGCACGGTGACCTCGCGCCCGTCGAGATGGGTAGCACGTTGATAGGCCCGAGCGGGTATACGCCGGTCCACCGTCAGGTTAAGGAAAAGCGGCGATCCGGCGGCAGAAGCAACCGGTGGTTGCGTGACCCGGACCCCATTCACCGGCCAATGACTGAGCAAATCCTTCCCATGCGCCCAGACATCAAACCATGTCTCCGCGTAACCCGGACTGTTGGGGGTGGAGGGACTGCTTTTCTTCCACTGGATGCGCCCGTCGGCGCTCTGTTCCAAATGGGCGGCGATCAGGTTCCAATCTACCTGCAACTGACGGTCGAGTTCGGCATGGAGGCGGCGTTCGATCAGGATGTAAACGGCGGGTGTCAGGGCCAGCATGATGAGGCTGGCGACCGCCGTGAACCAGACGGCCAGACGGAGCTTCAAGGATTGGCGTTGCCACCTGCCGTTCACGCCGTTCGCTCCTCCCGCAAAATGAAGCCCACGCCGCGCACGGTCTGGACCAGCTTGTGGCGGCGGCCTTCATCCAGCTTTTTGCGCAGGTGGGCGAGGTGGACATCGATGACATTATCCAGCGTGGTGGCGCGGTTCGGTTCGCGCCAGACCTCCTGCGCGAGCATCTGGCGGGTCACTACCTGGCCCTCGTAGCGCATAAGGTATACCAGGAGATCGAACTCACGCGGCGTGAGATCTATCTCCTGGCCGGTGCGCCAGGCACGGCGCGACTGGAGATCGAGCACGAGGTCGCCGACCTGCCGGCGCAACAGCTCATCCGGCACTGTGCGACGCAGCAAGACGCGCATCCGGGCGAGCAACTCGGCGAAGGCAAAGGGTTTGACGAGGTAGTCATCCGCGCCGCTGTCGAGGCCGAGCACACGGTCCTCCACGGCATCGCGCGCGGTGAGGAGCAGGACGGGAGGTTTAGCACCACGGGTACGCAGGGCTTTGAGAATCTCAATCCCGTCGCGACCGGGCAGCATCCAGTCGAGCACCACCAGATCGAAGGTGGCGGACTTCAAGTGAGACCAGCCTTCGTCGCCAGTGCGGGCGACAAAGGTGTCGTAGCCCTCGGCGTCCAGTCCGCGGCGGATGGCTTGCGCGGTTTTCGCGTCATCCTCAACGACCAAGATGTTCACGCGGCCAAGCATCGTCCTTTCTGGCGGACGCGCCAAGCGTGCAATTCTGAAGAAAGATTAACTGGGAAACGCCCGGTTAACGGTTTCGGGAAGGTGTGTAAAAAAAGACCGGCCGCTGGATCAGCCCTGACCGCGTTTGATCTTAACGAAGAGGACGTTTTTCTCGTCCATGCGTTCGTAGAACATCTCGCTGCTTTGCTGACGCACGAGATGGATGCCCAGACCGCCCACAGGACGGTCTTGCAAAGGTTTGGAGATATCGTGTGTCTGATACTTGGTGGGATCAAAAGGCACGCCACCATCCTGGAACTCGAGCTTGATGGCGACATCATCGACGGTGAGGCGGACATCGAAAGTGTGATCGCCACCGTTCGGCCAGGCGTAGTTGATGATGTTGGTGCAGAGCTCTTCCAGGCAGAGGAAGACGGCGTATTCCTCCTGCACGGTGAAATTATTATCCGCACCGAATTGCGCGACCAATTCGTTCAGACGCTGTAGTTCGTCGGGATTGTTCTGAAGGGTGATTTGGACAGAGGCGCTCATAGGTGGGTGGTCCGTGGTGTTTAGGCTCCCTTCAAGATGTTGACCGCTTCCACTTCGTCTGCGGCGATCTCGGCCACGGCATCCAGGCCCGACAACCGGAGCACGTCCTCAACGAGCTTTTGCGGACGGCAGAAGATGATCTTGGCACCAGCAGGATTGAGCTGCTTGATGTTCGCGAGGAGGAGGCGAATGCCGATGGAGGCAATGAAATTGACGGCCGCCATGTCCACGATGACGGATTGTTTGAGCGCACCGGTCTCGGCATTGAAGCGGGCTTCAATGGATTGAGTGCCCTTGAGGTCCATGCGCCCGGAAAGACGGATGCAACGGACGCCACCCTCTAATGTATCTACAGTCAGCTCCATAACCACCAAAACCTTTCTTCAGCAAAAATTGGGATTGCGGTATCTGCGCTTGAACTGGCTTCAGTCTAGCCGCAGTGGCTGCTGAATCAAGCTGCGAATCGCAAGCCGGGTTCACGTTGTTAGAAAAAGATCACAGGACGATCCGCACGAGCGAATAGTCATCTTCAAAATTGCCTGAGCCGTGGAACGCCTTGGCGGACGCGACGATGTGACCCATGCGCGTCTGGCCTTCCGGCACCGGTTCCGTAAGCGTGTTCAGGAACAACTGGTAATCCCACATCTCACCGGTGGGATTGGTGAGCTCATACACGCCATCGCTGAACAGGTATATCTCGGCAGACTTGCCGACGGGCTGGCGCTTGCTGCGATAGATGACGCCGGGCATGGTGCCGACGACGAGGCCGGGAGATTTGAGCTCGATGCGTTCCGAGGTCTCTGCCGTCTGGCCGGTCACGAGCACGGCGGGCGGATGGCCGCCGCGTGCGTAGGATATCTCGCGCTTCTTTTTATCGAAGACGCCGTACCAGATGGTGAAGTACATGTTGTTCTGCCGGTCCATCTGGAAGGTCTCATTCAGGCGCATCAGGACTTGGGCAGGGTCGCGAAAATCGGTGTTCGCCAGGGATTGTGCGCGAAGCACGTTCATGGCGGAGATGGAGAGCAAGGCGGCACCGACGCCATGGCCGCAGACATCGAGCAGGTAAATGGCGAGGTTGTCTTCATCCAGCCAATGGTAGCCGAAGGAATCGCCACCCAACTGCGTAGACGGGATGAAGCACCATTCGGTGGTGACTTCACCCGTGAGCGGCGGTGGTAAAAGGGAGATGACGTAATCGGCGGCTTCGTTCAGTTCGGCGGCGAGGTGTTTCTGGCTCTCGACGAGGGCGCGATACATGGCCTGCTCTTGTTCGCGCAGTTGCTTTTTCTCCAAGCAGGCGTTGATGCGGGCTTGAAGCAGAACTGGTTTGTAGGGCTTGGGCAGGTAATCATCTGCGCCGATCTCAATGCAGCGAGCGACGCTGTTCAGGTCATCGAGGCCGGAGATCATGATGACGGGAATGTCGTGCAGCTTGGAATCGGCCTTCAGCTTTTTGAGGACGTCGTAGCCGTCCATGTCCGGCATGACGATGTCGAGCAGGACGAGATCGTAGGTTCCGCTGGCGAGCTTTTCCAAGGCGGAGCGGCCGTCGTTGGCGACTTCGACTACGTAACCTTCCGTGTGCAGGCGTTCGCTGAGGAGCGCGCTGTTCATACAGTCATCGTCCACCACGAGCAAACGGGCACCATCGCCCGCCAATCGGCTGGGCGTGGCTTCGGCAGCAGGCAGTGTTGAGACGGCTTCTGGCATGCTTGGCGGAACCACTGTGCAAGATTTGCAAAGGGGAAACCAGCAAAAACCGCCGGGCCGGTTGCACCGGCGAGCCATTGATAAGGAAACATCGAACATCCAACGCCCAACTTCGAACCTCGAAAGTCCCGGCACCCCTCATCCTCAATCCTTCTCCCCTCCAAGGGGAGAAGGAGGAAGCTCACGGCTACGCTCAACGTCTTCTATCGCCCGTGGGAGGAGGTGGCCAGTTCTACGGGGGCTTCGGGGTCTTTGAGGATGCGGATTTCGCGTTGGGGGAACGGGATGGAAATGTTGCTGCGGCGGAATTCTTCGACGATGGCGAGATTGAGCTCGGCACCGGCGGCGACGTAGTTGGCGACGGAGACCCATGGTTTCACGACGATATTGATGGCGGAATCCCCGAGTGAACTGACGCCGACCACGGGAGCGGGGTCTTTCAACACGCGCGGATTGGCTTCCAGGACGCGGCGCACGGCGGCGATGGCGGCGTTGAGGTCGGTGGCATAAGCCACGCCCACGGAGAGGTCGAGCTGCCGGATCGCGCCGTGGTTGTGGAGTATCTCGCCGACGATCTTGCGGTTCGGGATGATGACGCGGGAGCGGTCGGGATGCGTCAGGGTGGTGGTGAAGAGTTCGATGGAGGCCACCTCGCCGTGCTCACCGAGCATCTCCACCCACTCGCCGATGCGGAAGGGTTTGGTGAAGATGATGGTGAGGCCGGCGACGATGTTGCCGAGCACACCTTGCATAGCAAGGCCGATGCCCACACCGGCGACACCGATACCGGCGACCATGGGGGCGATGGGGACACCGAACTTCTCCAGCGCCAGGACGGCGGTGAAGGCGAAGATGAGGATTTTGACGCCTTTGATGATGAGGGAGCGCAGGGGCGGCTCCATGCCCTTCTTGGTGAGGGCTTCTTCCAGGATGCGACCCAGGTATTTGGCCAGCAAGACACCGAGGCCCATGATAAGGAGGGCGCCGATGATCTGGAACCCGTAGGAGATGAAGAAATCGATGACGAGTTTTTTTGCGTCTTCCATAGATGGGATTGGAGGATTGGTTGAATCCGTTACCGCCGCCAAGAGAAGCAGGCGGGGGGATTTTGTAAATGGGAAAGGAGTGAAGCAAGCCTTTCACCAAAGCTCGAAACAGGCGATTGCCAAAAATGTGTAAAATATGTATTTTATACAGAGATGAATGCCACGCTGACAGAATTGCGGAATCCCAAGAAGCTGCTTGAAGCCGCTGACGCGGGGGAGACGGTGATCATCACCGAGCATGGAAAACCGGCTTACGAACTCAAGCGTGTCCCACATGGCGAAGTGGATTGGGATGAATTGGAAAAGCACAAGGAAGACTGGTTGACGGAAGAAGAAGCACAGGCAATCGAAAAAGGGATTGAAGCTTCCAACAAAGTGTTCACGCATGATCGCTTTCCTTGATACGAGCGTCCTCATCCGCTTTGAGAAAAACTTTCATCGCTTGCGCACTTTGGGAAAAGTGCGAGTTCCAGCCATCGCTTTGGCGGAATATGTCCGGGGTATTGAGGGAGCTACTCATTTACGGGCCAAGAATCGCGCGAAACGGTTCATGGCCCGTCAAATCTTGCCGTTGGGAATCGTGGATTTTAACACTGAGGCAGCCTTGGCTTGGGCCTCATTGGCCGAGGCCATGACCAAAGCCGGATTGACGATGAAGTTCGGAGATTCGCTCATCGCGGCGCAATGCCTGGCCGCTAACGCATCCATTGTGACCGCCGATAATGATTTCGAACGGGTACCAGGCTTGAAGGTGATACGGATTTGAAAAGAAGCGAGCTTATGGCCAAACCAGCCATGAGCAAACAGTTTCTCAACATATAAGGAGTTCAGAAGCCGGACGAAGTCTTAACTTTTAGTCTGAATCCTCCAGCCCAACTTTTTAGCCATTTGCCGCACATAACGTTTTTGGGCGGCGATATCCTTCTTAAAATCTTTTACTTTGCGAACGCGAGGCGATCAATCTTGCCCTTGTCACTTATGCGGATGCGGATCTCGTCACCTACTTTGAGATCACGTTCCACCCAGCGGACTGATTTGTCATCCGGGGTTATCAAGCCGCCCACAGTGATATCCAGTTCTTCAATACCTTCACCTTTCGCAGCCAAAGCGGCGCGGCGCACCCAGGTGACGTTAGCAATCAAAGCACCGGAAGAACCTACGCCCGCAGTAGTGAGTTTCTTGCCGCTCAGGTAAACGTGGAATATGGGCATGGGATGGTGCGGTTTAATGCTTCCTAGACAGAAGGCCGGACGGTTAACAATCTTTCAGCTTCTTCAATTCAGGATAATGGGGCTTAAGTTCAGCCAGCGAGGCACAACAAACCCTTCGCTCAATTTCATAAAGTTCAAAAAACGCTCCACACTTCAAACAGCGATATAAAGTCGCGAACCGTGAAACATTGGTTTCTATCTCTTGAAAGTTAGATGTCCGAACCGGAAAATTTTGGCAAATCTCACAAGGCATAAAAACCCTCTTTAAGCATTCTGAGGTATAGTCTTCATGGCAAATGATGAATACAGAGATTCAAGTTGGCGATTATTCAGCGTCAGGTTTTGGCTGGCTTTCAAAAGGTGGCAGCACCGTAAGCTGGGCGCTTTTCGGCACGTCGATCTCCAAGGTCTCGGAATGGGAATTGACGGTGCCCCAGCTTCTCCGAATGGGCCACTCGGGCATGGGCCCATCTTCTGCCACCGGGGAGATGGCGAAGGACCAGTTGCCGTCGTAGATGGGGTGGATATTAAGGCCGGGGTTGTCCGGTGATGAAATTTGCAATACGCCGAAGTAACCGTGCTCTTGCAAAATGGGATTAGTCAGGGAGTTCAATTCATCCCCGGCATCGGATGGGATGCCGCCTTCGATGATGACGAGGTGATCTTTAGCACCAAATATTTTTACGGTGCGGGTGTTTCCGAAAAGGTTTTTCAGGCTCATAGTGACATGTCTCCACTCTAGAATCTGTCATGAACTAATTTGGAGCAAAGCCGTAGAAACTGCTGATGGGCAGGAGGGGTTGGCCGCTTACATCCTTCTCCCCTCGGAGGGGAGAAGGAATGAGGATGAGGGGTGCCCCTATGCAGGATCAGGCTGTGTTTATTGATGAAAACGCTGGCACCCCTCACCCCGGCCCTCTCCCCTCCGAGGGGCGAGGGTGCTATATCCTCGAACTTTTTCACACGCTTTTCTCCTCTAAAGTTCATGACAGGCTCTAACCAATCTGCCGATCAAGCCCAGAGCAGAACACCTATGTAGAGCCCCAGACATCCCAGTTTCATCAGCAGCCATCTTCTTTCTTTAACAGCAACAATCATGGTCTGCGCGATGAAGGCGGTGAGGCCAAAATAAAAGACGAGCACCATGATGAGGTTGTAGGTGTGGGCCGCAATCTCGCCCGGCGGGGTCGCGACCATGAGGGCATCGGAGTAGCCCAACAGGCGGTGGATGAGCAGCATGACGGGGAATGGGATGAGGAAGAGGAACCCCAGCCAGTGAGATCGCAGGATGGCCTTCACGCGCGTGGTAACATCACCGGGTAAAGGCGGTGGTGATTGGGTCAAAGAATTCATGACGATCTCACGTGTCTCGTTGATAAATGGTATTAAGCCATAGAGAAAATGAGACGCAACCACGTTGTGGTTGAGAAATTTTTCGACTGTTTACCCAACGTAGTTCCGCTGGGTGCGGAACAACATTGGGCTTTGGGACGGTGCCCCGATTGGGGCACGGGGCAAACCGCAATAAATTCAATGAGGCGTTTCGTATGACCTAGCCTGCCGACTGCGAGTCGGCGACATCACCGCAATCGCGGGACACAGCAGGCTGCCAGCCTGCGCTACGAGAAAGGGTCAATCTCTTGAATATATGATCTCGGCAACTTTGCCGTTTTCCAGCGTCACGAATATGCCTTCGCAGTTCGGTTCCCGGGAGGTCTCGGGGTTCATGAAGAAGCCCAGCCTTGTTGACGTGTCATCCATGATCTTGGGACGTTGGCGCGGGCCATTGGCGGGATAACGTTGTTCCATCACAGCAATCACTTGTTCGCGAGTCATGCCTACTTGGATATCGCTGTGAAATCTCTTGTAGGTGCGAAAGCGGGCATCCACAAGTTCAGGATGGAAGGCCAGGAAGACAAACACGGAAGGCGTGATAAACACCATTGCGAGCACGATCAACATGGCGGTACCCAGCCTGTTCTTCACTTTGCAGGCGAACACGAGAGCGATCAGTGCAGCCAAGGCACCAATGACCGAGATCAAAATGACGGGATGGACTCCGGAACTCATGATGGTGATGTAAGCTAATGAATAAGATGCGGGTGAAAGAGTTTCAAGTGTTCAGTTTTCAGAGGGAAAATAGCCACAAGAAAGCACAAACGACACATAAGGGATACGAGGGAAACGGTTTTAGAAATGCGAGTTACGTAAGTTGTGATTTTTGGATGTTCTTGGTGTCGAAAAGGTTGGGTTTTCATCACAAATTTTAGTGAAAAGAGGTGGTTTTCTTGAGGGAAATATGAGATGAGTTTAGGTGCTGGCAGCTCGCTGCTGGTAAAGGAGAGGCCGGAGGCCGGTTTCTGGTTCCTAGTTTGAAGTTTCGAGTTAGGGAACAGGCGGTCGAAAATCCTCAAGCCAATGGTTCGATGGAATCGTTTTGGCAATTCCTTATGAGGCCATCAGGAGATGTGCGAAGTAAGATTTTTGCTTCGGAGTCTCTGT